>NZ_JABWRM010000003.1:0-412717 GCF_014268955.1 Pseudomonas sp. RW3S2 | reverse complement strand
GCGGTAGTTCAGTCGGTTAGAATACCGGCCTGTCACGCCGGGGGTCGCGGGTTCGAGTCCCGTCCGCTGCGCCATATCCGCTTCGAGGTCACTGAACACCTCGAGGCACAAAAAAAGCGACCTTCGGGTCGCTTTTTTTGTTTCTGTGGCCTGGTGAATGGCTAGTACCCGCCTTTATATCAATCGCCAGTGCTGTTAGACATCGGCGTGGAGCTGACAGGGTCAGTTTGAACATTTACCTGATGCTGACAGACTCTTCACCGACCAGCGGTTTCAGCGACCCAGCGATGTGTTGCACAATAGGCACCATTCGTTCTTCCCGGAATTGACAATGTCCAGATCTACCGTCTCAGTAGCGCTCGGGCTGGCCCTGGTGCTGGCGGGTGTTTCCGGCTGTTCCTCGAAAAAGGCAGCGATCTACGAACACGAGAACTTCGACGACTCGGGGACGTTCTCGCGCAGTTTCCAGGTCAGCGATGCCGGATCGTGCGAAGCCGCGCGCCGGGCATTGTTGAGCCAGGGCTATATCATCACCAGCAGTGACGCGAGCCAGGTGGCCGGCAACAAGAGCTTCCAGCAGAACGCCGAGAACCACCTGCAGATCAGCTTCAACATCACCTGTGCTCCCGACAGCAGCGACGATCAGCGCTCGACGATCTTTGCCAACGCCTTGCAGGATCGCTACACCCTGAAAAAATCCAATACCTCGGCCAGCCTCGGAGTGGGCATCCTCGGCTCGGTGTCGATGCCGATCGGCTCCACCGACGACTCCATGGTCAAGGTGGCCAGCGAAACCGTGACTTCGCCGCAGTTCTACGAGCGTTATTTCTCCCTGGTCGAAAGCTACCTGCCAAAGCCGAAGAAGCAGAAGAAGGCCACCCCTCAAGTGGAGCCGCCCAAGCCTGAAAAACCGGCGCAGGAGTTGGGCTTGCCCGAGCCTGCAGCATTGGCCCCGGCCGTTCAGCCAGCGGCGGTACCGGTGTCTGGCAGCGCGCCACAGGTCGAGCCGGCAGCGCCGGTGACTCCTTCGGAGCAAGCGCCATCGCCGACCGCTGCAGCACCAGCCGCACCAGCCGCCAGCGAGGCGCCAGCGGCGCCTGTGGTCGACGATAGCCAGGGCTCGCAGCCTATCGCGCCGCCGGTCGAAGCTGCGCCGATCCAGGTGCAGCAAGCAGCACCGACCAGCGAGCCGGCCCCCTCGTCACTCTAGGCTCTGTATGAAAAACCTTGATACTCGGTGATGCTGCGTTGAAAACAGCCTGGTGCGCCAGCCCGGTCGGAATGCTCATTTACAACCCGTAAAGTCGAGCGCGACCCCGGCCGTTCCTCGGCTGTTTTCGCCTTGCCTGACCTTCGTCTCAAGGCTTTTCATACAGACCCTAGGTAAATGCTTCATCCGCTGTTACACAAGAGCTGCTGTTAACGACTCGAACGCCTGCTACGTTTATTCCTCATGGGGATGTCATGATTCCTTCATCCGGCCCGCATAGCTTGATGGCCAGACCCGTGAAAAAATGAATGCAAGAGGACGCAGGCCAATGGACGATTATCAGGAAGAGCTTCTCGAATTCCAGGCATATGAACTGGACACTCCGGAGCCGGCAGAAGACGCCACCGAGCTCTAGCCCACTTGCCGCTGATGGCGGCGAAACTCCCCCGGTGTCAGCCTCGTCCAGCGCTTGAATGCGCGCTGGAAGGCTTCGGCTGATGCAAACCCCAGCAGATAGGCGATCTCACCGAAGGCCAGCTCCGTATCACGGATGTAGGTTTCGGCGAGGTCGCGTCGGGTGTCGTTGAGCAGGCCGCGAAAGCTCGAGCCTTCCTCGGCCAGCTTGCGACGCAATGTCCAGGTGGGCAGTTGCAGATGGTGTGAAACCTCCTCCAGATCAGGTTCCCGTCCGCCGTTGAGCAACGGGCCGAGCAGATGAGTGATGCGCTCGCCCAGGCTGCGCACACGCGTGCGCTGTGCCAGCTCCGCTTCGCACAGCTGCAGCAGGTGCTGCCAGGTGCTAGGGCAGTGGTGTGGGTTACCCAGCGCGAGTGCGGCCTGGCCGAGGCGTAGCTGGTTGCTGGCAGCGCCGAACTGCACGGGCGTGCTGCACAACGGTTGATACAGGGCACTGTAGGCGGGTGCTTCGAACTCGATCTCCATGCGTTCTGCCAGCACCGGCGTGCCGGCCAGCCCCGACAACTGTGCCAGCCAGCCGGCCAGCAACGAGTCGACCACGAAGCGGTTGTAGGTGTTGTACGGGCTGATCGAGTAAAAGCGCAGCCAGGCTCCTTGGGCGTCTTCGATGAAGGCCGAGCTGCCACGATAGTTGGCAGCGTACAGCGGCTCGAAGCGCAGCAGAGTACGCGCAGCCTCCCGCACGTTCGGGGCCTGTGCTGCCGTCACGCCCGCCAGGCCGGCCTGGGCCAGGCGGCTCAGGCGTCCCATGCGCAGCCCCAGCGCGGGCTCGGCGCTGAGCTCGATGGCTGCGTGCCCCAGGTGCATGTAGCGGGGAATCGACAGGCGGGCACAGGCTTCATTCACACGCGCGGCATCCAACCCATAACGTTGCAACAGCGGCGTCGGGTCATGACCCAGTTCCTGCAGGGCTTCGGTCAGCGGCTGGACGAAACCTACCGAGAGGTCACCCAGGCGCACGCGTGGCTGGCGCATGCCCTTACAGCCACAGGTTAAGCAGGCGGGCGCCCTGGCTGGGATTGCCAGCCAGTTGTGCGCCCGCCTGGTTGACAAAGCCTTGGCCGTCGCTGCCCAGCTCCCAGAACTGGCCGCGCAGGAAGACACTGATGCTTGGCAGCTTGGGGTTGGCGGCAAGGATCAGTTGACGCCAGGCCGCCTCTTCGCTGACTTCGCCTTTGCTCAACGGCAACTGGTTGGCCGCCTGTTGGTGGCGGTTGCCACGCCAGGGTGCCTGCCAACTTCCCTTGCCACTGAGAAACACCGGATTGGCGATCAGTTGCACCGACTGGCGAGCCAACAGCTCATGGTTGCGCGGATACCAGCTGTCGCTGCCCACCAGCACACCCAGGCGTCCGGCCGGGGTCTGCACGACCTGCAGCGGCTGGGCCTGGCCATCCTCGATGAAGCGACGGACCTCGCTGTCGGCGTATTGCTGCAACTGTGGCTGGCCAAGTGGTGTGCCATCGCTGGCGAACACCAGGCTGCTGTTGAACAGCGGTCCTTTGCCGACATGCAACTGACCCTCTTCGACATAGGGCGCCGGCAGCACGATGGAGCCGGCCACCAGGGTGACACCGAACTCGCGGGCCAGGCCGCCAAACAATTGCTGGTAGTCAGCGGCCATCTGCCGCGCCTTCATGCGCAGGTGTGCGTCGGAGCGGCGGTCATCGCCAGTGGCCGCCAGCATGGCCAGGCCGTAGCGCACGGGATTGCTCAGTTCCAGCCACTGCCAGGCTTCACGGAACTGGGTGACCTGGTACAGCTCCTTTTTCTCGCCGCGGGCCCAGAGCCAGGTGCCGATATGCTCGGGCAGCACCACCACCGTTCGCGGGTTGACCAAGCCTTGGGCGCGGGCCTGTTCCAGATAGGCCGAGAGCTTGCGGTGCAGGCGCTCGAGGTTCTGGTAGTCGCTGGGGTAGAGCAGCGGCTCGATGCCCAGCAGGTTGCCGTGTTCGCCGGGAACGCCCTGGTTGAGCGCCAGTTGGATGCGCAAATCGGATAGGTAATGACCTTCCGGGCGCTGCTGGGTCCAGAAGCCATAGCTGAACAGGGCGGCGATCATCACCAGCGCCAGGGCGCTTGCCAGGAGTTTGCGCATGAAACGGTACGGCATCTTTAGGCCAAGGGTGTCCTAGGGTAGTCCCGCTGTGCAGCAGGATCAATAAGTTGTCAGTTTCGATCATTGAGCCGGTTCAAACGCCTGTTTAATGTCGACGGCAGACAAACGACGGGGCCCGTGTGAGGCACCCGCATTCCGTGATCACGCCTCATCTGGAGTCCCTCCATGGCTGCCGAACGCTACCCACACCTGCTGGCCCCGCTCGACCTGGGCTTCACCACCCTGCGTAACCGCACCCTGATGGGCTCCATGCACACCGGGCTCGAAGAGCGCCCGGGGGGCTTCGAGCGGATGGCCGCCTACTTCGCCGAACGTGCCCGTGGCGGTGTCGGCCTGATGGTGACCGGCGGTATTGCACCGAACGACGAGGGTGGCGTGTACTCGGGCGCGGCCAAGCTCAGCACCGAGGAAGAAGCCGACAAGCATCGGATCGTCACCGAGGCGGTGCACGCGGCGGGAGGCAAGATCTGCCTGCAGATCCTGCATGCTGGTCGTTACGCCTACAGCCCGCGGCAGGTGGCGCCCAGTGCCATCCAGGCACCGATCAACCCGTTCAAGCCCAAGGAACTGGACGAGGCGGGTATCGAGAAGCAGATCGACGACTTCGTCAACTGTTCGGTACTGGCCCAGCGTGCCGGCTATGACGGCGTCGAGATCATGGGTTCGGAAGGCTATTTCATCAACCAGTTCCTCGCCGCGCACACCAACCACCGGACTGACCGCTGGGGCGGCAGCTACGAGAACCGCATGCGTCTTGCAGTAGAGATCGTCGGGCGCGTACGCAAAGCGGTGGGCCGCGAGTTCATCATCATCTTCCGCCTGTCGATGCTCGACCTGGTCGAAGGTGGCAGCAACTGGGCGGAGATCGTGCAGTTGGCCAAGGCCATCGAGCAGGCGGGCGCCACCCTGATCAACACCGGCATCGGCTGGCACGAGGCGCGTATCCCGACCATCGCCACCAAGGTGCCGCGCGCGGCGTTCAGCAAGGTCACCGCCAAGCTGCGCGGCGCAGTGCAGATTCCGCTGATCACCACCAACCGCATCAACACGCCCGAAGTGGCCGAAGCGGTGCTGGCCGAAGGCGATGCCGACATGGTGTCGATGGCTCGGCCTTTCCTTGCCGACCCTGACTTCGTCAACAAGGCCGCCGAGGGCCGCGCGGACGAGATCAACACCTGCATCGGCTGCAACCAGGCCTGCCTCGACCACACCTTCGGCGGCAAGTTGACCAGTTGCCTGGTCAACCCGCGTGCCTGCCACGAGACCGAGCTCAACTACCTGCCGGTACGTGCGGTGAAACGCATCGCCGTGGTCGGCGCAGGGCCTGCTGGCCTCGCCGCGGCGACGGTCGCCGCCGAGCGTGGGCACGAGGTGACCCTGTTCGATGCCAGCGCCGAGATCGGCGGGCAGTTCAACGTGGCCAAGCGCGTGCCCGGCAAGGAAGAGTTCTTCGAGACCCTGCGCTACTTCGCCAACAAAGTGAAGAGCAGCGGCGTGACGTTGCGCCTGAACACCCGTGTCGGTGTCGACGACCTGACGGCGGGCGGCTTCGACGAGATCATCCTGGCGACCGGCATCACCCCGCGTACGCCGGCCATCCCCGGCGTCGAGCATGCCAAGGTGCTGAGCTACCTCGACGTGCTGCTCGAGCGCAAGCCAGTAGGGGAGCGAGTTGCCGTGATCGGTGCCGGAGGTATCGGTTTCGACGTCAGCGAGTACCTGGTGCACAAGGGTGTTGCGACCAGCCAGGATCGTGCGGCGTTCTGGAAGGAGTGGGGTATCGATACCCACCTTGAAGCCCGCGGCGGTATCGCGGGGGTCAAGCCTGAGCCCCATGCCCCGGCACGCCAGGTCTATCTGCTGCAGCGCAAGAAGACCAAGGTCGGCGACGGCCTGGGCAAGACCACTGGCTGGATTCACCGCACGGGCCTGAAGAACAAGCAGGTGCAGATGCTCAACAGCGTCGATTACCTGAAGATCGATGACGCTGGTCTGCATGTGCGCATTGGCGAAGGCGAACCGCAGCTGCTGGCGGTGGACAACGTGGTGATATGCGCCGGCCAGGAGCCCCAGCGCGAGCTGTATGAGGGGCTGCTGGCGAACGGGCAATCGGTGCACCTGATCGGTGGTGCGGATGTCGCCGCCGAGCTCGATGCCAAGCGTGCGATCAACCAGGGGTCGCGCCTGGCGGCAGAACTCTAGGCAGACATAGTTAGTACCGTGTGTTCGCACGGTGGCGGCAACCTCTCGGTTTTCAGAGAGATTGCCGCCATGACCAATACCTCGCAGCCCCAGCCGCTTACCGCCGAACTGCCTGATCAACTACCTGAAATCGACACGCTGCCCACGCTTCGGGCAGCAGCCCTCGCATTGTTCGAGGAGCACTTGCCGGGCCTGCTGGCGCGTACGCCGCACCTGTTGCAATTCACCGGCGGCGATGGCGCTGCTGAACGCTCGCTTGCCCATGCGCATGCCCTGACAACCTTGGTCGAATCCGCACGATTGGGACAGACGAAAGCCGACCTCTTCGATCCGGCGCAGGCGGTGCTTTCGTCGAGCGCCAGTTCGCTGGCCGAAGATGATCTGCTCGTTGACGTGACCCTGAAGCAGGTGCTCGACGCCTTGCAGCTTATCGACGCCAAGGCTGTGCTCAGCCGTTTCGAGGACGATGCGCAAACCTACTGGGAGGTGCCCCCGCAGTTGTCTTCGGCTCCTCGAAAATTGGCCATGGAGCAGCAGGTGCGCTCGAGCCTGGCGGACGATGTACAGCTGCTGGAGAGCGTCGGAACGCTCACTGCCGAAGCCAGGGCACTGATCGAAGACATCGTCGAACACCCTCGTTTCTCCGACCGCAGCCTGGCACGTGGCGTCTACGACCTGACAGTCCACACCGGTGGCGCTGCGAAGTCCTTCTCCCTGCCAGGTATGCTGGTTCTCACCGAAACCCCGGCCGGCTACGATCCGGCACTTTCCTATGTGACCGAGCGGCAGGCCCTGACCGGCGAAGCTGTGTTGTATTGCAGCGGATATCTTGGGTTTGTCCTTCGTCACGACAACCTCCAGGCCACCCTGGATGAGGTGCGCAAGGCGCTGTTGGAGGACCGCGCCTGGGGCCTGGCCTTGTTGATGCGCCTGACACCGCAGGCGCAACGGGACTTGCTCGAGGAGTGGGAGCGTGAAGGTGCAAGCTTCGAGGTACGAGCCGGGTTGATCGAGGGCAATCCGTTCGAGCATCTGGCCAAACAGCAACGTGACACCTGGTATGCCAGCGCGACCAGCGAACATTCTGGTGTATGGGATGACCGCAATGGTCTGGATGTGTCACGCGCACGCTCCACGCGGGTGTTGCTAGCGTTCGAAGCCGAGCGCCAATTGCTGCGGGCACAGTTGCCGGAAGGGCTGCGCAACCTCGCTCAAGCGCAGCAGAAGGTACTGGATGGTATGTTGCTCGACATTGCCCGGCAGCAGAGCCTCGCCGAAGGCTATTGGAAGGAGTTGCCCGCGTTCGAGGATTTCGCCCGTGATCGGATCCGCGCGGAGTTGCGCGAGGAAGGGCAGGATCTGGACCCCCGGGCAGTCACCGTCGAGATCGAAATCGTTGAGTACAGCCCTGAATTGCCGGAGGTGGAACTTGCACCGGGTGTCACCCCTGATCTTGCACAGTCGCAAAGCGTGCAGAGCGAGTGCTCGCTGGTCGAATACATTGCCATGCGCATGGACGCCAGGGCCGACGCCAGTTGGACGGTCGGTTTCAGTGGCGTGACGCAGGCACAGTCGCGCTATCTCTCCAGCACGCGGCTGACGGCCCTGAGCCGTCGACTGGACCTGCAGAAGCACTATCAGCAAGCAATCAACAAGGCGTTGACGACACCCGCTGCTGGCGAGACCAAGGATCTGCACCAACGGCGCCGCGATGCCGCGACAGCCCTGTTCGAGAAACGCCTGCGGCTCGATGCGTTTCTGGCCCATGCCACGGGTGATCTGGACGATTCCGGGTATCAGGCTATCCAGGATGTTCTGGATCATCCATCGCCTGGCAAGCGGCCTCTGCGCGAAGGACAACGCGCTGAGTTGCAAGTACTCAAGCTGGGTGGCAACTCTTTGCGTGACGTGCTGATCTTCCATGAAACCGGCGAGTCGTCGCTGGTTTGCTACACCCCCGGCCACCCGTCCGGCAAGCCGTTCAGGCGCCACAGCTCCCGCAGTACCCTGCGCGCCGTGATGACCCGGGAGCTCGAAGGCATCCGAGATCCGGCGCAGTGGAGCGCAAGCACCGAGTACTGGGTGTCGCGGTTCGGGCGTCATCAGCTTGGGCAGGCCTTTCCTTTGTTGCTTCGCATCGCGGATGGCAAGGCCGGCGCAGACCTGGACACGCAAACCCTCAGCCAATCGGTGGGCATGGCTGTTTTCGATTATCGGATCGCTTATCTGCTGGCCGAAGGTAACAGCCTGGCGGTATCCGATGCCGAGTTGCGACTGGAGCGTGGGCTGGACATCGCTGTCACCGTGTTCCGCGTGTTGAGTACGCTGATTCCCGCGCGGGTCATGACCATGCTCGACCTCGCAGAGCTTGGTTATTACCTGTTCAACAGTTACGCGGCGCTAGCCAGTGGGGAGCGTGAGCAGGCCGGAGCCTATGCCATCGAGTTCTTGAGCAGCCTGAGCGGACTGGCCAATGCCAAGTTCTACAGGTTCAGGGCACCCGTCGCCTCGGGAGTGCCGCTGCGCCTGGCGGGAGGCAGTGGTACGCGGACGGTCGCTGCGATCAGCGAGGCGCCCAAGCCACAGGGCTCACCCTTTGCCATTTCTGAGGGGCCGCGGCAGGGGTTGCTGGTCTTCGACGGCCGGTTGAACGTGTCTTTGCAGGGCCGTTACTACCCTGTCTATGAGGTGCGTGACCCGCTGCAACGGACCTCGAGTTTCCATATCGGATCAGGCGGCGACACTCAGAGCCGCTCGCTGTTTTCTAATCCCGATCCGAGGATCGAACGTGATCCGCGCACAGGTGACTGGCTGATCGTGCGCCGTCCGGGGCTGCTGGGGGGGATGGACCAGCCACTGCCGGTTCGGACGATGCCGGTGAACGCGCTGCGTGGGGTCAGTGAAAGCGCCGATGGCAGTGGCCGGGTTTTCCGCATCATGGACGGCGCCCAGGAACTGAAGGTGATGTTCGATCTGGAGTACTGCTGTTGGTACTCGTCGTCCAAACGCTTGTACTACCGGTGGGATGAACAGACAAGCCGCTATGTGGGCGCTGCCGATCCTGGCCCGAAGGCGTCTCGAATGGTGCGCCAGCAGGCGCGTCTGGAGCTGGAGTGTCCCCAGCGGCCAGTGCTGCCGGAGCAGCCGCCGAGCAGTGGGCTGGAGCCGCTGCCCAAGGATATCCACCAGATCTGGATCGGAAGTGCAGACGCTCTGATAGAGGCGCACGACGCTACGCTCAAGGCCAACATCGAGATGGCACAACAAGGCGGTTATAAATTGCATCTGCACTTCCTGGGCCTCAGTAGGTGGGGGTTGGGCAATGTGGTGCAGTTGCGCAAGCTGCGCTCGCGCTACCCGGGAGCGACCTGCACGGCGGTGAGGCAGGAGGTGTTCTTCAAACCTTTCGAAGATAGCCCGCAGGGCGAAGTGTTCAAGTTCTTCCTGCAGCCGGAAACCCGTAACTACGCAGCGGCCTGCGACGCCTTGCGCTACAGGTTGATACACGAACTGGGCGGTGTGTACATGGACATGGACGATGTACTGCTCAGCCCGCTGCCAGGCTTCATGCTGCAGCCCGGGCAACTGGCGGTAGGCGGGGTGGTGAGCAACATGACCCTGCAGCTCTACGGCCCCAACAACAGCCATTTCGCCTCGCTCAAGGGCAACCCGTTGCTCGATGCGGTGTTGCGTGAAATGTCCAAGCGTTTCAGCGAGAGCCAGAAGCTTGGCTATCGCCCGAAGTTCTCCGACCCGGGTTTCACCGCGTACATGCGCGAGATATCCAGGGTGACCGGCCCCGATCTGCTCAATTCCGTGCGGCATCGGGCCAGTGCGATCGATAAGGCCTTGACCGAAGCGAAGATGTATATCTTCGAACTACAGGACAACGGTGTGCGTCCCGAAATTTCGGTATCAGCATGGGTGAAACGCGTCTCTGCACTGCTGACGCCGCTGGAGGACTTCATCGATACCGGCAATGCCCACAGTTGGAAGACGGGGCGCCGTTGACCTGCTAACGTGCAGGTTTTTCGGGATGCTGCAGATGTTCGATGGATTTCCCGGCTCCACCGCCGCGCCCCTGCAAAGCCTGCACCTGCCCTGGCTGGTGCAGGCTGGCGTGGCGTGCGCAGTATTGCGCCTGGACCTGATCGACCCACTGGTCAGTGGCAACAAGTGGTTCAAGCTGCAGCACCACCTGGGTGCTGCCCAGAAGGCAGGTGCACCCGGCTTGATCAGCCTGGGCGGCAACCACTCCAATCATTTGCACGCCTTGGCCGCTGCGGGCAGGCGCTTCGGCTTCGCCACCGCCGGGTTGTTGCGTGGTCAGCGGCAAGACACCCCGACCGTCCGTGACCTGGAGGCGCTGGGCATGACCTTGCACTGGTTGGGCTACGGTGGTTACCGGGCGCGAAATGAGCAGGGCTTCTGGCAACCCTGGCAGGCGCGCTATCCAGGCTGGCATTGCATCCCCGAGGGAGGGGGCGGCGTGGAGGGCGCCTTGGGGTGTGGGCAGATCGTCGAGCAGGCGCGGGCGCAACTGGCGTCTATCGGTTGGGACGATTACCACGCCTGGTGGCTGGCGGTGGGCACCGGTACCACGCTGGCAGGCCTGGTGCTGGCCGAGCAGGGCGCGCATCCGGTGCATGGCGCCCTGGCGGTGCCGCGCGACCATGGTGTGGAGCAGGGCATTGCGCAGTTGGCGGGTACAGCTGGCTATTGCCTGCACGACGCCAGCCGCGCTGGATTCGCCCGGCGCGATGACGCGTTGCTGGCATTCATTGCAGACAGCGAGCGTTACAGCGGTCTGCCGCTCGAGGCGATCTACACGGGGAAGGCGCTGCTGGCCCTGCGTGAGCAGGTCGAGGCCGGGCGATTTTCGCCCGGCACCCGCCTGATCTTCGTTCATACCGGTGGCCTGCAGGGGCGGCGCGGTTACTTGTAGGGCAGCATGCGCAGCAGTGTGTTGTCCCGGCGTATGTAGTGGTGGTAAAGCCCGGCAATGGCATGCAGCCCGATCAGCCAGTAGCCCCAGGTGCCGATGCGTTCATGCCAGCCCTTGATGAACTTCGCTTGGTCCGGATCCTGGCCGATCAGTGCAGGCAGCTCCAGCCCAAAGAATGGTATCGGCTTGCCCGCAGCGCTGAGGATCAGCCAGCCGGCCAATGGCATGCCGATCATCAGCAGGTAAAGCAGCACGTGAACCAGATGGGAGAGGCCGGTCTGCCAGGCGGGTGGCTTGGGCACGATAGGCGGTGTCGGGCGTGTCAGGCGCATGGCCAGGCGTAGCCATACCAGCACGAACACTGTGAGCCCGAGCATGAAGTGCAGGCTCTTCATCAGATCGCGCTCGGCACTGTCCTTGGGGAACAGCCCGCGTAGCTCGATGCAGGCATAGACGGCGGCGAGCAGCACCAGCATCAACCAGTGCAGGGTGATGGACAGGCGCGCATAGTGGGGCTCGGGAGTGGATGAAACCATGGTCGGTCCTCGTCATCAGGTTGGGTGGGCGCTCTTGCTGGCGCCTGGTGTGGACTTTAGCGCGTCGATTGGTAATTTTTCGTTGTTTCAGGTCGGTTGTTTCGATGATTTTTGGGCTCGGAACGGCATTTTCTCGAGCACTGGTCCTGGGTCATCCCGATAAGTTTGGCCAGCTGTCACGCACCAGAAACACTCGCTCCGCCTCTTGCCAGGCGCCTTCACCATCCTCCTCCAACCTCACCAGCAATTGTGCCGCGGCTCCTTCCTCCAGGCGCCACAGCCAGGCTGCAAAACCCGCCGCCCCCCAGCGATCCCCAGCCTCGACCCGTGCAGGTGCCAGCCAGGCATGGCGTTGCAGCGGTTGCCAGAGTGCCGTCGGGTGAGCGCTGGCATACTGCGCCCACTCGCGTCGATGCAGCCAGCGCCCGCGCAGGTGCGCAGGGTTGGCCCCGAAGGGGGATGTGGTTTGTCCCGGCCATGGATGAAAAAGATAGCCGCCCAGCCACAGGTGCGACTGCACATCGCCCACCTGCAGTTGATTCAGGGCTTCGCGGCTTTCGGCCCGAGCCGAGATCGGCAGTTGATGTGCGACCAGATGCGCCAGCTTGCTGCCAAGCCGGTCGTGGCAACCTGGACCCAGCCACTGCGCCGGGTCGCGGGCATCAGCCTGATCCGGCCCGAGGTAGAGCTTGATCGCCAGTTCCAGGTGATGGTCGCCCGTGCGATCGCGCAGCAGGATATCCAGCTCACCCAAGGTTTGCCGGCCCTGGCGGATTGCCAGGTTGGCGGCCAGCAGCTCGACGCCGGGTGCCTGCTGCAGGGCGAATTGCCAGAGGCTTTCGTAGTACAGCCCCAAGCGCCGGCTGGTGAGGCGCGCCAGCCACGCCTGCAAGGGCTGCGGATCGCGGTCGAGGGCGAGCAGCCAGTCGCGCAACTGCCCGGGATCGTCCGCCCAGCCGCTGGCCGCCAGCGGATGGCGTTGCGGGCAGGGTGGTTCGCTCAGCAGCGGCGGCGACAGCAGCGTCCACGCCAGATCGCGCACGCCAGGGTGGCGTAGCTGGCGGGGCAGGGCATGGAGGTCGGTGAAGGGCGTCATCCTGCGAGCATAGCCGGTTTGCCGCTGGCCGGTCGTTTCGCCCATAATCCAGGCATTGTCACCCGTCGCAGAGCCTTGCAGGAGCCCCATGGAGCAATTTCGCAATATCGGTATCATCGGACGCCTCGGTAGCTCGCAGGTGCTCGACACCATTCGCCGACTGAAGAAGTTCCTGCTCGAGCGCCACCTGCACGTGATCCTCGAGGACACTATCGCCGAAGTGCTGCCCGGTCACGGCCTGCAGACCTCCACGCGCAAGCTGCTGGGCGAGGTCTGCGACCTGGTCATCGTCGTCGGTGGCGACGGCAGCCTGTTGGGCGCCGCCCGAGCGCTGGCCCGGCACAACATCCCGGTGCTGGGTATCAACCGCGGCAACCTGGGCTTTCTCACCGACATTCGCCCCGACGAGCTGGAAACCAAGGTCGCCGAGGTGCTCGACGGCCACTATCTGGTCGAGAACCGCTTCCTGCTGCAGGCCGAGGTTCGCCGCCACAACGAAGCCATTGGCCAGGGCGACGCGCTCAACGATGTGGTGCTGCACCCGGGCAAGTCGACGCGGATGATCGAGTTCGAGATCTACATCGACGGCCAGTTCGTCTGCAGCCAGAAGGCCGACGGCCTGATCGTCGCCACGCCCACGGGCTCCACCGCCTACGCGCTGTCGGCCGGCGGCCCGATCATGCACCCCAAGCTCGATGCCATCGTCATCGTGCCGATGTACCCGCACACCCTGTCTGGCCGGCCGATCGTGGTCGATGGCAACAGCGAGCTGAAGATCGTGGTCGCCAAGGACCTGCAGATCTACCCGCAGGTCTCCTGCGACGGGCAGAACCACTTCACCTGCGCTCCAGGCGACACCATCACGGTGAGCAAGAAGCCACAGAAGCTGCGCTTGATCCATCCGCTGGATCATAACTACTACGAAGTCTGCCGCACCAAGCTTGGCTGGGGCAGTCGTCTGGGGGGCAGGGACGACTGATGCTCGATCCGGCACGCAGTTTCGACATCATCGGCGACGTTCACGGTTGTGCGTTGACCCTCGAACGCCTGCTCGACACCCTTGGCTACAAGCGCACGGGTGGTGTCTGGCGCCATGCGCGGCGCCAGGCACTGTTCCTCGGCGACATCGTCGATCGAGGCCCGCGCATCCGCGAGGCGCTGCACATCGTCCATGACATGGTCGAAGCCGGCCAGGCCCACTGCATCATGGGCAATCACGAGTACAACGCCCTGGGCTGGGTCACGCCGGCGCTTCCCGGCAGCGGCAAGGCCTTCGTGCGCGAGCACACGCCGCGCCATGCCCGCCTGATCGACGAGACCCTCACCCAATTCGCCCAGCATCCCGGCGACTGGCATGATTTCATCCAGTGGTTCTACACCCTGCCGCTGTTCGTCGACGCCGGGCGTTTCCGCCTGGTGCATGCCTGCTGGGACCACCAACTGATCGCACAACTCCGCGCCCAATACCCGAACGGCCGTATCGACGAGCACTTCGTGCAGGCCTCTGCGGTCTCGGGAAGCTTTGCCTCGACCGTGTGCAACCGCCTGCTGCGCGGCACCGACATGCGCCTGCCAGACGGCCTCACGCTGACCGGCGGCGACGGCCTGACCCGCGCCTTCTTCCGCACCAAATTCTGGGAGGAAGACCCGCAAACCTATGGCGACATCGTGTTCCAGCCCGATGCGCTGCCCGAGGAAGTGGCCCGCGCGCCGCTCAGCCACAGCCAGAAGAACGCGCTGCTGCGTTATTCGGAGGATGAACCACTGCTGTTCGTCGGTCATTACTGGCGCAGCGGCCACCCCGCGCCGATCCGCGCCAACCTGGCCTGCCTGGACTACAGCGCGGTGCTCTACGGCAAGCTGGCCGCCTACCGGCTGGACGACGAAACCCGCATCGACCCGCACAAGTTCGTCTGGGTCGATGTCGACCGACCGCAGGCCAGCCAATGAACGTGATCGAAGTGATACGTCTGCCGCTGGGTGTCGACCTCAGTGGCTTCGTCACCTTGTTGCGGCGCCTCGAGGTGCCGCACCGGGTAGTCGAGGAGGGCAGTGAGCAAGTGCTCTGGGTGCCGCCCGCCATGGCCGCGCAGGTGCTCGAGCTCTATCGCCGCTATCCTGACGGCAATGCCGATGCGGATTCGCTCGTGGGTGCGCAAACGCCCGCGAGCGAGCCGACCCGGCCGCCGCTGAAGGAGCAGTTGCGCGCCTGCAAGGTCACCGCTGCGATCCTGCTGCTATGCATTGCCGTGGTCGGCTTGACCGGCCTTGGCGAAAACCTTTCGACCCTGAGCTGGTTCACCTTCCAGGACTACCAGGTACAGGGCGACTACCTCTACTTCGTGCCGCTGGCCCAAAGCCTGGGTGAGGGCCAGTGGTGGCGCCTGGTGTCGCCCATGCTGCTGCACTTCGGCGTCCTGCACCTGGCCATGAACGGGCTGTGGTACTGGGAGCTGGGGCGGCGCATCGAGTTGCGCCAAGGGCCTTGGGCGTTGCTGGCGCTGACCCTGGTGTTCAGCCTGGTGTCGAACCTGGCCCAGCATTTCATCGGCGGCCCAAACCTGTTCGGTGGCCTGTCCGGAGTGCTCTACGGCTTGCTCGGTTACCTCTGGCTCTATCAGTGGCTGGCGCCCAACCCCTTGTTCAGCCTGCCCCGCGGCGTGCTGGTGATGATGCTCATCTGGCTGGTGATCTGCCTGAGTGGCGTGGTCGGCCAGCTCGGCTTCGGCCAGATCGCCAATGCCGCCCATGTCGGCGGGTTGCTCATCGGATGCCTGACAGGCCTCTTGGGTGGACTGCTGGCCCGGCGTAAACTGTCGGCTTGATTTAGGAGACGCTCATGTCCACTTTCGCGCAAATGATCGAAAACATCACCCCCGAGATCTACCAGAGCCTGAAGACGGCGGTGGAACTCGGCAAATGGTCCGATGGCCGCAAGCTCACCGCCGAGCAGAAGGAGCTGTCGCTGCAGGCAGTGATCGCCTGGGAAATCCAGAACCTGCCCGAGGAAGAGCGCACCGGCTACATGGGGCCGCAGGAATGCGCCTCCAAATCCGCGCCGATCCCCAACATTCTGTTCAAGTCGGACTCGGTACATTGATCGAACTCGCTCGTGGCTCCTTGAGCAAGATGGCGGTGCGTCTCGAAGCACCGGTCGTGCAGTACAGCTTTCGCCTCGGTGAAGAGCAGGTGCCGGTCAACCCGTTGATCGGCCAGTCGCTGCGTCTGGAATACCTCGGTGCGATCCACTGCACCCATTGCGGCAAGCGCACCAAGACCAGTTTCAGCCAGGGCTACTGCTACCCCTGCATGACCAAACTGGCCCAGTGCGATGTGTGCATCATGGCTCCGGAACGTTGCCACTACGATGCCGGCACCTGCCGCGAGCCGTCGTGGGGCGAGCAGTTCTGCATGACCGACCATGTGGTGTACCTGGCCAACTCGTCGGGCATCAAGGTGGGAATCACCCGTGCCACGCAATTGCCCACCCGCTGGCTCGACCAGGGCGCCAGCCAGGCACTGCCGATCATGCGCGTGGCCACCCGCCAACAGTCGGGCCTGGTCGAAGACCTGTTGCGCAGCCAGGTACCGGATCGCACCAACTGGCGCACCCTGCTCAAGGGCGATGCCGAAGCGCTGGATTTGGTCGCGGTGCGCGAGCAGATCTTCGATGCCTGCGCCGAAGGCTTGCGCGAGCTGCAAGGCCGCTTCGGCCTGCAGGCGATCCAGCCACTGCCCGATGCCGAAGTGGTCGAGATGCGCTACCCGGTCCAGGCCTACCCGAAGAAGATCGTCAGCTTCAACCTGGACAAGGACCCGGTGGTGGAAGGCACGCTGCTGGGCATCAAGGGCCAGTACCTGATCTTCGACACCGGCGTGATCAATATTCGCAAGTACACGGCCTACCAGCTGGCCGTGCTCCAGTAAAAGGATCGTCACCATGCGTACCGAACAACCGCAAGTGATCTACCTCAAGGACTATCAGGCGCCCGAGTATCTGATCGACGAGACGCACCTGACCTTCGAGCTGTTCGAGGACCACACCCTGGTCCATGCGCAACTGGTCATGCGCCGCAACCCCGAGCGCGGTGCCGGCTTGCCGCCACTGGTGCTCGATGGCCAGCAACTGGCGCTGCAGCGCGCCGCGCTGGACGACCAGGAGCTGCAGGCCGATGACTACCAGCTCGATGACAGCAGCCTGACCCTCCACCCCAAATCTGAGCGCTTCACCCTCGACACCAGCGTGAAGATCCATCCGGAAAGCAACACCGCGCTGGAAGGCCTGTACAAGTCCGGCAAGATGTTCTGCACCCAGTGCGAAGCCGAAGGTTTCCGCAAGATCACCTACTACCTCGACCGCCCGGATGTGATGAGCACCTTCACCACCACGGTGATCGCCGAGCAGCACCGCTACCCTGTGTTGCTGTCCAACGGCAACCCGGTCGGCAGCGGCCCGGCAGAAGACGGCCGCCATTGGGCAACCTGGGAAGACCCGTTCAAGAAGCCGGCCTACCTGTTCGCGCTGGTGGCGGGCGATCTCTGGTGCGTCGAGGACAGCTTCACCCGCCAGTCGGGTCGCGATGTGACCCTGCGCATCTACGTCGAGCCCGAGAACATCGACAAGTGCGACCACGCGATGGTCAGCCTGAAGAAGTCCATGCGCTGGGACGAGGAGGTCTACGGCCGTGAGTACGACCTGGACATCTTCATGATCGTCGCGGTCAACGACTTCAACATGGGCGCCATGGAAAACAAGGGCCTGAACATCTTCAACTCCAGTTGCGTGCTGGCCCGCGCCGAAACCGCCACCGATGCTGCCCACCAGCGCGTCGAAGGGGTGGTCGCCCATGAGTACTTCCACAACTGGTCGGGCAACCGCGTGACCTGCCGCGACTGGTTCCAGCTGTCGCTCAAGGAAGGCTTCACGGTGTTCCGCGACGCCGAGTTCAGCGCCGACATGAACTCGCGCACGGTCAAGCGCATCGAGGACGTCGCCTACCTGCGCACCCACCAGTTCGCCGAAGACGCCGGCCCCATGGCCCATCCGGTGCGCCCGGACAGCTTCATCGAGATCTCCAACTTCTACACCCTGACCGTGTACGAAAAGGGCGCCGAAGTGGTTGGCATGGTCCGTACCCTGCTGGGCGCCGAGGGCTTCCGCAAGGGCAGCGACCTGTACTTCGAGCGTCACGATGGCCAGGCGGTGACTACCGACGACTTCATCAAGGCCATGGAAGACGCCAATGGCGTCGACCTGACCCAGTTCAAGCGCTGGTACAGCCAGGCCGGCACGCCGCGCCTCGAGGTCAGCGAAGCCTATGATGGCGCGGCGCAGACCTACAGCCTGACCTTCCGCCAGAGCTGCCCGCAGACGCCGGACAAGCTCGACAAACTGCCGTTCGTGATCCCGGTAGCATTGGGCCTGCTCGATGCCGAGGGCAATGACCTGCCGCTGCAACTGGCCGGTGAAGCGGCTGCCAACGCCGCGACCCAACGCGTACTTTCGGTGACCGAAGCCGAGCAGACCTTCACCTTCCAGGGCATCGTCGCCAAGCCGCTGCCGTCGTTGCTGCGTGGCTTCAGTGCACCGGTCAAGCTGAGCTTCCCCTATGACCGCGACCAGCTGATGTTCCTCATGCAGCACGACAGCGATGGCTTCAACCGCTGGGAAGCGGGCCAGCAGCTGGCCGTGCAGGTGCTGCAGGAGCTGATCGGCCAGCATCAGCGCGGCGAAGCGCTGAAACTCGACCCTCGGCTGATCACTGCCCTGGGTACGGTACTGGCCAACGAGTCGCTGGATTCGGCCATGGTCGCCGAAATGCTGTCGCTGCCAGGCGAGGCCTACCTCACCGAAATCAGCCAGGTGGCGGATGTCGACGCGATTAATGCCGCCCGCGAGTTCGCTCGCAAGCAGATCGCCGAGCAGCTGTTCGATGCGCTGTGGGCGCGCTACCAGGCCAACCGCGAAGTGTCGCGCAACACCGCTTATGTAGCCGCAGCCGAACACTTCGCCCGCCGCAGCCTGCAGAACATCGCGCTGTCGTACCTGATGCTCAGCGGCAAGGCGCAGGTGCTGGAGGCTACGCTGGAGCAGTTCGAGCACGCCGACAACATGACCGAGCGCCTGACCGCGCTGGCCGTGCTGGTCAATTCGCCGTTCGAAGCCGAGCGCGCCAAGGCGCTGGAGGCCTTCGCCGAGCACTTCAAGGACAACCCCCTGGTCATGGACCAGTGGTTCAGCGTGCAGGCGGCAAGCAGCCTGCCGGGCGGGCTGGCGCGGGTCAAGGCGCTGATGCAGCACCCGGCCTTCACCCTGAAGAACCCGAACAAGGTGCGTGCGCTGGTCGGCGCCTTTGCCGGGCAGAACCTGGTCAACTTCCATGCCGCCGACGGCTCGGGTTATCGCTTCCTGGCGGACCTTGTGATCGAGCTCAACGCGCTCAATCCGCAGATCGCCTCGCGCCAACTGGCGCCGTTGACCCGCTGGCGCAAGTACGATGCTGCGCGTCAGGCGCTCATGAAGGGCGAGCTCGAGCGAATCCTCGCCTCCGGTGCGCTGTCCAGTGATGTGTATGAAGTGGTGAGCAAGAGCCTGGCTTGATTCATTTTTAAACCGGGCTGGCCGATTCGCGGGCAAGCCCGCTCCCACAAGGATCAGGGAGCGGGCTTGCCCGCGATGCTTTTTGGCGGTTAACAAAACATAACGTCCCGCCCGTTGTGTTCGCGCGATCTTCCCCGATAGGATGGCCCAAAGCTATTGCAGGGCTCTGGATCAAGGGTTTTCGCAGTACCTGCAAGGCATTGACCCACTACAAGAACACAACAGGGGGCGGTCATGAGGGAATGGCTGAAGGCGGATGCCAGGCGCGGAGCCTTGGCGTTGACGGCCAGCGCGTTACTGGCGCTGGGCACATGGACAGGCACCGCACAGGCCGCGGCCGTCGCTGAATACTCGGTGGAATCGGCCAAGGCCAGCCAGAGCCTGCTGATCGACGCCGTACACGCCGGCAAACGCCTGGTGGTGGTCGGCGATCGCGGCCATATCCTGTTCTCCGACGACCAGGGCAAGACCTGGACCCAGGCCCGGGTACCCACCCGACAACTGCTCACTGCCGTGTTCTTCCTCGACGACAAGCGTGGCTGGGCGGTCGGTCATGACGCGCAGATTCTCGCCAGCGGCGACGGCGGTGCGACCTGGAGCAAGCAGTTCGAAGACCTCTCCCGTGAAGCCCCGCTGCTCGATGTGCGTTTCATCGATGCCCAGCACGGCTTCGCCGTCGGCGCCTATGGCGCGCTGCTGGAAACCACCGACGGTGGGCAGAACTGGCAGGACGTCGCCGAGCGTCTCGACAACCCCGACCAGTTGCACCTCAATGGCATCACCCAAGTGAAGGATGCCGGCCTGTTCATCGTGGGCGAGCAGGGCAGCATGTTCCGCTCCAGCGACGACGGCCAGACCTGGTCGCATGTCGAAAGCCCCTACGAGGGCTCGCTGTTCGGCGTGACCGGCACCGGGCAAGCGCACACGCTGCTGGCCTACGGACTGCGCGGCAACCTGTTGCGCTCCACCGACTTTGGCGACACCTGGCAAGCCATCCCGCTGGAGGCCGGGCGGGGTCCGCTCGAATTCGGCCTGGCAAACGCTACGCTTCTCGAAGATGGCAGCCTCGTCGTGGTCGGCAATGGTGGCAGCGTGCTGCGCAGCCGCGACGATGGCCAGACGTTCACGGTGTACAACCGCGCCGACCGCATCGCGCTGGCCGGTGTCAGCGGCCTGGCCGATGGCGGCCTGCTGCTGGTGGGGCAGGGTGGCATACACCTGGCCACTGCTGAAGGCGCCGAGGAGGCTCGGCCATGACCCGTCCGGAGAATTTCAACATGCCCCACCACAAGGACAAGGCCACCCTGCTCGAGCGGCTGATCTTCAACAACCGCCCCGTGGTCATCGCCCTGTGCGTGCTGGTGAGCATCTTCCTGTTCTGGCAGGCCACGCAGATTCGCCCCTCCACCAGCTTCGAGAAGATGATCCCGCTGCAGCATCCGTTCATCGAACAGATGATGGAGCACCGCAATGACCTGGCCAACCTCGGCAACACCGTGCGCATCTCGGTCGAGGCGGTCAATGGCGACATCTTCGACAAGGACTACATGGAGACCCTGCGCCAGATCCACGACGAGGTGTTCTACATCCCCGGCGTCGACCGTGCCGGGTTGAAGTCGCTGTGGAGCCCGAGCGTGCGCTGGAGCGAAGTGACCGAGGAAGGTTTCTCCGGCGGCGAAATCATCCCCAACACCTACAACGGCTCGCAGGACAGCCTCGACACCTTGCGTGACAACGTGCTCAAGTCTGGCCAGGTCGGGCGGCTGGTGGCCAACAACTTCAAGTCGAGCATCGTCGACATTCCGCTGCTGGAAAACTTCCCCGACCCGCAGGACCCGGGCAAGCTGACCAAGCTGGACTACCAGAAATTCTCCCACCAGCTGGAAGAGAAGATCCGCGACAAGTTCCAGGCGCAGAACCCGAACGTTAAGATCCATATCGTCGGTTTCGCCAAGAAGGTCGGTGACCTGATCGACGGCCTGGTGATGGTGGCGATGTTCTTCGGGGTGGCGCTGGTCATCACCTGGGCGTTGCTGTACTGGTTCACCTGGTGCATCCGCAGCACCATCGCCGTGCTCATCACCACCCTGGTGGCGGTGGTGTGGCAGCTTGGGCTGATGCACGCGGTCGGCTTCGGTCTCGATCCGTACTCGATGCTGGTGCCGTTCCTGATCTTCGCCATCGGCATTTCCCACGGGGTGCAGAAGATCAACGGTATCGCCTTGCAGTCCAGCGATGCCGACAACGCCCTGACCGCCGCGCGGCGCACCTTCCGCCAGCTGTTCCTGCCGGGGATGATCGCCATTCTCGCCGATGCAGTGGGCTTCATTACCCTGCTGATCATCGACATTGGCGTGATCCGTGAGCTGGCCATCGGGGCCTCGATCGGTGTGGCGGTGATCGTCTTCACCAACCTGATCCTGCTGCCGGTCGCGATCAGCTATGTCGGCATCAGCCAGAAGGCCATCGCCCGCAGCAAGAAGGATGCGGTCTGCGAGCATCCGTTCTGGCGCCTGTTGTCGAACTTCGCCAGCCCCAAGGTGGCGCCGGTGTCGATCGCACTCGCGCTGGTCGCCTTTGCCGGCGGGCTCTGGTACAGCCAGAACCTGAAGATCGGCGACCTCGACCAAGGCGCGCCGGAGCTGCGTCCGGATTCGCGCTACAACCAGGACAACAGCTTCATCATCAACAACTACTCGACCAGTTCGGATGTACTGGTGATCATGGTCAAGACCCCGGCCGAGAGCTGCTCGATCCACTCGACCATGGCGCCGATCGACGAACTGATGTGGACCATGGACAACACCCCGGGGGTGCAGTCGACCATCTCCCTGGTGACCGTGTCCAAGCAGGTGATCAAGGGCATGAACGAGGGCAGCCTGAAGTGGGAGACCCTCTCGCGCAACCCGGACATCCTCAACAACTCCATCGCCCGTGCCGATGGCCTGTACAACGCCGACTGCTCGCTGGCGCCGGTGCTGGTGTTCCTCAACGACCACAAGGCCGAGACCCTCGAGCGCGTCACCGCTGCAGCCAAGACCTTCGCCGATGCGCACAACAAGGAAGGCCTGCAGTTCCTCATGGCGGCCGGTAACGCCGGCATCGAGGCGGCCACCAACGAGGTGATCAAGTCGGCCGAGCTGACCATCCTGATCCTGGTGTACATCTGCGTGGCGGTGATGTGCATGATCACCTTCCGCTCCTTCGCCGCCACCTTGTGCATCGTCCTGCCGCTGGTCCTGACCTCGGTGCTGGGCAACGCCCTGATGGCGTTCATGGGCATTGGCGTGAAGGTTGCGACGCTGCCGGTGGTCGCCCTGGGCGTGGGCATCGGTGTGGACTACGGCATCTACATCTACAGCCGCCTGGAAAGCTTCCTGCGCGCGGGCCTGCCGCTGCAGGAAGCCTATTACGAGACCCTGCGCTCGACCGGCAAGGCGGTGCTGTTCACTGGCCTGTGCCTGGCGATCGGCGTGTGCACCTGGATCTTCTCGGCGATCAAGTTCCAGGCCGACATGGGCCTGATGCTGACCTTCATGCTGCTGTGGAACATGTTCGGCGCGCTGTGGCTGCTGCCGGCCCTGGCGCGGTTCCTGATCAAGCCCGAGAAGATGGTGGGCAAGGAGGGTGGCTCGATCTTCGCCCATTGAGGAAACCGACGCTATTGGTGCAGGAGCGGCGCAAGGCCGCTCCTGCAAGGTTTCAAGGCCTCTTGCAGTGATCCGAAGAAGTGATCCGAAGATATAATGGCCACCTTCCTAGCCCAAGGTGCCCCCATGCCCCCTCTCGCGACCGCACTGCAAACCTGCGACATGCTCCTGATCGATGGCCTGCACGCCTTCGAGTTCACCTGCGACACTTCCGGCCTCATGATTGAATGCATGGACGGCCGCCAGTTGCGCCGCTGGAGTTTCACCCCCGAGCAAATGGCTGCCGCCCGCGCAGAAGGGAACGATTGGTTGCTCCACGACGCCCAAGCAGAACACCGTCTAGTCTTGATGAGTGCGTTTCGCGCCCCGGAAGATGACGAAGATGAAGCTGACCTGGAAGCGCCTGCTGACCGCTAGTCTGATGAGCCTGTCGATCCACTCCCAGGCTGCCACCTTGCTGGTCGGCAGTTACACCGAGGGTGCCAGCCAAGGCATCTACCGTTATCAATTCGACCCGCGCAGTGGTCAGATCGCCACGCCAGCCCGGCAGGTGGTCAAGGCTGTCAGCCCGTCGTGGCTGGTGCTGTCGGCCGACCAGCGGCAACTGTTCACGGTGAACGAAACGCCCATGGGGCACCTCAGCAGCTTCGCGGTGAGTGCCAATGGCGAGATCACGCCGCTGAACCAGGTCGCCAGCCTGGGCGACGAACCGACCCACGCCAGCCTCAGTCACGACCAGCGCTACCTGTTCGTCGCCAATTACGCCGTGGCGCCCGATCCTGGCGGTAGCCTGGTGGTGGTCCCGGTGGCGCGTGACGGCAAGCTCAAGGCGGCGCTACAGCAGTTGCGCCATGCCCCGAGCAAGGTCAACCCCGAGCGCCAGGCCGGTGCTCATGTGCATTCGGTGGTCCAGTCGCCCGATGGCCGCCACCTGTATGCCAGTGACTTGGGGGCCGACAAGGTGTTCATCTACCGCTACGACGGCGCCAGTGCCGACCGGCCGTTGAGCCCGGCGATACCCGCATTCGTCAGCTTGGCGCCAGGCAGCGGGCCACGGCACCTGCTGTTCGATGCCAAGGGCCGGCATGCTTACCTCACGCTGGAAATGAGTGCCGAGGTGGTGACCTTCGATGTTCTGGACGGTGCGTTGCATGAGCGTCAGCGCCTGCCGTTGACCGACAGCAGCGATCCTGCCGCCAAGGCCGCGGGTGGCCTGCACTTGTCCGCCGACGGACGTTTCCTGTACGTCAGCAACCGCGGCAGCGCCAATCAGATCGTGGTCTACGCCGTGGGCAAGGACGACGGTCAGTTGACCTTGTTGCAGCGTCGCTCGGTGGAAGGCGATCACCCACGCGAATTCACTCTGGACCCAAGCGGCAACTTCCTGTTGGTGGCCAACCAGAAGAGCAACCAGATCGTGGTCATGCGCTGCGATCCGCGTACTGGCAAGCTTGGCGAAACGGTGCAGACACTGCTCCAGGACGCGCCTTCGGACCTGAAGTTTCTCGATTGACTATCAATCGGCGTGATAATCGCTACTGCTGCAATGAATTTCAGCCAAGCGCCTCGTCGGCGTAAGTTTGACCCAAGGCCCAAGAGGGCCACTGTCAAACACCGAAGACGAGGACACTCCGATGAACTTCAATCTCTTCCCGGTCATTGCCGCTTCCGCCATTTCCGCTTCCGTCGTGCTGCCGGTCCATGCCCAGTCGGAAAGCCGCAGCAAGGCTGCCGAAACCCACAGCTACACCGAGCAGTACCTGCGCCAGAGTGCCCACTTCCACGCAGCCCTGAGTGCCAAGCACAGCAACTGATCGACCCCTGACAGGTTCTTGTGGGAGCGGGCTTGCTGGCGAAGCAGTCACCACGGTGCCATGGCACCGACTCCGCCGGTGTTCGCGAGCAAGCCTACTCCCACAGGAACCTGGTCAATCGGTTTTTCAGCGGACCATGATCGCCTTGAACAGGTCCGATGCCAGCCATCCCTGCAACCAGCTCCGCACCCGCGGATAAGCCGCCTCGGCGAACCACTGAGGTTCGACCCCGGCGAACTGGCGCAGCAATGGCAGCAACGCGGTGTTCAGCCCAGTAATGCGTGAAAGGTGTTCGCCGTTGGCAGAGACCTTTCAGATTTCATGCGGCTTGCCGCCAGGAATATGGGTAGGTGCCTTGTCGTTGCAAGCGACACCGATTTGCAGGTTCTTTTCGCCGTTGTAGGGGTTTCCTTGGCGATCAATCAAGTAGAAGACTTCATGCAGGTATTGCTTACCCTGCTCTTGGTAGCAGCGGAATGAGGTGTTCTCTGGGAAAGCGGATTTGATCTCGGCGAAAGGCGTGTCTTTCCCGATCATTTGATTGAACTTGGATTGGTCGTACTTCACCACGGTGCGCAAATTCACGAAGTCCGCGAAATAGCTATGCAATTCCTGGCCCGAGCGACTGCCATGCTTGCTCCACTCATGGCGAAACATACCTTCTGGTCGCTGCGTGACCATGTTGGCCAGCTTGGGAATCTTCAGGACTGCTTGCATCTGCTCGTCGGAGATCGTGCATTCCTTGCCCGTACATTTGGACAGGGCCTCACAGAATTGTGGGTGGCGATTGTTCTTGGGCTCAATGCTTTTGCTGTAAGGCCAGATTCCATGGGTGAGGAAGGCCTGTGGCGCGTTCTCACAACCCGCAGCCCATTTGTCCTGGGGCTTCCTGAGTTTTTCCATTTCACAGAAAGAGGGTTGCCAAGTCACCGAATACACCAGGAAATCGGTGGGAAATTCAGAGGGTGATGGGCCGGCTTCTTCGTTGGCATCCATTGCCCAAGCGTTGGTGGCAGCGAGAAGTGCCAGGCTGGCGAGTAGTTTTTTCATCGGATCCATCCTCAGATAACACCGCATGTTGATGCGGTTTACGAGGAATCTACTGCGCTATGCGCGTTATTGACCACTGGCAAAAATGACAGGTCATGGGCATGTCAACTTGGACGGTGCCGAACTGACATGGGTTTATTCCCTATCGGTTCAGGCCGCCGGACGGCTGGAAACAAGTCCGACCTGGCACAGAAAAGGTTGTTTCACCGAGCCATGACTGCCTTGAACAGGCTTGAGTCCAGCCATCCCTGCAACCAGCTCCGCACCCGCGGATAAGCCGCCTCGGCGAACCACTGAGGTTCGACCCCGGCGAACTGGCGCAGCAGTGGCAGCAACGCGGCATCGGCCAGGCTTGGGTGGTGTGCCAGCAGGAAAGGCCTGTTCTCGAGCAGGCCTTCGAGCTCCGCCAGCCAGGCCTCGGCCTGCTGGCGGTAGTGTTCGCGTGAATGCTCCGGGTAGCGCTCAGCGTACTTGTACAGGTTGACCTGTGCCTTGAAATCCCGGTCATTGCGCGCGATCAACGCCTCGCCTCGTTCAGCCGCCAGCGGATCGGCCAGCAGCCGCCAGTCCTGCGGATCGTCATGCGCCAGTGCCCAGCGCATGATATCCAGACTTTCTTCCAGCACCCGCTCCCCGGTATCGAGCACCGGCACCGTACCCTTGGGCGACAGAGCCAGCAGCTCGGCCGGCTTGTCCTTGAGCGACACCTCGCGAATTTCCACGTCACAGCCTGCATAGCGCAGGGCCAGGCGCGCACGCATGGCCCAGGGGCAACGGCGGAACGAATAGAGAATCACCCGCAGACCTCGACATCGCTCAGGCCGTTGCCCTGGCGACGCACCTGGATCTGTACCGGAATACGCTCATGCATTTCCTGCACGTGGGAAATCACCGCGACCTTGCGACCCTGGGCCTGCAGGCCGTCGAGCGCATCCATGGCCAGTTGCAGTGACTCGGGGTCCAGGCTGCCGAAGCCTTCGTCGATGAACAGCGATTCGATGCGCAGGGTGCTGGAGGCCATCGATGCCAGCCCCAAGGCCAATGCCAGCGAGACCAGGAAGGTCTCGCCGCCCGACAGCGAGTGCACCGAGCGCAGTTCATCGCCCATTTCGGTATCCAGCACCAGCAGGCCGAGGGCGCTGCCGCCGCGTTTGAGGCGGTAGCGCCGGGCCAGCTGGCGCAACTGGTTGTTGGCGTGGTGCAGTAGCAGGTCGAGGTTGTAGCCTTGGGCGATCTTGCGGAACACATCGCCTGAGGCCGAGCCGATCAGGTCATTGAGCCGACCCCAGCGCTGGCGCTCGCCACGGGCCTTGTCGATGTCCTCGGCGAGTGCCTGGTGCGCCTGTTGGCGGCGCTGGTCGTCGGCCTGCTGGGCACGCAGCTCGGCGCAGTGCTGTTCGTGGATGGCCAGTTGCTCGCGCAGTTCGCCAAGGCTCTGCTGCAGGTCTTGGGCCGAAGCCTGGACGGCGGACTCGGCGCTGTGCTGTTGCAGACGCTGTTCGCGCTCGTGCAACAGCACCTGCGCTTGCTCGACGGCCTTGTCGGCATCTTGCAGGTGCTGGCGCAGCGCGCTGACGGCGGCCTCATCGATGGCCAGCAGGCGCTCCAGGCCGACGTCGTCCAGTTCAGGGTCTTCGGCGCGCCATTGGGCGATGTCGCCGTGCAGTTGCTGGTGTTCCTGTTCCAGTGCCTGCTGGCGATTGCCGTTGGCCTTGAGCTCACTGGCCAACTGCACGCCTTGGGTGCGCAGCGTCTGCAGGTGTTGTGCGGTATCGGCGTCGAGCGCCCGTGCCTGCTCCAGTTGCGCATCCATATGCTGTTGCCAGGCTTCGGCGCTGGGCTGTTCGCCGAGCAACTCGGCCAGCGCGGCCTGGGCCTGCTGTCGCTGGGCCTCGAGGGCGGCGAGTTGCTGGCGCAGTTGCTCCTGGGTGTCCAGCCGTGCTTGATGCTGATCGCGCAGCTTGTCCAACTGGAGTTGGCGCGCCTGCTGTTCTTCCTGTTCGTCCTTGCGCCGTTCGAGCTGCTGCAGGCGCTGGCTGATCTGCTGGTCGAGGGCGACGAAAGCGTGGGTCGGATCGTCGCTCAGGGCCTTGAGCACGTCGCCCGGCAGCACGCTGGCGAGGTCCTTCAGCCCTTGCTCCAGTTGCTGCTCGTCGTTGGCCAAGGCTTGGTGTTGTTGGTCCAGATGGCGCTGGGCCTGTTGCTGGGCTTCTTGTGCCGCCTGCAATTGCTGGGTGAGGCGTGCGGCGTCCTTCTGCAGGGCGAGCAGGGCGCTCTGGCGTTTCTCGTCCTTGCCGATTTCCTCGTCCAGGCGCCGCAGCTGGCTGTCGAGCCAGACGCTGCGTGCCTTGTCGTCCTGTGGTGCCAGGGCTGGCCATAGACTGTGGGCCTGCACCTGTGCCACCAAGGGTTGCAACTGTTCGCCGAGCTGCTGTTGCTGCTGCTGGAAATCCTTGAGCTGGGCGTTGACCACGCCCAATTGGGTGCGCAGTTCCACCAGTTGGCCGTTGAGGGTCTCGACCTGTTTCTGCGCGGCTTCTTCTTCGGCCTGGTCATGGCGGCCAAGGCTCTGCAGCAGCGCTTCGGGCTGGTGGAACGGATGCTCGGCGCTGCCGCAGACCGGGCAGGGTTCGCCGTCGCGCAGTTGGCCGCGCAATTCTTCGACGCTGGTGTTGCGCGCCAGGCGTTGGCGATCGAGCAACTGGCGGGTGAGGGCGAGTGCCTGTTCTGCCGTTTCCAGCCTGGCCTTGGCCGATGTGCCTTCGCCGATCAGTTGCTGGCGCTGCTGCATGGCCTGTTGCTGCCGCTCACGCAGGGCGTCGAGCTGCTGGCGCAGTTCCATCTCGCGACCGTGCAGGCTCGACAGTTCCTCGACTGCGCGCTGCTGCTTGCGGTTGTCCTGCAGCATGCCGCCGAGCAGGTCGATCTGTTCGGCCAGGGCCTGGGGCTCGGCCTTGGCTTCGCGGAACAGCAACTCGAAGCTGTCGCGCTGGGTTTGCAGTTGGGTATTGGCCTGGCTGGCCTGTGCCTGCAAGCCTGGCAGTTCTTCGCGACCCTTGGCCAGGCGGCTGCCGATCAGCATCACCTGCTTGAGTTGCGGGAGGTAGGCCTGCCAGGCATTGGCCAGGCCCGCCAGGTGTTGGCTGTCGGCCAGTGCGGTGTCGATCAGGGCCAGTTGTTCCAGGCTGCGCTGCTGGTTCTGTTCCAGCTGCTGCAGGTGCTGCTGGCTTTCGGCAAGGTCCTGCTCAGCCTGCTGGCAGGCCGAGTGCTGTTTCGCCAGGTCCTGGTCGAGGCGGGCGAGGCCGTCCTGGGCGGCAAAGGCCTGCCGCAGGCGGGGGGCGTTCTCGCTGTGCTGCGCCTGGCTTTGTGCGAGCGCATCGCGTGCGCTGAGCTGCGCCTGCTCCAGTTCGCCGATACGGGTGTGCAGTTCGGTCTGCTGGCGTACCTGCTCGGCGATTTCGGCGGCCAGCGGTGTGAGCTGGGCGGCCAGGGTCAACTGGCGGTGGAACTGATGGCGCTGGGGGGCCAGGCGCTCCAGGCGTTGCAAATCGATACGCTGCTCGCTGAGCTGTGCGCTGGTGTGCTCGGCGGCCTTGAGCGCTTCACTGGCTTCGGTGTGTTGGGCCAGCAGGCGCTGCTGTTCGCTGAGCCAGATGCACTGTTGTTCAAGCTGCCGCTCGCGCGCCTGTTCGCCCTTGAAGTGCTGTTGCGCCTGCTCCAGGCGCTGGTCAAGTTCGGCACGGGCCTCAGCGGCCAGCGGCAGCAAGTGGCTGGCGCGCTCCTCAAGTGCCTTGAGCGCCTCGGCGGCCTCGCGCGAGCGGGTGAAGGCGCGCTGCCCCAGGCGGGTATAGATGGCCGTGTTGGTGAGCTTTTCCAGCAGTTCGCTACGTTCGCGATCGTCCGCCTTGAGGAAGGCTCCAAACTCGCTCTGGGCCAGCATCACCGCACGGGTGAACTGCTCGAAATTCAGCCCCAGGCGGGCTTCGGCCAGTTGCTTGTATTCGTTCTTGCCACTGGCCAGCAGTTGTTCGCCGTCCAGGTCGTAGAAGCTCTGGCGGCTGTGTTGCAATTTGCCGTTGGCCTTGTCACGCGCGCGGTTGGCCTCCCAGCGGGCGCGGTAGCGCTTGCCATCGATGCCGACGAAATCGACCTCGGCAAAGCCGCTGCCGGTGCCCCGGCGCAACAGGTTGCGCGGATCGGAGGTGGGGATTTCGCCATCGGCGTCCGGCACCTTGGCTTCGCGGCCGATCTCGTTCAGACGTGGCACCGTGCCGAACAGCGCCAGGCACAGGGCGTCGAGCAGGGTGCTCTTGCCTGCGCCGGTCGGCCCGGTGATGGCGAACAACCCGGCGCTGGCCAAGGGCTCGGCAGTGAAGTCGATATCGATGGGACCGGCCAGGGAGGCAAGGTTCTTCAGGCGGATGGCCAGGATCTTCATGGCTGCTCCTCCAGTTGCACGTCCTGCAGCAGCAGGGCGAAGTCGCTCAGGGTCTGTTCATCGACGGGGCTGCCGTAGGCCTGCTCCCAGGCGCGGCCGAACAGGTCCTGCGGGGTCATCTGCGACAGCTCGACGAAGGCCTGTTCGTCCTCGTCCTGAGCATTGCGCCCGGCATATTCGGCGCTGATGCGCACCAGGCGCACCGCCTTGCCCTGCAGTGCGCTTTCTATCTGCTGGCGCAGGTCGGGCTGCGGCTCGTCCAGGCGTACCCGCACTTCCAGCCATGGCTGGCGATTGGGGTCTTCGAGAAGGTCGATCACCGGCAGGTCGGCAAGCTGCTCGAGCAGTTCGCCGAGCGGTGCCGGGCCCATGCGCTGCAGGGCCACGGCCCGAGGCACCAGGCGCGGTTCGACGCTGAGCAGCTCGGTGCCGTCCAACTCGATCTCCAGTACCTGGTGCGGATAGTTGATCTCGGCGAACGACAGCGGGATAGGCGCGCCGCTGTAGCGGATGCGGTTCTCCCGGTTGACCTTCTGGGGCTTGTGCAGGTGGCCCAGGGCGACGTAGCTGATGGCCTTGTCGAACAACCGCGCCGGCAGGGCTTCGGCGTTGCCGATGATCAGGCTGCGCTCGGAGTCTTCGGAAATCGAGCCACCGGCCATGTGGGCGTGGCTGATGGCGATCAGCGCCTGGTCCTTCTTGCGCTTGCCAAGGGCGGCGGCGATCAGCTGCTGGTGCACCTGGGTGATGCCCTGCAGGTAGTCATCGCCCAGTTGCGGACCGGTGACTTCTGCCGGGCGCAGGAAGGGCAGGGCTAGGCACCAGGCACAGACCTTGCCGCGGGCGTTGGTCAGCGGGATCAGCAGGCGCTCGGCGTCGAGCTGGCCTTCGTCCAGCCAGTGCACCCGGCCCAGGGCGTGGGTGCGCAGGCGGCGCATCAGGGCGGCGGGCAATTCGATGCGCGAGCCGGAGTCGTGGTTGCCGGCGATCATCACGATGTCCAGCTTGGGCTGCTGTTCGTGGGCCTGGACGATGAAGTCGTAGAGGCGCTCCTGGGCTTTGACCGGTGGGTTGACCGTGTCGAAGATATCCCCGGCGATCAGCAGCGCGTCGGGTTGGCGCAGGCGTAGCTGGCCGAGCAGCCAGTCGAGGAAGCAGGCGTGTTCGAAGTCGCGTTCCTGGCCGTGGAGGCTCTGGCCCAGGTGCCAGTCGGAGGTGTGAAACAGACGCATGGAGGACCTGTTGGTGTCGAATCAAGCGACCGGTCGGGGCTGCGCTTGAGATGGGGTCTCGGAGGGCGGGTATGGTAACCCAAGTGGCTGTGCAGGTTCGCTTTGCTGTTGCTGCCGAAGTTGTTGGGCGAGGTGTCTGCGTAGAGGCTGATAGGTGCTTGTCGAAAGGTTTTCAGCGCCCTTTAGATCGAGCGCCGCGCGGGCGGCGCTCGATCTCATAGGCCCCAAAAATCTTTCGACGAGCACCTGAAAAATCACTTGGGATAAAGCGGCGGCAAACTCCCACCATCCGCACCCACAGGCAACCCCTGCTGCACCGAAGGAATATTCCCAATCGCGCGCCACAGCTCCTCGCCCTGCCAATGCTGGCCCGACTCGCTGTAGAGCGCGCCATTGAGGCCGTCGAGGGCGTTGGACAAGGGCACGAAGCGTGCCGCCATCTCGGCCAGCGTCTCCGGTTGTTGGCGCGCCCAGGCGTCCAGCGCCTGGCGCGTGGCCTGGGGGTCGTTGGCGAGGGTCGCGCGCTTGAGGTCGTCGAGCAAGGTGCGGGGGCTTGGGCCGCTTTGTGCCGCCCGTAGCACCGCAGGCTGCGAACGGGCGCGCCACCACAGGGCAAAGCCGAGCAGCGTGGTCAGTGCCAGGACCAGCGTCGCCAGTTGCCAGGGCCACAATGGATTGGCGCCGCTGGCAACGTCACCCACCGGCGTGTCGGCACTCAGCGCGGGGTTATCGTCAACCTTGATGCTTCGGGCCGGGAGGCTGCTGTGCTCCAGATGATCTTCGAGGGTGTTCCACCAGGTGACTTCCAGCGCAGGTAGCATCAGGTTGCCACTGTGGATCGGCACCAACGCTTCGCGCTCTTCACGATTGGCGGTCATGCCGCGCTCGTTGATCTCGTTGCGCAGCAGTGGTTGGTCCGGGTAGCGGCGCAGGCCAGTGACCTCGGTGGCCGGCAACGGTGGCAACTGCGTGCTGGACAGCCCCTCGGCGCGCAGAGTGGTGCTGCGCGTCAGCGAATCGCCGATCTGCGTCGGCTGCTGGGTCGGGTCGGGGTTCCAACGCTCCTCCAGGGTGAGGCTGCGGGCCGGGAGCCAGGTCAAACCGGCAGGCCAGGCCGCAGGGATGGCCTTGACCTGCAGGGTCAGCGGCAGTGAGCTGACCTGCACCTGGCGCCCGCTGCGAGCACCTGTGGCAGGCGGCTCTGTGCTGTCGGCAGCGGTGGCGGTGAAGGTCAGGGGCGGCACTAGCAGTGTGCCGCTCTGTTGCGGGTAAAGCGCGTAGCGGGTTTCGATCACGCCATGGCGCACGCCGTTGATTTCTTTCTCGTAGGTGCGCGACTCGCCCAGCGGCTCGACCTTGGCGTTTTCGAGCCGCAGCGGGCTCAGGCTGCTGTCATCGTACAGCGACACCGAGTGGTAGATGCGCAGGGTCAGTACGGCCTGGGCCTGGACATACACTTCGGGGCTGTCGAGGGTTGCCTCGATGAACACCTGCGAGGCGCTGTCCGGGCGATTGGGGTCGGGTTGCACCACTTGCAGCTCGATGGCCTGACTGCGCGACTGCCCCAGTTGCAGCTCCGGGATCTGCAGGTTGCCGCTACGCCGGGGCAGCAGGGTGACGATCCAGCGCGTGCTGGCCCGGGTTTCGCCATCGAGGGTATGCAGGCTATTGAGCTGGCGCGTACCGCGCACTTCGAAGTCGCCCTCCAGGGCGCGCAAATCGGGCTTGCCGAACTCGGTGACATCCTGGCTTTCCAGCGTGAGTTCCAGGGTTTCGCCGGCCTCCACGCGGGTGCGATCGACGCTCGCCTGCAGCGCCGGTTGGGCCTGTGCCAGGGTGAGCCAGAGAAGGCTGAGCAAGAAGGCGCCGAGGCGACTCATCGTTGGGGTTCCTGATGCAATTGCTGTTCGTACCAGAATTTGCGTCGCAGCAGTTGCGCCGGGTTGTCGGGAATTTCCCGCAACCACTGCTCCAGGGCCTGGCGCTGTTCGGCGTCGAGGCTGGTCGAGGTGGGCCGCTGCGGCGGCTGGGTGAGGCTGTCATCATCGCCGCCCTGGTTGCCGGACGACGCCTGGTTGTTGCTGTTGCGGGTGCTGTCGCCACCATCCTGCGCTGGGCTCTGCTCGTCGTTGCCGGGCGTGCCCTGGGCGCTGCTGGAGGCCGAGCTGCTGTTGCCGTCGGTGTCGCGGCTCGGTGTCGGTTGCGCGTCGCTGTTGTCCGGCTTTTGCTCGGCGTTGGCCTCGCGTTGTTGCAGCAGTTGTTGCACCAGTGCCTGGTTGTCCAGTGCCGGTTGCAGGTCGGGCTGGCGCTCCAGGGCCTGCTCGTAGGCATCCAGGGCGGCATCCAGTTCGCCGGCACGGGCCAGGGCATTGCCTCGATTGTAGTGCGCCGCGGCGCTGTTGCCCTGGGCGAATGCCTGGGCCGCGCCAGTGTAGTCGCCTGCCTGGTACAGCGCCATGCCGCGCCACTGTGGATCCTCGAAGCGCTGGGCGGCTTCGGCGGGACGCTGGTGTTGCAGCAGGTACTGGCCTTGTTGATCGGGGCGACGCCAGAGGTCCTGGAATTCGAACGCCTGGCTTGGTTGGGGCAGGGCAAATAGCAGCGGCAGGCAGAACAGCCAGCCGCGGCGTCCGGCGCAGGCGGCCAGCAGCAACAGCGGCAGCAGCAGCCAGTAGCCCTGGTCGGCCCAACTGTCCAGTTGCAGGGTCTGGCCGTCGTTGCGCAGGGCGCGGGGGGAGTCGAACAGGCCCAGACCGCGCAGGTCGAGATCGTCGATACGGGCATGCCGGTAGCGTCCGCCCGTGCCGACGATGAAGCGCTTGAGCTCGGCGCTGTCCAGGCGTGGTACGAGGATGGCGCCCTGGTCGTCCTTGAGGTACTCGCCACTGGCCTGGCGCACGGGTGCACCTTCGGCGGTGCCGACGCCGAGCATCAATAAAGAGGGGCCCTGGCGACCCAGGGCCTGGACGATACCCTGGCGCTCCTGCTGGCTGAGCGAGCTACCGATCAGCAGCACGCGGCCTTGCCCCAGGCCGCTCTGAGCGAGCAGTGCCAGGCCCTTTTGCACTGCCAGATCGGCGCGATGGCCGGGCTGTGGCATGATCGAGGGGTCGACTGCCTCGAGCAGGTTGCGTGTGGTGCCCAGGTCATCCGACAGTGGCACCAGGGTATGCGCGCTGCCGGCATAGACGATCAACGCGGTCTGGCTTTCGCGACGGTGTTCGAGCAGATCGAGGACCTTGCGCCGAGCCTGTTCCAGACGGTTGGGCGGGCTGTCCTCGGCGAGCATCTGCGGGGTCAGTTCGAGCAGGATCACCAACGGGTCGGCCGGGCGCTGGCGGGTTTCTTCCAGGCGCTGCCAACTGGGCCCGAGCAGGGCCAGGAGCACCAGCAGCCAGGCCAGGCCCAGGGCGATCCACGGCAGCTTGCTGGTGCTGCCATTGCCGCCTCCGAGCAACACTGCATGGAACTGCTGCGGCAGAATCATCTGCCAGCGGCCGGCACGTTTGCGTCGATGCCAGAGCTTGAACAGCAGCCAGCCGAGCAGGGGCACCACCAGCAGCCAGAGCGGGCGCAGCCATTGTGGCCAGAGTTCGATCATCGCCGCCTCCTCAGGCGTAGGCGCTTGAGGCGCTGGCGCCATTCGGGGTGGGGTTGCAGAAAGCGTGGTCGACGCAGCAGGCGTTGCAGCAGATTGTCTGGCCACTGCACGGCGATCACCAGCAGGACGCTGAGCAGCAGCGCCAGGGCCATCGGCCAGGCATACAGCTCCCTGGCAGTGCGCGCCTGGGTCGGTTGCTGGGCTACTGGTTCGAGCTGGTCGAGGGTGTCACCGATGCTGTTCAGCTCGGCACCGTCATGGGCGCGGAAATAGGCGCCATGGGTGAGTTCGGCGATTTCCTTGAGCGAGGCTTCGTCCAGGTCCAGGCTCGGATTCAGGCCGAGCAGCCCCGGGGTGCCGCTGGCGTCGGGGTTGGCGCCGATGCCGATGGTGTAGATGCGTACGTCTTCCTGGGCCGCCAGGCGCGCGGCCGTCAGGGGGTGTATCTGCCCGCCGTTGTTGGCGCCATCGGTCACCAGTACCAGCACTCGGCTCTGTGCGGGGCGCTGACGCAGACGCTTGACCGCAAGGCCGATGGCGTCGCCGATGGCGGTGTTCTTGCCGGCGATGCCGATCTGCGCTTCGTCGAGGAAGGTACGCACGGTGCGCCGGTCGAAGGTCAGCGGGGCCTGCAGATAAGCCTCGCTGCCGAACAGGATCAGCCCGACCCGGTCGCCCTCGCGGTCCTGGAGAAAATCGCCGAGCAGCGCCTTGACCAGGTCGAGGCGACTGATTTCGTCGCCCTTCCACTGCATGTCGGGGAAGTCCATCGAGCCCGACACGTCCACCGCCACCAGCAGGTCGCGGCCGCTTGCCGCGATCGGTACCGGATCGCCCAACCACTGCGGCCGGGCGGCCGCCAATAGCAGAAGCAGCCAGATCACCACGAAGGGCGCCTGCTGGCGCCAGGTTGGCAGGTTGAGGCGGGCGCGGCGCCCGGCAAGGCCTTCGAGCTCATCGAGAAAGCCCACTTTGAGCACCGGCTCGCCACTGTCGGCGGCAGGCAGCAGCAGGCGCATCAGCCAGGGCAGCGGCAGCAGGGCGAAGATCCACGGCCAGGCCAGGTCAAACATGTTTGCGAATCCAGGTCTCGACCGCCTGGGCGAGCCCGGCGATGGCCTTGTCGTCGAGCTTGCACTCGGGCTTGTAGGCCCCTTCGACCAGTACCATCCAGCGGGTCAGGCCGGCAGCCGGGCAGCGGTTGTCGAGAAACGCCAGCCATTGACGGCCGTTGAGCGTGTGGCTGTTGGCACCAGGGTAGTGATTGCGGCACAGGCGTTTGAGCAGGGCATTGATCTGCTGCAACCAGGCCCCGGCCGGTGCGCCGTCGTAGGGGCGCGGCAGGCGGGCGAGCTCGGCCAGGGCTTCGACGCGGATCGGGTCCAGCGGCTGTTCGGCGGGCGGCGCCTGGCGTCGGCCTGGCCGCCAGCGGCGCAGGCGCCACAGCCCCCAGCCGAGCAGCGGCAGCAGGGCCAGCAGCAGCCACCAGCCCGGCGCCGGTGGCCACAGACCGATGGCCGGCGGGGCGATCAGCGGTTGCAACTGGTCGAGCGGGTTCATTGGCCGCTTCCCGGACGCTGGTTGAGGTACTCGCGCAACTGCTCGATCATTTCGCTCTGGGTGCTCAACGGCATCAGCACCACGCGCATTTTCTGCGCCAGCAGTTCCCAGCGTTCGATGCGTGCTTCGGCCTGTTGGCGATAGAGCTGGCGCAGGTTGGCGTCCAGGGTGTCGAGCTCCAGGTGCGCGCCGCGTTGGGCGAAGCGTAGCAGGCCGGCGGCGGGCAGCGCGTGGTCGAGCGGGTCGGAGACCGGCATCAGCAGCACGTCGCAGTGGCGTGAGAGCATCGCCAGGTGCTGTTCGACGGCTGGGGTGAGTGCGCGTTCGTCGCAGATGACGATGGCCAGGCTGCCGGGGCGCAGCACTTCACGCGCGCGGCGCAGTGCCAGGCCCAGGCTGTCGGATTGGGGTAGCGCTTCGGTGTGCAGCGACTGGTTGACCTTGGCCAGGCGGTTGAGCAGTTGCAGCAGGCTCTGCTTGCTGCGTCGGGGCTTGATCTCGTGGTGTTCGTTGTCGCCGAACACCAGCCCGCCGATGCGATCGTTATGGCCCAGCGCCGCCCAGCCGAAAAGCGCCGCAGCCTGGGCCGCGAGCACCGACTTGAACATCAGGCCCGAGCCGAAGAACAGGCGCTGGCTCTGCTCGACCATGATGAAGATCGGCCGTTCGCGCTCTTCATGGAAGAGCTTGGTGTGGGGCTCTTGGGTGCGTGCGGTGACACGCCAGTCGATGTTGCGCACGTCGTCGCCGGCCTGGTACACGCGCACCTGGTCGAAGTCGACCCCACGTCCGCGCAGCTTGGAGTGGTGCAGGCCCACCAGCGGGCTGCGCTGGCCGGGCCGGGAGAACAGCTGGATCTCGCGCACGCGGTGGCGCATGTCGATCAGCTCGGCCAGGCCGATGCGGATGCCGGGTTCGGCGAGGTGCGTGGCGGGCATGCGGGTCAGGCGACGGCGACGACGTCGAGGATACGCTGCACCACCCGGTCCTGGTCGATGCCCGCAGCCTCGGCTTCGAACGACAGGATGACACGGTGGCGCAGCACGTCGAACAGCACGGCCTGGATGTCTTCCGGGCTGACGAAGTCGCGCCCGGCCAGCCAGGCATGGGCACGTGCGCAGCGGTCCAGGGCGATCGAGCCACGGGGGCTGGCGCCGTAGGCGATCCAGTCGGCCAGTTCGCCGTCGAACTTGGCCGGGGTGCGCGTGGCCATGACCAGTTGCACCAGGTATTCCTCCACGGCATCGGCCATGTACAGGCCGAGGATTTCCTTGCGTGCGGCGAAGATCGCCTGCTGACTGACCTGGCGCTCCGGCTTGACCTCGCCGCCCAGCGCTTCGCCACGGGCCTGCTGGAGAATGCGACGTTCGACGGCCGCGTCGGGGAAGCCGATTTTCACGTGCATGAGGAAACGGTCGAGTTGCGCTTCGGGCAGCGGGTAGGTGCCTTCCTGCTCGATCGGGTTCTGCGTGGCCATGACCAGGAACAGCGGCGACAGCTCGTAGGTGCTGCGGCCCACGCTGACCTGGCGCTCGGCCATGGCCTCGAGCAGGGCCGATTGCACTTTGGCCGGGGCGCGGTTGATCTCGTCTGCCAGGACCAGGTTGTGGAAGATCGGCCCTTGCTGGAACACGAAGCTGCCGGTTTCCGGGCGATAGATCTCGGTGCCGGTGATATCGGCCGGCAGCAGGTCGGGGGTGAACTGGATACGGTGGAATTGCGCCTCGATGCCCTCGGCCAACTCCTTGATGGCCTTGGTCTTGGCCAGGCCCGGTGCGCCCTCGACCAGCATGTGCCCGTCGGCGAGCAGGACGATCAGCAGGCGGTCGACCAGCTTCTCCTGGCCAAGGATCTGGGAGGAGAGAAAGGTGCGCAGCGCGATCAGCGCTTCACGGTGTTCCATCGTCGGCGGTTCCTGGAAATGGGCCGGGCGCTTGGGGGAGGGCGGTTGCCGGGCAGGGGGTGATACTTTAATCCATCCAGGGGGGCGGCGACCAATTGGGTGTCAGAAAAAATCCTGACGGCCGGGGTGGTCCGGGCCCGCTGCGGGCCCGGCGACGTGTCAGAGGAACACGAACTTGGCGATGAAGATCACGCACAGCACCCACAGGCTTGCGGAAATTTCCTTGTACTTGCCGGTCCCGGCCTTGAGCACGACGTAACTGATGAAGCCCAGGGCGATGCCGTCGGCCACCGAAAAGGTCAGCGGCATCATGATCGCGGTGACGATCGCCGGGATGCTGTCGGTCGCCTCGTCCCAGTTGATGTGCGCCATGCTGCCCATCATCAGCATCGCCACGTAGATCAGCGCGCCGGCCGTGGCATAGGCGGGGATCATCCCGGCCAGCGGGGCGAAGAACATCGCCGCGACGAACAGCAGGCCGACCACCACCGCCGTCAGGCCGGTGCGCCCGCCCGCGGCAACCCCGGCGGCACTTTCCACGTAGCTGGTCACCGGCGGTACGCCCACTGCGGCGCCGAACACGCTGGAGGCGCTGTCGGCCTTCAGGGCGCGCGACAGGTTCTCGATACGCCCGTCCGGGGCCACCAGGTTCGCCCGCTGCGCCACGCCCATCAGGGTGCCGGCGGTGTCGAACATATGCACGAACAGGAAGGCCAGTACCACGCTGATCATGCTGACGTTGAAGACGCCGGCCACGTCCATGGCCATCCAGGTCGGTGCCAGGCTCGGTGGCAGCGAGAACACCCCGCCATACTGCACCAGGCCCAGGCCCCAGCCGGCCAGGGTCACGGCGATGATGCTGATGAGAATGGCGCCGAACACCCGGTGGTAGCTCAGCACCGCGATCATCAGGAAGCACACGGCCGCCAGCAGCGGTCCGGGTTCATGCAGCGAGCCCAGCTTGATCAGCGTCGCCGGGCTGTCGACGATGATGCCGGCGGTCTTCAGGCCGATCAGCCCGAGGAACAGTCCGACCCCGGCACCCATGGCATGGCGCAGGCTCACCGGAATGCTGTTGAGCAGCCACTCGCGCACCCGTGACAGGGTCAGCAACATGAACAGCACGCCGGAGACGAACACGGCGCCCAGCGCCGCCTCCCAGGTGTAGCCCATGGTGCCGACCACGGTGTAGGTGAAGAAGGCGTTGAGCCCCATGCCGGGCGCCAGGCCCACTGGCCAGTTGGCGTACAGGCCCATCAGCAGACAGCCCAGGGCGGCGGCGATGCAGGTGGCGACGAAGGCGGCACCGTGATCGATGCCAGCGTCGGCCATGATGTTGGGGTTGACGAAGATGATGTAGGCCATGGTGATGAAGGTGGTCATCCCGGCGATCATTTCGGTCCTGACGGTCGTGCCGTGGTGCCGGAGTTTGAAGATCCGCTCCAGCCATCCCGGTCGGGGCGACGCAGCGAGATCCAGCGTTGGGGCTTCGGATTTGCGGCTTTCCACAGCGAGTACTCCTCAAGTCTTTCTTGTTGTTCTGGAGCCTTGGTCCTGCGCATGCACTTGGCGGCTCCGCGAGGGGGTGGCAGACGTCTGACGGGTTTGTTGACTTTTGGGTCAGGAAGTTGCTCGGTGGATTATGCTTTTGTGTACAAAGAATGCAAATAATGTTTTATCTTTTGTGCGCACAATCTTCGTCAACGCAGCTATATGGGAATTGGCCACCTGCAGAAACGGCTCAGCCTGTGTACAATGCGCAGATACCTTGATCCCTTTTTTCACCCCAGGACTTGCCAGCCACCCTCTGACAGGTATTACAGTCGAGGTTCCACTGGCCGATCCCTTGTGCTCGAGTGCCCATGAACGAACAGCTGCAACCTCTGAAGAAACCTGCGCGCACAGCCAAGGCCGGCCGCAGCGGTACCCAGGACGACATCGTCTATGCGCACATTTTCGAGGCCATCCTCGAACAGCGCCTGGCGCCGGGCACCAAGTTGAGTGAGGAAGCGCTGGGCGAGATCTTCGGCGTCAGCCGCACCATCATTCGCCGCGCCTTGTCGCGTCTGGCCCATGAAAGCGTGGTGCTGCTGCGCCCCAACCGTGGCGCGGTCGTGGCCAGCCCCACCGTGGAGGAGGCGCGCCAGGTGTTCTTCTCCCGGCGCATGGTCGAGCGCGCCATCACCGAGCTTGCGGTGCAGCATGCCACCGACGAGCAACTCAACGAGCTGCGCCAGATGGTCCGCGATGAGCGCGACAGCTTCTCGCGTGGCGACCGTGGCGCTGGCATCCGCCTTTCCGGCGAGTTCCACCTCAAGCTGGCCGAGGCGGCCGGCAATGCGCCGCTGGTCAGTTTCCAGCGCAGCCTGGTGTCGCAAACGTCGTTGATCATCGCCCAGTACGAAAGCGGCAACCGCTCGCATTGCTCGTACGACGAGCACATGCAACTGATCGACGCCATCGAGGCGCGCGATGCCGAGCAGGCGGTGAGCCTGATGATGCACCACATGGATCATATCGACAGCAAGCTCAACCTCGACGAAGACAGCGCATCGGACGACCTGCATGCGGTGTTCTCGCACCTGCTGAAAAAACCCAAGGCTGCCGCCAAGGGTTGATCGTTTGCCTGGATGAATGACCGAGGGCTGCTGTGCAGCCCATCGCGGGACCAGCCCGCTCCCACAGGTATGGACTGCTACCAAGTTGGACATGAATCCAACCTTTGCGGCAGTTCAGGTACAGCACATCCCTCGGGCCTGGTGCTTTCTCTGTGGGAGCGGGCTCGTCCCGCGATGGGCCGCGCAGCGGCCCTTTGTGCATCAGCGCCGATGTACCGAGCGCCCCGCGGCGAAGGTCTCGCGCACGGTACGGTCATCGCCCAGGGTGGTCAGCACGAACAAGGTCTCCTCGATGCTGTTGGATTGCTGGATGCGGTAGTCCAGCAGCGGCGTGGCCTTGTAGTCGAGCACCACGAAATCGGCATCGTTGCCGGCGCGCAGGCTGCCGATGCGGTCGTCCAGGCGCAGGGCGCGGGCGCCACCGAGGGTGGCCAGGTACAGCGACTTGTACGGGTGCAGGCGCGCGCCCTGTAGCTGCATCACCTTGTAGGCCTCGTTCAGTGTATGGAGCAGCGAGAAGCTGGTTCCGGCACCCACGTCGGTGCCCAGCCCGACATTGACCTTGAAACGCTCGGCCTGGGGCAGGTTGAACAGGCCGCTGCCCAGGAACAGGTTGGACGTCGGGCAGAAGGCCACGGCCGAGCCGGTCTCGGCCAGGCGCTGGCATTCCTCGTCGCACAGGTGCACGCCGTGGGCGAACACCGAGCGCTCGCCCAGCAGTTCGAAGTGGTCGTAGACGTCCAGGTAGCCTTTGCGCTCGGGGAACAGTTCCTTGACCCAGTCGATCTCCTTGAGGTTCTCCGACAGGTGGGTGTGCAGGTACACGCCCGGATGTTCCTTGAGCAATTGCCCGGCCATGGCCAGCTGTTCAGGCGTGCTGGTGGGCGCGAAGCGCGGCGTCACCGCATAGTGCAGGCGAGCCTTGCCATGCCAGCGCTGGATCAGCGCCTTGCTCTCGCTGTAGCTCGATTCGGCGGTGTCGGTCAGGTAGTCGGGGGCATTGCGGTCCATCATCACCTTGCCGGCGATCAGGCGCAGGTCCAGGCGCTCGGCCTCCTTGAACAGGGCGTTGACCGACTCCGGGTGCACGCTGCCGAACACCAGCGCGGTGGTGGTGCCGTTGCGCAGCAGTTCCTGCAGGAAGATCTTCGCCACCTTGTCGGCATGAGCCTTGTCGGCGAACTGCTTTTCGCAAGGGAAGGTGTAGGTGTTCAGCCAGTCCAGCAGTTGCTCGCCGTAGGAGCCGATCATGCCGGTCTGCGGGAAATGGATATGGGTGTCGATGAAGCCTGGGGTGATCAGGGCGTCCTGGTAGTGCACCACTTCGATATCGGCGTCGAGGGTCGGCAGCAGGTCGGTGGCGTGTCCCAGGGCGCTGATGCGGCCTTCGTCGACCACCAGCAGGCCGTCTTCGTAGTATTCGTGGGAGGCCTCCAGGCCAACCTCGGCAGGGTCGGCAATGCTGTGCAGGATGGCGGCTCGGTAGGCTTTGCGGGTTGCGGTCATAAAGCGCTCGTCAAATGGCTTGGCTGCGCCGGGAGGGCGGCAGCAACTGGGCAATGGGGCCTGCATTGGCGCCAGCGTCATGCTGGCCGAAGCAGGCGTTGTAGGTGGCGATGATTTCGCCGGCAATGGACACCGCGATCTCGATGGGCAGCTTGCCCTTGACCTCCGGCAGGCCCATGGGGCAGCGCATGCGTGCCAGCACGGCATCGTCGTAGCCGCGCTCGCGCAGGCGGTGTTCGAACTTGACCCGTTTGGTCTTCGAGCCGATCAGGCCGAACCAGGTGAAGTCGTTGCGCTTGAGGATGGCGGCGGTCAGCTCCAGGTCGAGCTGGTGATTGTGGGTCATGACGATGCAGTAGCTGCCTGGCGGCAGTTCGGCCACTTCGTCGACCGGCTCTTCGCTGACCACCTTGGTCACCCCGTCGGGGACAAGCGGTGGGAATTCCTGCTCGCGCGAATCGATCCAGCGCACCCGGCAGGGCAGCGCGGCGAGCAAGGGTACCAGAGCCCGGCCGACATGGCCCGCGCCGAACACCGCGACCTGCGCCTGCACCGGCGCCATGGGTTCGAACAACAGCACCGTGACGCCGCCGCAGCACTGGCCCAGGCTCGCGCCCAGGCTGAAGCGCTCCAGATGCGGTGTGCTGCGCTGCTCGGCGAGCATCTGCCGGGCGATGTGCAGGGCCTTGAACTCCAGGTGTCCGCCACCGATGGTGTCGAACAGGCTGCTGGCGCTGACCACCATCTTCGACCCCGCGTTGCGTGGCGTGGAGCCGCGCTCCTCGATGATGGTCACCAGGATGCAGGGTTCGCCGCGGGACTGATGGTCGGCGAGGGCATTGATCCATTGGTGCATGATGTAGCCTCTCTAAACCATGCTGAGGACCCTGTAGGAGCGGGCTTGCCCGCGAAGAGGACGGTAAGGCCATCCTCACATTCGCGGGCAAGCCCGCTCCCACGGAATTCCTCGCTGTCAGTGGGTGACGGTTTCCAGTTCTTGTTCGCTCGGCTGCTGTTGCGCCACTGCCTTGCGCATCTGCTCGCATCCCCACAGCACCCGCTCGGGTGTCGCCGGGGCGTCGATGTGCGGCTGTACGCGATAGTCGGCGAGGCTCGCCACCGCATCCTTGATCGCGCACCAGGCGGCGATGCCGAGCATGAACGGCGGCTCGCCCACGGCCTTGGAGTGGAACACCGTGTCCTCGGGGTTCTTGCGGTTCTCCACCAGTTTCACGCGCAGGTCCAGGGGCATGTCGGCCACCGCCGGAATCTTGTAGCTGGCCGGGCCGTTGGTCATCAGCTTGCCCTTGGCGTTCCACACCAGTTCCTCGGTGGTCAGCCAGCCCATGCCCTGGATGAAGCCGCCCTCCACCTGGCCGATGTCGATCGCCGGGTTCAGCGAGTCGCCCACATCGTGCAGGATGTCGGCGCGCAGCATCTTGTACTCGCCAGTCAGGGTGTCGACGATCACTTCGACGCAGGCGGCGCCAAAGGCGTAGTAGTAGAACGGTCGGCCGCGCGCCTGGCTGCGGTCGTAGAAGATCTTCGGCGTGCGGTAGAAGCCCGTGCTCGACAGCGACACCTGGGCGAAGTAGGCCTGCTGCACCAGTTGCTCGAAGCTCAGCAACTGGTCGCGCACGCGCACGTGGCCGTTGCGGAACTCGACATCTTCCTCGGTGACCTGATAGTGCCGGGCGGCAAACTCGGTCAGGCGTTTCTTGAGGATCTCGGCCGCATTCTGCGCCGCCTTGCCGTTCAGGTCGGCGCCGCTGGACGCTGCTGTCGGCGAGGTGTTGGGCACCTTGTCGGTGTTGGTGGCGGTGATCTGGATGCGGTTGAAGTCGACCTGGAACACTTGCGCCACCACCTGGGCGACCTTGGTGTTCAGGCCCTGGCCCATCTCGGTGCCGCCGTGGTTGAGGTGGATGCTGCCGTCGGTATAGATGTGGATCAAGGCGCCTGCCTGGTTGAGGAAGGTGGCCGTGAACGAGATGCCGAACTTCACCGGGGTCAGGGCCAGGCCTTTCTTCAGTACCGGGCTGTGTTCGTTGAAGTGGCGGATCGACTTGCGTCGCTCGGCATAGTCGCTGCTGGCCTCCAGGTCGGCGGTCATTTCCTCGAGCAGGTTGTGCTCGACGGTCTGGTAGTAGTGGGTGACGTTGCGTTCGGTCTTGCCATAGTAGTTGGCCTTACGCACCGCCAGCGGGTCGAGCGCCAGGTGGCGGGCGATGTGGTCCATCACCTGCTCGATGGCGACCATCCCCTGCGGGCCGCCGAAGCCGCGGTAGGCGGTGTTCGACGCGGTATTGGTCTTGCAGCGGTGGCCGTTCACCGTGGCATCGCCCAGGTAGTAGGCGTTGTCGGAGTGGAACATGGCGCGGTCGACGATCGAGCCGGACAGGTCCGGCGAATAACCGCAATTGCCGGCCAGGTCGAACTCGATGCCGTGCAGGCGGCCTGTGTCGTCGAAGCCGACGTCGTACTCGACATAGAACGGGTGGCGCTTGCCGGTCATGGTCATGTCCTCGACCCGTGGCAGGCGCATCTTGGTCGGCTGCCCGGTGAGGCGCGCGATCACGGCGCACAGGCATGCCGGGCTGGCCGCCTGGGTTTCCTTGCCACCAAAACCGCCGCCCATGCGGCGCATGTCCAGCACCACCTTGTTCATCGGTACGTCGAGCACTTCGGCGACCAGCTTCTGCACCTCGGTGGGGTTTTGCGTCGAGCAGTAGACGATCATTCCGCCGTCTTCGGTGGGCATCACCGAGGAAATCTGGGTTTCCAGGTAGAAGTGCTCTTGGCCGCCGATGTGCAGGGTGCCCTGCAGGCGATGCGGGGCACTGGCCAGGGCCTTGGCCGAGTCACCGCGCTGGTGGGTATGGCTGTCGAGCACGAAATGCTTCTTGCGCAAGGCTTCGACCACATCGAGCACCGGTTCCAGGTCCTCGTATTCGACGATCGCCGCCATGGCGGCGCGACGTGCGGTGTCCAGGTCACGGGCAGCGACGGCGAGCACCGGCTGGCCGAAGAACTCGACCTTGTCGATGGCCAGCAGCGGATCGCCCGCGACCACCGGGCCGATATCCTTGAGCCCTGGAATGTCCTCGTGAGTGATGGCGATGCGCACGCCTTCGAACTGGTAGCAGGGGGTCGTATCGATGCGCAGGATGCGCGCGTGCGCACGGTCGGCGGTGCGCGCATAGACGTGCAACTGGTTGGGGAATTCCAGGCGGTCGTCGATGTACACCGCCTCGCCCGACACGTGCTTGTCGGCGCTGTCGTGCTTGACGCTGCGCCCGACCCCGGTGGTCAGGTCCTGGCTGAACAGTTCGGCCATCTCGGCCTGGCTCTTGACGGCGTGATGGTTAGACATAAGCGGTCACCCGGGTCTCGATGTATGGCGATTGCTGTTCGATGAAGTACTTGCGCAGCAGGTTCTGCGCGGTCAGCAGGCGGTATTCCTTGCTGGCGCGAAAATCCGTCAGCGGGCTGAAGTCTTCGGCCAGTGCCTGGCAGGCGCGCTCGATGCTCGCCTGGTTCCAGGGCTTGCCAAGCAGCGCCGCCTCGCAGGCACGGGCACGCTTGGGAATCGCCGCCATGCCGCCGAAGGCGATGCGCACGCCACCGACCACGCCGTTCTCGATGTTCAGGTTGAACGCTGCGCAGACCGCAGAAATGTCATCGTCCAGGCGCTTGGACACCTTGTAGGCGCGGAACGTCCACTCGTTGCTGGCGCGCGGCACCAGGATCTTCTCGATGAACTCGCTGTCCTGGCGGGCCGTGATGCGGTAGTCGATGAAATAATCTTCCAGCGCCAGGGTGCGCTGGCGATCGCCCTGGCGCAGGACGATCTGTGCGTTCAGGGCGATCAGCAGGGGCGGCGAGTCGCCGATCGGCGAGGCGTTGCCGATGTTGCCGCCCAGGGTGCCCTGGTTGCGGATCTGCAGCGAGGCGAAGCGGTGCAGCAGGGCACCGAAGTCGGGATATTCCTCGTTCAGCGCGCCATAGCAGTCGGTGAGCGGGGTGGCGGCGCCGATTTCCAGGTGGCTGCTGGTCTTGTCGATGCGCTTGAGCTCGGCGACATGGCCGACATAGATCATCACGGGCAGGGTCTTGTGGAACTGGGTGACTTCCAGTGCCAGATCGGTGCCGCCGGCGAGCAGGCGTGCTTCGGGGTGCGAACTGTACAGGTCGGCCAGGTCGGCGACGGTCAGCGGGACCAGGCAGCGCTTGTCGCCACTGTTGAGCTCGCCGGTCTGCTGCGGGGCGATGGCCTTGAGGCGGGCGATGGTCTGCGCCTGCTGCGCGTCGAACTGGTCCTGGCAGGGGCGGGCGCAACTCTGCTCGGCGGCATCGAGGATAGGCCGGTAGCCGGTGCAGCGGCACAGGTTGCCGGCCAGGGCTTCCTGGGCCTGGTGCAGGTCGTGGCCGCTGCTGTTCTTCTGCAGGGCGAACAGCGACATGACGAAGCCAGGGGTGCAGAAGCCGCATTGCGAGCCGTGGCAGTCGGCCATGGCCTTTTGCACGCTGTGCAGCTCGCCCTGGTGCTTGAGGCCCTCGACACTGATCAGTTGCTTGCCGTGCAAGGAGGAAACGAACGTCAGGCAAGAGTTGAGGCTGCGATAACGCAGGGCCGGCTGGCCCAGGTCATCCTGGGTCAGTTCGCCCACGACCACGGTGCAGGCGCCGCAGTCGCCGCTGGCGCAGCCTTCCTTGGTGCCGGGTTTGCCCAGGTGCTCGCGCAGGTACTGCAGCACCGTCATGTTCGGGTCCAGGGCGTGCTCGTTGCGCAGCTCCTGGTTGACGAGAAACTGGATCACGGGGAAGGCCTCGTAATGGTTTTATTGTTGTTGGGCGGACTCTAAGCAAGGGCTGACCTTGAGGTCAATATTTTTCTGACTCAAAGGTCAAGATTTTACCCGCGCCGGGTTCTGGCCACCCAACCCTGCCTTTTTACAAGCATAGATCGCGCCGGGCACTGCGACTGACCGACAGGTCGCACAAAGCCTCGTGTGCCGCTGCGCGCAAGCCCGGCGAGTGCGCTACAATCGCGCCTTTGTGCCCTGTTTTCGATTCCGAAGGAAAATCATGACGTTCAAGGCGCCGGACAGCCTCTCCGAGCAAATTGCCCACTACCTGGCCGAGCGGATCATCCGCGGCGAGCTCGCACCCGGCGAGCGCATCCAGGAGCAGAAGGTCACCCAGGCCCTGAATGTCAGTCGCGGCTCGGTACGCGAGGCGCTGCTGATACTTGAACGTCGTCATCTGGTGGCGATCCTGCCGCGCCGTGGTGCCCATGTCACCGAACTCGACGAGCACAGTGTGCGCAGCCTGTGCAGCCTCATGGGCGAGCTGTACATCCTGCTGGGCAACGCCGTCGCCCAGCAGTGGCGCAGCGAGACCGACCTGCTGCCGTTCCTGGAGATCCAGCAGCGCCTGCACGAGGCCCGCAGTAACCTGGACATCAAGGCGTTCGTCGCCGAAAGTTTCGCCGTCATGCGCGCCGCCTTCCCCTTCGCCGCCAACCCTTACTTGCAGGAGACCGTGGAGAACCTGCAGCCGGCCATGAGCCGCGCCTACTACCTGGCACTGGATCAGCGCCAGGCCAGCATGGACGATTACCTCGACCTGTTCGCCCGCCTGCTGGAGGCGGTGCTGCTGCGCGACCTGCCGCGTATCCGCGAGGTGCTGATCGCCTATTGTCAACGCAGCTGCGAGCTGGTGTTGGCCGCGCTGGTGCGGGCCTGACCGATGCGCCTCAAGTGCATTCGCCTGGCCGGGTTCAAGTCGTTCGTCGACCCCACCACGGTCAATTTCCCCAGCAACATGGCGGCGGTGGTCGGGCCCAACGGCTGCGGCAAATCCAACATCATCGATGCCGTACGCTGGGTGATGGGCGAAAGCTCGGCGAAGAACTTGCGTGGCGAGTCGATGACCGACGTCATCTTCAACGGCTCCTCCGGGCGCAAGCCGGTGAGCCAGGCGAGCATCGAGCTGGTGTTCGACAACAGCGACAGCACCCTGGTCGGTGAATACGCCGCCTATGCCGAGATCTCCATCCGTCGCAAGGTGACCCGCGACGCGCAGAACACCTACTACCTCAACGGCACCAAGTGCCGCCGCCGTGATATCACCGATATCTTCCTGGGCACCGGCCTTGGCCCGCGCAGTTACTCGATCATCGAACAGGGCATGATCTCCAAGCTGATCGAGGCCAAGCCCGAGGAGCTGCGCAACTTCATCGAGGAAGCGGCGGGCATCTCCAAGTACAAGGAGCGGCGCCGCGAGACCGAGAACCGCATCCGCCGCACCCAGGAGAACCTGGCGCGCCTGACCGACCTGCGCGAAGAGCTGGAGCGCCAGCTCGAACGCCTGCATCGCCAGGCCCAGGCCGCCGAGAAATACCGCGAATACAAGGCCCAGGAGCGCCAACTCAAGGCGCGCTTGTCGGCACTGCGCTGGCGTGCACTGGATGAGCGCGTGCGTCAACGCGAAAGCATCATCGGTGACCAGGAGGTGGCCTTCGAGGCGCTGGTGGCCGAGCAGCGCAACGCCGATGCCAGCATCGAACGCCTGCGCGACGGGCACCATGAGCTGTCCGAACGCTTCAACCAGGTGCAGGGGCGCTTCTATTCCGTAGCGGGCGATATCGCCCGGGTCGAGCAGAGCATCCAGCACGGCCAGCAGCGTCTGCGCCAGTTGCAGGATGATCTCAAGGAAGCCGAGCGCACGCGCCAGGAAACAGAGTCGCACCTGGGCCACGACCGCACCTTGCTGGCGACCCTGGCCGAGGATCTGGCGATGCTCGAGCCCGAGCAGGAAATGACCCTCGCCGCTGCCGAAGAGTCCGCTGCGACGCTTGAAGAGGCTGAGCTGGGCATGCATGGCTGGCAGGCCCAGTGGGATGATTTCAACACCCGCTCCGCCGAGCCGCGGCGTCAGGCCGAGGTCCAGCAGGCACGCCTGCAGCAACTGGAGGGCAGCCTGGAGCGTCTGGCCGAGCGCCAGCGCAAGCTGAGTGAAGAGAACCAGCAACTGGGCGCCGATCCCCAGGACGCCGCCATGCTCGAACTGTCGGAGCAGGTGGCGGGCAGCGAGTTGCAGCTCGAAGCGTTGCAGTTGCAGGAACAGCAGGTGGTCGAGCGGCTTGAGGCTGTGCGCGAGCAACTGCAGCAGGCGACCCAGGCCCAGCAGCAACAGCAGGGTGAATTGCAGCGCCTGGGCGGGCGTCTGGCATCACTGGAGGCCCTGCAGCAAGCGGCTCTCGAGCCCGGCAGTGGCGCGGCTGAATGGCTGCAGGGGCAGGGCTTGGGCAGCCGTCCGCGCCTGGCTGAAGGGCTGCGTGTGGAGTCCGGCTGGGAGCTGGCGGTGGAGACCGTACTGGGTGCCGACCTGCAGGCGGTGCTGGTGGACGATTTTGCTGCACTTGATTTTGCCGCCCTGGAGCAGGGCGACCTGCGCCTGCTGCAGGCGAGCGGCGAGGGTGCGCGCCTGCCCGGCAGCCTGCTGGACAAGGTCGACGGACGCATCGATCTGGCACCCTGGCTCGGCCAGGTCAAGCCGGTCGAATCCCTGGAGCAGGCCCTGGCCCTGCGCGCCACGCTTGGAGAGGGACACAGCCTGGTCAGCCGCGATGGCTACTGGGTCGGTCGGCATTTCCTGCGAGTCAGCCGTGGTGGCGAGTCCCAGGGCGGTGTTTTGGCGCGCGGGCAGGAGATCGAGCGCCTCGGCCACGAGCAACTGGAGCACGAGGCATTGCTCGAACAGCTCACGCAGCAGTTGCAGGACCTTCGCGAGCAACAGCTCGACCAGGAAGAACAGCGCGAGCAACTGCGTCGCCGCAGCCAGGACGAAAGTCGCCAGCTTGGCGAACTGAAGGCGAGCCTGTCTGCCGGGCGTGCTCGTGCCGAGCAGTTGGAGTTGCGCCGTCGTCGCCTGCAGGAAGAACTGGCCGAACTCCAGGAGCAACGCGCCCTGGAGCATGAGCAACTGGGCGAAGCACGCCTGGTGCTGCAGGAAGCCCTGGACCTCATGGCCCAGGATACCGAGCAGCGTGAACAGTTGATGGCCCGTCGCGACACCCTGCGCGAAACCCTCGACCGCGTCCGCCAGGAGGCCCGTCAGCACAAGGACCACGCCCACCAGTTGGCAGTGCGCCTGGGTTCCCTGCGTGCCCAGCACGACTCCACGCGCCAGGCCCTGGAGCGTCTTGAGCAGCAGGCCGCGCGTCTGAGCGAGCGCCAGGAGCAGTTGAGCCTCAACCTCGAAGAGGGCGAGGCGCCGCTGGAAGAGTTGCGCCTGAAGCTCGAAGAGCTGCTCGAGCGGCGCATGAGTGTCGACGAGGAAATGCGCCAGGCGCGCCTGCACATGGACGAGGCCGATCGCGAGCTGCGCGACGTCGAAAAGCGCCGTGCCCAGGCTGAACAGCAGGCCCAGTTGTTGCGCGGGCAACTGGAGCAGTCACGCCTGGAGTCCCAGGGCCTGGATGTGCGGCGCAAGACCCTGCAAGAGCAACTGCTTGCCGACGGTTACGACCTGCAGGGTGTGCTCGCCACGCTCGAGCCCGAGGCCAGCGAGCAGGGGACCGAGCAGGAGTTGGAGCAGACCGAAGCGCGGATCCAGCGCCTGGGCGCGATCAACCTGGCGGCAATCGAGGAGTACGAGCAGCAGTCCGAGCGCAAGCGCTATCTCGATGCCCAGAACGCTGACCTGGTCGAGGCGCTGGAGACGCTCGAGAACGTCATCCGCAAGATCGACAAGGAAACCCGAAACCGTTTCAAGGATACCTTTGATCAGATAAACGCCGGATTGCAGGCACTTTTCCCAAAAGTTTTCGGTGGCGGCAGCGCTTATCTGGAACTGACGGGCGAAGATCTACTCGATACAGGGGTGACGATCATGGCGCGCCCGCCGGGCAAGAAGAACAGCACCATCCATTTGCTGTCCGGCGGCGAGAAGGCACTGACCGCATTGGCGCTGGTGTTTGCCATCTTCAAGCTGAACCCGGCACCGTTCTGCATGCTCGACGAAGTCGATGCGCCGCTGGACGATGCCAACGTCGGGCGTTACGCCCGGTTGGTGAAGGAAATGAGCGAGACCGTGCAGTTCATCTACATTACGCATAACAAGATTGCCATGGAAATGGCCGATCAATTGATGGGGGTCACCATGCATGAGCCCGGTTGTTCACGTCTTGTTGCAGTTGATGTGGAGGAGGCCATGGCCATGGTTGACGCCTGATGCGCGAAGATTGGGCGATATCTGTAGGCAAATGCGCCTTGCATGTGCGACAGACGGTGTAAAGTTGTCTTTGGTCGTGCTAGCTTAATGTCACTCGTTTTTTGCGTGGGTAAAACGCCTGTCAGAACATAGAGTTGGCGCCACGTGTTAAAGGGCTTTGAAGCCTTTGTTTTCAAGCATATTTTTATAGAGGCACGGGATTACATGGAAATCGGTCTGCGCGAGTGGCTGATCGTCATCGGCATCATTGTCATCGCCGGTATTCTTTTCGACGGCTGGCGCCGCATGCGCGGCGGCAAGGGCAAGTTGAAGTTCCGCCTGGATCGTAGCTATTCCAACCTCCCGGACGACGAGGGCAGTGCCGAGGTGCTTGGCCCTGCGCGCGTCCTGGACACGCACAAAGAGCCGGAGCTGGACGAAACCGACCTGCCGTCGATGAGCGCCCCGGCCCGGGAACGCGAGCGCGAGCCAAAGCCGGCCAAGGCGCCCAAGCGTGGCAAGCGTGCTGCTGCCGAGTCGCAGCAGGGCGACCTGAATCTGGTCGCTGAACCGCGCGAGCCGGACCTGTTCGCCGACAGCGATGACGACTTCAGTGCCGACAACAACCGCAACAGCGGTTTCGCCACGAGCAACAACGCCGCCAAGGAGTTGCCTCCGGTCGAAGAGGTGCTGGTGATCAGCGTCATCTCCCGTGACGAAGGTGGCTTCAAGGGCCCGGCGTTGCTGCAGAACATCCTGGAAAGCGGCCTGCGTTTCGGCGAGATGGACATTTTCCACCGCCACGAAAGCATGGCCGGTCACGGCGAGGTGCTGTTCTCCATGGCCAACGCGGTCAAGCCAGGCATATTCGACCTGGATGACATCGACCATTTCAGCACCCGTGCGGTCAGCTTCTTCCTTGGCCTGCCCGGCCCGCGTCATCCGAAGCAGGCCTTCGACGTGATGGTTGCCGCCGCGCGCAAGCTGGCCCATGAGCTCGACGGTGAGCTCAAGGATGACCAGCGCAGCGTACTGACCGCGCAGACCATCGAGCACTACCGCCAGCGTATCGTCGAGTTCGAGCGCCGTGCGCTGACCCAGAAGCGCTGATAGATCCAGACTCAAGAGCAGCCCATGGGGATTGCTGGTCGGTTCGGCAGATGTCGTTGCCTGTGCCGGCCCCATTGCCGGACAAGCCGTACGCCGCACCGCCGCTCCCACAGATACACGATTGTCTGTGGGGGCGGCGGTGCGGCGTACGGCTTGTCCGGTGATGAGGTCAGTACATGCTGAACAGCATCCCGATCCGCGCCGGCATCACCCAGGCTGCTCTTTTGCTTTGCAAGAGACCTGAAAGATGAACGCCGAAAACCGAATCCACGAACTGCGCGCCGAACTCGACCAGCACAACTATCGCTACTACGTGCTGGACGAGCCCAGTGTGCCCGACGCCGAATACGACCGGCTGTTCAACGAACTCAAGGCCCTGGAAGCCGAGAACCCACACCTGATCACCCCCGACTCGCCCACTCAGCGTGTCGGCGGTGCAGCCCTGGCCGCCTTTACCCAGGTGCGCCACGAGATCCCCATGCTCAGCCTGGGCAACGCCTTCGAAGAGGCTGACTTGCGCGAATTCGGACGGCGTGTGGTCGAAGGGCTCGACCAGGCCGAGGCGGTCGACTACAGCTGCGAGCCCAAGCTCGATGGCCTGGCGGTGAGCCTGTTGTACCGCAACGGCCAGCTGGTGCAAGGCGCCACCCGTGGCGACGGCACGACCGGCGAAGACATCAGCACCAACGTGCGCACCATCCGCAACGTCCCGTTGAAGCTGCATGGCAGCGGCTGGCCCGAAGTGCTCGAAGTGCGTGGCGAGGTGTACATGAGCAAGGCGGGTTTCGAACGCCTCAATGCCGCTCAGGCCGAAGTCGGCGGCAAGACCTTTGCCAACCCGCGCAACGCTGCCGCTGGCAGCCTGCGTCAACTCGACTCGAAGATCACCGCCAGCCGCCCGCTGGAATTCTGCTGCTACGGTATCGGCCAGACTTCGGCGAGTGTCGGCGACAGCCATATCGGCATCCTCGAGCAGCTCAAGGTCTGGGGCATGCCGATCAGCCCTGAGCTCAAGCACGCCGCCGGCATCGAAGAATGCCTGGCCTACTACCAGGACATCGGCGCCCGCCGCAACGCGCTGCCCTACGAGATCGACGGCGTGGTGTTCAAGGTCAACAGCCTGGCGGCGCAGCGCGAGCTGGGTTTCCGTGCGCGTGAGCCGCGCTGGGCCATCGCCCACAAGTTCCCGGCCATGGAAGAGCTCACCGAGGTGCTGGACGTCGAGTTCCAGGTCGGCCGTACCGGCGCGGTCACTCCGGTCGCCCGTCTCAAGCCGGTCAAGGTGGCCGGGGTGACCGTATCCAACGCCACCCTGCACAACATGGACGAGATCGCCCGCCTGGGCCTGCGCATCGGCGACACGGTGATCATCCGCCGTGCCGGTGATGTGATCCCGCAGGTGATGCAGGTAGTGCTCGAGCGTCGCCCCGATGACGCCCGCCCGGTCGAAGTGCCGAGCGCCTGCCCGGTGTGCGGCTCGCAGGTCGAGCGCACCCAGTTGGTCAAGCGCAGCAAGGGCAAGGAAACCACCAGCGAAGGGGCGGTGTATCGCTGCGTCGGCCGTCTGGCCTGTGGCGCCCAGCTCAAGCAGGCGATCATTCACTATGTGTCCCGCCGGGCGATGGATATCGACGGTCTTGGCGAGAAGAGCGTCGAGCAGTTGGTCGACGAGGGGCTGATCGGTTCGCCGGCAGACCTGTACAAGCTCCAGTTCGAGCAGATCGTCGACCTGGAGGGCTTCGCCGAGGTCTCCAGCCGCAAGCTGCTCGAAGCCATCGAGGCGAGCAAGCGCCCGCCGCTCGCGCGCTTCATCTTCGCCCTGGGCATCCCCGATGTGGGCGAGGAGACCGCCAAGGTCCTGGCTCGCTCCCTGGGTAGCCTGGAGCGGGTGCAGGTGGCACTGCCGCAGGTGCTGACCTACCTGCCGGACATCGGCCTTGAAGTCGCCTACGAGATCCACAATTTCTTCGAGGATGCGCACAACCGCCAGGTCATCCAGCAACTGCTCGACAGCGGCATGCAGTTGCAGGACCAAGGCGAGTTGGCGGCGGAGTTCGCCGCCAGCACCACCCTCGCCGGGATGATCGCCAAGCTCGACATCCCCTCGGTCGGCCCGACCGGCGCCGAGAAGCTGGTGGACAAGCTCGGCACCCTCGACAAGATCATCGCCGCCGACGGCATCGACCTGCGCCAGGCCCTGAACACCAAGCAGGCCGATGCCGTGCGCGAGTTCTTCAAGGTCGAGGCCAACCAGCAACTCGCCCGCGCCATCGAAGCCCAGCTCGAAGCGTTCGGCATGCACTGGCACAGCGAGAAGAAAACCACCGAGGGCCTGCCCCTGGCCGGTCAGACCTGGGTGCTGACCGGCACCCTGGAGCGCATGAGCCGCGACATCGCCAAGGACAAGCTGGAAAGCCTCGGCGCCAAGGTGGCGGGCTCCGTGTCCGGCAAGACCCACTGCGTGGTGGCAGGTCCGGGGGCGGGGTCGAAGCTGGCCAAGGCCAGTGAGCTGGGGGTCAAGGTGCTGGACGAAGAGGCCTTCGTCGCCTTCCTGGCGGGGCAGGGCATCACGGTCTGATGTTGCCTGCCCTGGCCTCATCGCGGGACGAGCCCGCTCCCACAGGATAAATGTATAGGCGCACCTGTGGGAGCGGGCTCGTCCCGCGATGAGGCCGGCACAAATTCCCGAGAACCTCATCCCTGGCGGACAAGTCCTTGAGAAATGATGGTTTTTTTGCCGTCAAAGGTTGTAACTTCCCCCCGTAACGGTACAATGGCGCGGCTCGTCACCTGATGAGCTGCGTTATGGTGGCCCCACCGGTCCCCCCGCATTGATTACCCGTTAACCTGGTCAGGCCCGGAAGGGAGCAGCCACAGCGGGAACATCGAGTGCCGGGGTGTGGCTGGTGGGGCTGCCTCCATTACGCAAGTCCTTGATTCTAAAGGACTTTTCTCTCTCAAAATCTCGAAGTGGACCAGTGCCGTAGTACACCTGAGTGGTGCACTGCAAGCGGCATGTTAGCTTGCTCCTGTCTTTTCTCCAACTACCTCCCTTCCCCAAGCTCCCGTACCGACATCGGCAGAAGCACTTTGCTGGCTGCTAGCCATTGGAGGCCAGTATTATCGTCTGAACCTTCTGGTGAGGTAGGAAGATGAGCAACCGTGAGAAGATGACCTGGCAACAGTTCGCAGACGAGTATCAGCCTCCGTCAGAGGCCGCTTGGATCAATGATTTCGCTATCAGGTGCTTCAGAGATACTGGTGACGGCGACTACATCACTGCACGGCTCGCTTTGAGAGCTGGCCTGCCAAGCCAGGCAATCTGGTCGGGATTGCAGGCGATCGAGAAGTATCTTAAGTGTATTTTGCTTCTTGGTAGGGTTAGCTCGAAGGGGGTTGGGCACAAGATTGCTGAAGGCTTGAGGTTGGTAAACGACCGTTTGAAGTACAGCATTCTTCTGCCCGACCAAGAACAGGCTGTTTTCAACCATCTTGCAGAGTCCGAAGGTGACCGATACCTAGTGGCGTCCCTCTACCTTTGCCACCACGAATTAACTGACCTAGACGCATTGGTATGGCGGCTCCGCCAATACTGCGCTGTGCTTAATGTTGAGCACTACAACGACCCACCATCTCAAGAGGTGTTGTCAAGGAGTCTTGAGAGGATTGGCGAGCAATTGAAAGGGCCGCCTGAAGGGGGATATCTCGAACGAGGTTTCCTCGAACAGGTCTTGTCCAATGCGAATCACTCTGCTCACGACGGCCTTGTGTGGCGTAACGCGATGTTTGGCGGTAGGCAGCCATTCAGTAGCTCTTCCGGCGCTTTCAATTTTGTAGCTACCAACTCGCCGTTGTTTTTAAATCCGCAGATTGTGAAAGCAGTGGATGAGCTGGTCTACCTACCTAAGGGGGCTCGAAAAGCATTTGAGCGCCTAGCACTAGAGAGGGCAGGGGAGTCTCAACCCGGCAGACCTAACAAGTCTTGATGGCAGATTGACATTTCTTGTTGTCAAGAGAGTCGGCAAACAGGTATAAGGAAGATGCTGGGCGTACCGTCCAGGTGCTCTTTAAACATGGTCAAATTCTCTGGGCTTGCAGTTGGTGGTTGGGAAACCAACCAGCTTTGATGTTCGTCAAGGCTACCTCTCCGCACGACCCGTCACTGTGTGCTGCGAATTGCGTCACGGCTAAACGAGGTGCTCTTTGCGTCCCCTAAGGTTCGGACCATTACGGTTCGACCAATGCGGTGATGTCTTTGAGCGCTTACGAGAAGCTGAGCGCTGAGTGTTTGCGGCTGAGCGGTGACGAAATGTGGCGGCGACGGCTTGCCGATCTTGACTTGTCAAGATCGACAAGCAGAACTGTGGTTTGTAGTGGTGTCTTGGTAGTTCCATTCGGCCCGGAATGCTTTGGCGGCGGCAATTTCGCCGGCCAGGAGCTACAACCATGTTGCGTTCAAAGAAAGCGGCTAGTCCTCGGACAGAGCTGCAAAAGCACGATAACCAAGACACCCGCGTTACAGTTGACAATCAGGACTCAAAGAAACAAAGAGGAAAGGGCAATCGTATCAAACGCCTCCGTGAGGTTATCGAGGCTTTTGTGATTCGCCAAATCCTTCTGGATGTCTGGGAGAACCGGCTGGAGTACTGGGAGCTTGTCTGTGATAAAGCGGTCAAGCTCATTGAGGTGTTAACCTCATGACGCAGCAAACCACATCATTCGAATTGTGAAGGGCCGGTATCTGTATCGGCCCTTTTTCGTTTCAGGGATGGAAGATGGACGCTCCCGTTTATCCGTTTAAGCCAATCCATAGTGTCAGGGCGTTGGCTCTTGCTCTTGGCGAGAGCGAGCAGTTACTTGAGAGGCTCGCCGCTCGTGCGGATCGTATGTATCGCCATGTGCCCCAAGAAAAGAAAGGGAAGCCGGGCGAGACGCGAGACACCTACGATGCCCACGAACCGCTCAAGAGAGTACAGCGCAAACTCGTAGACAGGCTATTGTCAAAAGCGGTCTTCCCGGCTTACCTTCACGGTGGTATCAAGGATCGTAAATCTCCGAGAAGCATCCATAGCAATGCCGCCGTGCATGCAGGATCAAAGTACCTTATTCTTCAAGACATCCAGAACTTCTACCCTTCGATATCGATACATCAGGTCGATACCTTATTTCGTCAGCTTTTCGGATTCGGTAGGTCTGTAGCATCCCTGCTGTCGTCTATATGCACGCGTGAGGGTAGTACACCACAAGGCGCCAGTACCAGCGGCTACATTGCCAACCTATTATTCTGGGATGTAGAGCCGAAGGTCGTGAAAGACTTGATGGCGCGTGGCTTTCAGTACTCCCGCTTCGCTGACGACATCACCATATCATGCCGTCGTGAGCCGTTGCCGGATGAGCTAACAGATATCGTTTCAACCATCACTGGAATGCTGGCGTCCAAAGGGTGTCGTCAGAAGCGTGCGAAGCTTCATGTGCGAGTTCGTGGCCAGGGCATAGAAACGGATAACGCTACCTTCCAGCCGGTTACAGTGACGGGATTGAGCGTGTTCAACACCACCCCAGGGCTGACCAAGTTGGAGCGTAAACGTATACGCTCAGCCGTTCGGCAGCTTGAATTAATGAGCGAAGCCGGTGGTGTTTGGCTTGATCTTGAGCCGATTTACAACCGTGCGATGGGGCGAGTAGGCAGACTTTTGGCTTGCGGTCATGCAGATGGAGAAGCATTTAAAGCGCGTCTCAATGCCGTAAAGCTGTCACATCAGGCGCCATTACTTGATCGGTATAAGCTCGCAATCGTTGGCTTGCTTGACACTACCACCGTGATAGTCGGAGACGGGGCGCGCTTTTCCTATTCAGCGGAGCGAGATGGGCCTCTACCTTGGGAGTGACGGCTGGCGCCCTGAAGAACTCGTATTTCACCGATCCGCAAGTCATCGACTACGGAGATGGCGGGAACAGCTATAAGCTCGTGACTACTATGCGGAAGGGCCGGGGCGCAGGGGCGGAATCAAGTGTATTCGCGCTTACCATCATGGAATTCAAAGAGGGGCAGCGAAAGCCGTTCATTTACCTCAGCGACGCCTACCCAGACCTTGGGTGATGCGAGCATTTCTGAAGGGGGCTGCTTTTTTTCAAAGTACCTGTCCCTTATATTTTCCGGTCGAGCCTTCGCCCGCTGCCAAGTAACATGAATGTATCCGGGCGGGAATATAATCGGGTAAATTGGTGAGAAGGGACCAAGTGTGGCTCGGTGCCTAACCCCTAGCCCGAACTGCAATCGGCCAGCTATGCGAAATGCAGAAATATTATGGGCATGAATAAGCCGTCCGAAGGCGGCTAGTCACGAAGGCGGTCGATTACTGCGGATATCGCGTCGGCATTGACGTCCAATGTTTGTAAGCAGGCCATGGTGTTGTCGTGGACGTTAACGGACCCACGCTGGCGTACCCAGGTGCTTAATTCTTCTAGCCCAGCCCTTAAGGCAATCTGGTTTAGGTGCAGCAGCTGCAAGGCATCCGCTATTGCCGCGTCCCGGTCTTCCATGTTGGCACTCACGCTAAAGAGGCAGATACCTCAGCGTAGAGGCTTAGAGCGTCTTGCTCCAGTGGTTTTTGATTTCGACCCCTTTACTCCTTGAGCAGTTGTCCGGCCTTCTCTAGGGCCTCTTTCTTGTCCATCCATGACTGATAATCCGCCTCTGTGAGGTCATGGCCATTAGGCATGCTGGATTGCTCAATCTTCTCATCGAGGATTGCGTATTCCTTCTTGAATGCCTCATGGGCCGCATCCAGTGCATTCAACTGCCTAACCTTCTGTACCGTCGTGGTGCTGCACTTCAACAACTCAGCCACCTTCCGGATGCTCTTTCCATCTGCCAGTAGTTCACTAACCCTCTTGTGCAGGTCAAGGTTAGCCGGACGACCTTTGTACGCACCGTCCGCCTTGGCTTTATCGATGCCCTGGGCCTGGCGGCGGCGACGGTCTTCGTAATCTTTGCGAGCCACCACAGCGAGTATGTCGAGCAACATACCGTTCACTGCCGCGATCATACCTTTGGTGAAGTCGTCCATTCCGTCAGTGGCCTTCAAGGCCGCGTGGCTTGTGCTCAGGTCTAGCGACACTACAGTCACCTTCTTTGCCGCGATCTTCGCTTTCAGCAACGCCCAATCATCCTGGCTGAGCCTGGAGAGTCGATCTACACCTTCGATCAACAGCACGTCACCTTCGTGGCTATCGTCCAGGAGACGGAACAACTGGGGGCGGTCGAGTTTGGCGCCGCTGGCGTTCTCGATATAGAAAGCCGCGATCCTATGGCCTCGCTCGGCAGCGAAGTCGATCAACGATTGCTTGGCTCGCGTTGCGTCTTGTTCGGAAGTCGAAGCTCGAAGGTAGGCCCGGATGAACATGGTGGGTGCTCTGTGTCAGTTTGGGTGTGTCATATGCTAGTGTGTCACGTAGGGTTCGTAAAGCCATTTAATGACACAGTTTTGAAGGCACTTAAAGCCGTGTTTGCATGTAGCACCTCAAGCACACCCATAGTGGTACATCATGCTTATGGGAGAACTGAGTCAGACAGCATCTGCTGTTAATCTTTCGCACGATTGACGGTCCCGCAGCCTCCGTGCAATCAGGACCGATTTTGATTAAGTCCGCTTTGCGCGTTCAACAATTGATGCGAGCTGTGGGTTCTCCTTAATGCCTGCGATGTGCGCTAAGTAGTCAGGTAGCTCCAACACAACCCCGGCATTTATAGGGCGAGCTAGAATGACAATTTTACCATCACCAATTTTTTCGATGTCTTCCTCCGATAGCAGCGCTTCATGTGCACATAAGACTGTCGAATTCAGAATTGAATTTATGTTCAGATTTACCGCGACGCCTTCAGAAGTTCGTATTAAGGCAATCGTGACTGCATTCGGTATGCCGATGATAGCGGATAGCTGTGGGTCGCGTTCGCCGCCGAATAAAGAACGCCCAAGCACTGAGGGGGTGCTCTGCCCATTTCTGAACCAAAGGCCATTATGTAACTCAACGCCATAATCGGTATAGAGAGTCTTGGGTCCAAATAGGCAGTATCCAATGCCTATTGCAATTTTGCTAAGGAATCGATGGTCGAAATCTCGGGACATCGTCACTCTTATTTCACGCATCGGCATGTCATTCGATTTGTTCTTAAAGAAATCGAATCGTGCTAAATCCACTTCGTCGGCAGTAGCAAAGCCTATGTCCGCCGGGTCTGCTCCTTCGACAATGGTTCCTAATAGCTTTTTGACTTTTCGCCCTTTGAAAGCCTGCTCAAAAGAGAGCCAGGTTTTAAGCAAGTCCTTATGGCTTTGTTCAGAGAACAGAAAATACGCCCGGGTTTCGACAGTCTTCATCGTACGGGGATTGCCACCTACATACGAGGCCATTTTGTCATCGTGTGGGCGTATCCAGAATACCTGTTCGCCGTGTGGGCCTAACCAAAGCTCACAAACATGCTCATCAGGGGCGTCCGGTGGCAGAAGATCACAGATGCCCATACAGACTAACGATACACCTGCTGGGTTGGCAGGGTCATAATAAGCATCGGAGGAATTGCGGAGCCAGTTTGATACAGCCCAGTTTTTCTCGAATGCGGCATCTACAAAAAGACCTAGGTTGCTGTTGCAGCGTTTACAAACATCGCGGGTTTTCAACCAATCAGGCGCGTGAGCCCCGCCCAAAAACTGCGGTATGACGTGCTCCAGCGTTGAATCCGCTTCGGCTTGCTCCGACTGGCAGTAAAAACAATATCCCATCTTCGCTTCCATTCTGTGGCTTGGTAGGGACGGTATGATACTGCGCATTCACCCCGGACTGTCTAGGGCCGCAGAAGACGAGTTCAGCGGGTGAGTCGGCATTGGACGCCATATCTATTCCTATGTGCAAGGTGTCTTTCCCAGTTCGACATAGCGTTAAGGTGTGAAAAGGGGCGACTGGAGGAGATCGGGCAGCGTAGTGATCACAGCTTTTCCTCGCGCTAGTGCTAACGGTTTGTGTCATCTGTAAATAGTTTCATTAATCTCAAGTGATTAATGCTTTAAAAGCCACTTCGGCTTAACCTCGAGGTCCTCTATTCCAACATTCACGCGGGTTGGAGAAAAAGACATTGATTTTGATGGCGTAATGAGGGTTAGTTGTCGATTGGCAACTGATTAGAAAAAAAGCGCATCACGCTGTGGCTTAGTTCTGACTCACATTCCTTCGAACAGAGCAGCGATGCTCACGCCCAGAGCGTCAGCCAGCACCTTGATGGCATTAATGGACGGATTCGCCCCTCCTGTCTCGATGCGGGACATATACGTCCTAGCGAAGCCACACCGATCAGCGAATGCCTCCTGGCTCATGCCCATAGCAACACGCAGCTCCCTGACTCGGGTGCCAAACTGGTGCTGAAGCGCTGGGGAGGGAGGTGGTGCAGGCATTCCCTCATGGTCAGCGGATGTGCTCTAATCGGACACACACTAATCGTGACATTCGTTTGAGGCGCAGCCCTCGCGAGTGCCTAAGGATCGAGTCGATGACCGAGTTAGCCTCAAATTCCCCTGCATCCCATGACTCCGTGTGCTTCACGCCTGAAGCCATGAGGTGCGTCCTTAAGCTGGTGCTTTCACACCGTTCATGTGGTGCAATCCTTCTTGCCCTTTGGTCGAACGTAGGAGAGGGCGGAGTAGTGCGGGTATCACAGGCTGCTATCGCCCATGAGTGCGACGTTACCCTCCGTAAGCTCACCAAGGAACTTGCCCACCTTGTGGATGGGGGCTGGATCGAGTTAGTAAACGTGAGCATCGAGCCGGGCGGTTCGCTTGAGTGCGTCATTAGCCCTCTTGTTCTTCAGACGATCAGGCCCTAAGAACGAGTTTGAGTGTGCCGTAGCGGCTGGGCAGAGTTGTCACTCTTGGCTGCTGGTTGTTGTCTGATTGAACTAGAGGTGGGTGGTGATGCACTGCACCATCTTGCAGTTGGTGCACTTCGAGTGCCTGCGACGTGATAGTTTCAGAGGCGGGGGCAGAGGTGAAAGCCCCCGATCAACTCGGTTTTAACGGTAGAGCTAGATGTAACGTACCGTTACTGGATAACGTCGTGCACGATGATTGTAGAGTTAGAAGCAAGATGAAGAGCGCGGAGGGGCAGTACAGCCCCTTCTCTCTCCTGCAATCCTAGAGTCACTACCTTGCCTCACGGCATGTTTGAAGCAGGGGGCAGGGCAGAAAAGCCCTGTAGCCTTTGATTCGAACTGTACCAATTCATTGTGACGTTCCGTCACGCTGTAGTTACTTTTCCACTTGCCAGCAAGGTTAAAAGCAAGATCAAGAGCGGGGTGGTGCTGCATACCCTCCACCCCCGCTTAAAGAGTTCATACTGCATAGAGTTAATACTAAGCCTGTCGGCTTGATCCTGTGCGGTGGGGAGGGGCGGAAAGCTCCCCACTAACCTAGCTGCTTATGCATTCGAGGGCGTAACGTAACCGTTACTCAGGCGATAGTTCTTGGAGTGCAAGCTCAGAGTCGATATCTAGAGTTGGGGGAAGGGTTTTGTCCTTATCTTCCTTGCTTCATAGAGGTGTTACTCGTGCATCAGGCACCATTCGTTCTGCTGTGGCGTCTGCGCCACAGTTGCCAACTATCTATGAATTACATCTTGCAGTACGTGTCTGGAAATCGCCTCATACACTTAGTATGGTCCGCGCATTTTCTCATTTTTCAGACAGATAAGAATTGTTCGCATCTGCACGGTGACTGGATCAGAGCAGCCATCCCTTTCGCTCAGCGTAGTCGAGGAAGTGATCAACTCCTGAGGGCTCACGGAAACACTTGGGCTTCTCGGATTTCTCGGGAGTAGCTCCATTGTCGGCTAGTGGGAGGTCGGGGTTTCCTTCAAGTTCGCCAATGATGATGGTAGTTCTTCTGAGCAGATTTTCAATCGGCTCGTTATCATAGCCTTTGATCGCTAGTTTGATCAGGTGGCGTTCGACGGAGTAGTATTGCTTTCTGCGGGCAAGTTGAGCACTTTCGCTGCTCTCTTCTATCCGGGTGCCGTGCAATGTCATGTACTCAGACACGTACTCGCCAATCCTGCTTTGCAAGTCCGTGGCTGCACTCATTAGAAAGTTATTACTCATGCGTGGTGCTTTTTCGTCAATCCAGTCCATTACGAAGATTACGTTGCAGTCCTCTTCAATGGCGCGTTTACGAACTTTTTCCTTCACGCGTGTAATTGTGTCGCTATTGAATTTGCTTCGGTACGTGCCAGTGGACGTATCCCACTCAGTGCCGTACTCCTCGTGCAAAATGTTCTTCAGCTCGTAGTCCCGGATGCCTTGCTTTCGGCGGGCTAGCAGGAAGACCCTCTCGGTTGCTCTGGCAAGTGGGGTAGGGATTCTGGTTACTTTCTTCGGAGGCTTCTTGCCCTTAGGAATGTCTGCTATTAGGGCTTTGATCCGCCTTTCTGGTACGCCAGTCGCTTCATGCATTTTGTCGATCGCCATGCCTTCTTTGCGTAGCTCAATGACTTTGTGTTCTGCTGGAGTTACTGGGGTGGTGCTAGAGTTTTTCATGATTCATCCTTGAATTGGTTGTTGATCGTATCGCTGGCCCCCTCTGTTCCGGTGGTTTTTTTCGGAACTTCCCCGTTTTCAGGCAGCACAAGTCCCGCTCTGCTCAGTGGCCTATTGGCTTGAACAAGCGAGGTGGTGGTTTGAGGGGGGTGTTGCAGGAGGTCACTGGATCTGATCGGTGGAAAATAATACAGTTTTTTTTGTGAAAAGTCAAGCGGAAAGTGTACTGGGAAGTTGGCTTAAGTGCTTTTAGTTTGTTGTGCAGTAGTTGTTATGCTGTAATAAAAGTTTCTATGCATAAAGTGCGGTATTTGTCATACTGCAGTTAATGTTTTTGTTGTTGAAGTCTTTTGATTGAGTTTCCGATTTGTCTGGGATGTTCGGCGTGCAAAGAATGTTTTCCCGTATTGCAACCATCAATGACGAGATTGGGGCTGGCAATCACGCGTTCATGACGGCTCTTGAATCCTGCGGCCTCGTACTAGTGTAGGTTTATTTGCACTAGCGCTTCTAACATCGCCTTCAGCGGGCTTCTGCTCCCGTAAATGCTGAACGTAACGGCCCCGTCTTCATGACCGACGATCCGCTTGATCAACGAGTCCTGCACGGCTGCATCTCGGAGGTCATCGATTAGCGTGTGTCGGAAGCTATGAAAAGTCTTACGTGGGTCGGTCACGCCTATCTTCGCCTTGTAGCGGCCGAACCACTTTGATGGGGCGTGGCCGAGCTTGCCTCGTACTGCTTCCAGTTCAGGGAACACGCGATCAGCCCCTGATGCCTTGACTGACGCAACGTGCTGTAGGAGGCCCAGGTCTAACAGGGCAGGATGTATAGGGAGGATACGACGGCTGCTAGCGTTCTTGAGGTTCTGGCCCTTACCGCTGTCATCAATGCGGATGCACGGGATTCCCTGTTGCTCGATGAAGTCATCAACCCGCAACTGGCACAGCTCTTCCAGTCGTGCCCCGGTCGACCTTCCCATTAATGGCAGCCAGTAGCGCCATGGGTGCTTGCGTGCTTCCTTTCGCAGCGCTTCATGATCCAGCAGGATCGCAAGATCGCGGCGGTCAAAGGACAGGCGTGCTTCCTTTGCTGATCCCGTCATCACCTTCATTCCAGCGAGAGGATTGTCTGCGACATATCCGTTTGCCTTGCACCAGTTCATGAAGGCCGTGAGCTTGCGGAGCCGGTTGTTCACAGTGACAGCGGTGATGGTCTTGTAGTTGCTAGCTGACTCGACCACCTGCTTCAAGGTCTTACCCTTGAACTCTGGGCGTAAGCCGAAGTACTGAGGGCAGCGGCTAAGGCGCTCCTTTAGTAGGCGAGCTTGCTGAACGTCGAAGGCTACCGCTGGCATATCACCCATCAGCTCGAACAGTTCTGCTAGGGCGCGCTCAACGTCATCGGTGCTGCTTTGCCGCCATATGCCACCACGCTTCCCTTCCTCTATATACAGCTTGGAGAGAGTGGCCAGTGTGGAGCCTTCACCTCTTGGCTTCAGTGCGGCTGCTGGAGCTGTCCATGGTGCGGTTGCAACGGCTGGCTCGGGTGGCGCTACTCGCCATTGCTCACACAACGCACGCAGCGTCTCAGGGGCTGTTAACGGGTGTTCGCACAGGTGGCTGTTCACCTGCTGAACTAAGGATGAGGCTAGGAAGATGGCTGCCTGGCGCTCACGTACATGCAGAGAAATTCGAAGTGTGTGCCGGTTGGGAAACAGGCGCTTTGGCAGTCGAAGGTTGAGGTAGTAAACGGACTGGCGGCGGACGATGTAGGCCATGAATGAGCACCAGAGTGGACCAGTAGAGTGGACCAATTGAGTGGAACAATTCTGGTCACACCCCAAGCTCTGCGAGTCCGTGCTGAATGTCTGCACGTGTAGATGGCATGCTACCTCATCAGCCTGAAACCCTTGCCCCATAAGGCCCGCATTGATTCCCGAGCATGCTTGCATGCGATCTGGTCAGGCCCGGAAGGGAGCAGCCACAGCGGGAACATCGAGTGCCGGGGTGTGGCTGGTGGGGCTGCCTCCATTTCTCTCGAAGTCCTGCTCTCGAACGGCTTTCGCTTTTCACCGCCTGGTGATCCAAAGCGTTACGCACCGTACGCCTAGCCCTCCCTGCTTTTGCTTACCCCGCCACTTGGTCCCATTGTCAACGTTTACGCGTGAACTGCTGTTCCGTAACCGTCGAGCCCCATTGGCTGCCTTGCTCTTCATTAGTCAGTTCGAAGCCCAGCGATTCGTAGAGGTGCCGGGCGGGGTCGATCATTGTTGAGGTCTCGCCAGGAATGGTTGCGTAGTACAACCATCTTTGGTTGCATCATGCAACCATCCGTTGACCCATGGGCAGTTTCGCTGTGGGTGAAGACTGCTTCACAGCCTTGAGGTCCGGTTCTGGACAAGTGAAAACACCCTTGTTAGTTTGCGTCCGCCATATATTTCAAAATATGACAGTGACACTTGAGTGATATTGATCTGATATCAATTTATGACGAGCAAGGACGCATTGAATGAAAAGCCTGCAAGGTTTGCCCAGTCTTATCAGCGCTTCGGTAGGCACGCCCGGTAAAGCCCGAAACTTGCCCGCCGATGTTCAATGTATCCAGTACCTGTTCAATCTACTCATTCCGCGGCTCGGTTTTCCGTTGCCCGAGAATGGCCGTTGCGACGGGCAGTTGGTACAGCGCATCAGTCAGTACCAGTTTCGTCATCTGAAGTACGCGCATCCCGATGGCGTCGTCGATCCGAATGGGCGCACCTTCAACAGCCTGGTCGAGGAGGCTGTTCGAGTACCGGTCAAGTTGATTCCCGCGCTGCGCCTGCCAACCTTCATCAATGTCTTCGCCAATAATGTCGACGCCCAGGTGCAGGCCACGGTCAATCATTACCTGGACCGGATGCGCGCGGTAATCGAAGCCGAGCGGCGCAATCGGCGGATGGTGCTGCAGGTCACGTGCGATGGCGGCATGACGCTCAGCGACAGCGACTTCCAGAACGCTGCGACTCAATTGGGCAACGGGATTTCAGCCAACCTGATCAAGGCATTTGCCACGGTGGAGTCGGGTGGTCGTTCGGGTTTTGGGCCGGCCAAGCTGCCGGTGATCGCCTTCGAGGGGCATCACTTCCAGCGCTATACCAAGCACAAGTACGACCAGACTCATCCGCTGCTCTCGTACAAGTACAAGAAGAAAGCCGGCCCGCAGTGGCAAGCCAATAACAAAGACCAGACCAAGGCCTGGGAAACCATGGCCACGGCGTTTGGGCTGGATCAGGAGGCGGCATTGAAGTCGGCGTCCTGGGGTATGTTCCAGATCATGGGTTTCAACTTCGCCGATTGCGGACATGCCAATGTGTTTGAATTCGTCGCAGCCATGAAACTCAATGCCGGGCAGCAACTCAAAGCCTTCCTCGGTTTCTGCAGCAAGAACCCGTCGTTTATCAAGGCGGCGAAGAACAAGGATTACGCCGGCATGGCCGCCAGTTACAACGGCAAGGATTACGGCGACTATGACGTGCGTATCAAAAAGGCCTACGAAGCACTTGAAGGGAAGAAGTGACATGGCAAAAAGTTTCTCTCGCCGACTGACTGTTCTGGCCGCCGCACTGCTGGGATTGTCCGGGTCTGTTCATGCAAGCGCCGCCGTACTGAAGCCTGGGCAATACGATGCGCTGATGCTGGCGGTCACGCCGGATCGCCAGGTGGAGGGCTACTATTCCGAGACCCTTGGCGAAGGTGTGACCCGGCATTGCACCTTCTACCTCAAGGGGCAGATCAGCGGCGATGGGGCGGTTGCGCTGGCCACCTGGGAAGATCAGACCTTCCCCGGCAGCCTTGCGGCCACGGGCGATGGCGTCACCCTCACCGTGGCACGCGGCCGCGAGCATCCCGGCTGCGTCAGTGTGCTGATGCCGGAGATCGCCACGGGGCTGGAGCTCAGCCGCTATGCGGAAAAGCCCTGGATCGCGCTGCTGACGGTCACTGCCGACAAGGCCTATCTGCGCAAGCAGGCGGGCAGCAGCGCGAGCAAACGACCCTATATCGTCAAGGGCGATGTAGTGGGCGTGCTGGCCTTCAAGGACGGCTGGGCCAAGGTCGAGTTCATCAACCAGGACGACCGCTCGTTCACGGGTTGGATCAGTCAGGATCAGTACAGTCGACTCGTTGTGCCCAAGGGCTGAAGCTGTGTGTGGGTGACGGGCCGAGCCCGCCGTACCTGCATTTATCGGCAAACAGGCTTATGATGCGCCTCTCGCAGCCCACCCATTTCTGAGAGAGGCCATCAGCATGGATCAGGTTGACGATCTGACCCGCCAGCGCATCCGCGACTGGCAAGCGCGCCGCCTGGAGATCAAGGACCAGATGGCCTCGCACCCCGAGCGCACCCTTGAGCTTTCGAAAGTACTCGACCAGATGGAAGAGGAACACGAGCGCATCCTTGGCGAAGCCACGCCCGCAGCCGACACCATAGCAGCAGTCGATCAGGCGCCGGGGCTGGATTTTCGCCTGAGCGTTTCGGCGCGCAATGCCCAGGACCTGCGCAAGCTGCTGGAGATGGCGCTGCACGAGCTCGATAGCGCGCTGGCTGCCGAAGCCCGCTGCGAGAATGACGCGCGGCGTGTCTATCCGGGCGGCATGTCCGGCTCCCTGGGCGCCTACGCCTATGAACTTGAAGCCAATCCCGACACCAGCGAATGACCTGCGCGCATGCAACCTGAACATTACGACTTCGCCGACACCGTGTATCTTCCCGTCGCCCTGGAGGTGTGCCAGGGCCTGCTCGAGGACGCCTCCGGGCTTGATGGGTTGAGCGATCCGGAGCTGGCGGCGGTGCTGGTGATCCAGAACCTGTCCCAGGCGCGCGAGCAGGTGCTCGACCCTGCGGCAGCGGAAAAGGTGCTGGCCAAGTTGCTGCAGTGGTCGGTGCAGGGTCCGCATTCGCCGGGCGTGGGGCTGGGGTCCGAGGCGCGCCGGCTGTTCGATGCGCGCAAGCTGTATTTCGGCCTGGAGGTCATCAAGGGCTCGCGCTTGCAACTGCTGGGGGCCGAGGAGGTGGCGCAGCGCGAATACTTGTTGGAAGACGGCACCTGGGACATGCGCTTCAGGTCGCTTCGCCACCCGCGCCACAATCCGTTCAGTCAGCAAGCCATCACAGGCTTCGATAAAGAGCGCTGGCTGACCCGCGAACAAGACAAGTTGCTGCGAGTGCTGCGCGCCAACCCTGACGAGGACCTGCATGTGCAGGGCTATGCGGGCATCGGCAAGAGCTACCTGCTGGGAGCGCTTATCGATTGCCTGCCCAGGGGGCGGGTGCTGGCACTGGCGCGCACGCCCGGCAAGCTCGACGCCCTGCGGCGGCGTATCGGAAAAGGCTCCAAGGCTGGCAAGACGTTCGCCGAGTTTGCCCAAGCCCTGCTGAGCGTGCCTGGGCGGCCTGCCGCACGCGCATCGGCACGCCTGCCGGGCAAGCGTGCGGTGGCCGAAACCTTGAACATCCTGGGCTTTCGCCAGTACGACGGCGAGAAGACCCTGGATATCTGCCTGGAGCTGCTGAAGAACTACTGCGAGTCACGCGATCACAGCCTCGCCGCGCGCCACCTGCCGCACTTCGCTCAGGCGCTTTCGCGGCTGGACAGCCAGGTGCTGCTCGAATACGCCAGCCGCCTGTGGGCCTACCTGCAGGACAACCCTGCCTGGGATCGCCAGACCGGCTTCCCCACGTTGCTGCTGCTCAAGCGCGCCAGCCTCGCTGGCCACAGTGTGCCGAACCGCTACAGCCATGTAATCGTCGACGAGAGCCAGGACATGCCTGGCCCGTTGTTGCAGATCATCGAGCGGGGCCGCCAGGTGTTGATCACGCTGGGTGACGAATACCAGCGTGCCGACGGGCCCGGACTGCGCCGCGCGCGTCAGGTGCGCCAGCGTGATATCGCCTTCTCGGTGCGTTGCGGGCCGAAAGTGGAGCGGCTGATCAACCCGCTGATCGGTGTGCATTCGCAAAAATCCAAGCTCGCCTTCGAAGGCGCCGGCAGCGTGGATGTCGGCATCGAGTACTACCCCCTCGATTTCGTGCCGCCGCAAGGCTGTGTGGTGCTTACCGCATCGCCCTGGGATTCGATGAAGTGGGCCATGCAACTGGCCGACAACCAGTGCCGGGTGGGCTTCTCCGATAACGTTGGGATGCAGCGTTTCATGTCCAGCGCCGTGCAGTTGTTCCGTGCCGACCTTTATGGCGCGGGCAGCGATGGCCAGGACACGCACGCCTATTTCGCCCACGCGCTGAACTGGCGACAAGTGCATGAGGACAATCGCTTCGACGAGTCATTCCTGTGGGTCGAGGCGCGGCTGCAGGACGGTTTTCGGATTGCCGAACTCAACGCCTTGTCGGCACGCTTCTCCAATCAGCCGGGCAGCCTGTTGCTGATGCCGGCGCAGGAGGCCGGTGGGCAGGAGTTCGATCACGTGCTGTTGACCCAGGAACTGATGGCGCTGAACCCGTTCAAGGATGCCTACGCCTTCGACAACCGGGTCTGCGCGGTCTATATCGCGCTGTCGCGTGCCCGGCGCCATCTCTATCTGCCCTACGATGTGGACGAGTGGGTGGCCTACCACAAGGGCCAGAAATTCCGCGAGTCGCACGGCTACTGATCGGCCGACAGCGCCTCCTGCACCCGGGTGTAGCGTTCGATGATCCGTTCGATCTCGCCGGACTGCTTGAGGCGCACCAAGGCGCGCAGCACCTGCTGCGCCGGAATGGCCGGGTCGTTGCGCACCATGCAGCCCAGGTCCTGCGCTTCCAGCAAGGCCAGCGGGCGCAGGCGCTGCTCCCGGGGTTGCTGGCGGTTGAACCATTGCAGCGACAGTTGGTTGCTCACCGCATAACGATAACGGCTGGCTTGCAGTTTCTGCAGGGCCAGGTCCTGGTTGCGGCTGTCTTCGCGCTTCAGTAGACGCTGCGCGAACAGCGGGTCCAGGGCCGGGTAGGTGTAGCCCAGCACCGTACCGATGGCTTGTGTGGGCAGTTGCGCCAGGCCGCCGGGCAGGCTGTCGCCGGCACGCCCGACCAGCAGGTCGCGTTGATGGATCAGCGGTACGCTCCAGATGAACTCACCGGGCCGTTCGTTGAGCCAGTTGCTGGCCACGTAGCAGCGCACGTCGATGTCGCCATCGGCCATGGCCTGCTCCAGGCGCAGGCGTGCCATTACGTGGTATTGCGGGCGCACCCCGGCTTCACGGGCCAGGGCCTGGATCAGGTCGAAGAGAATGCCTTCCACCGGCACATCGCCCTCGGTGCGCATCAACGGCATGCTCCAGCTCTCCGCGACGGAGAAGCGCAGCGCAGGCTGCTCGGCAAGGCCGGTGGAGCACCATAGCAACAGGATGGCGAGAAGTCGCCGCACGTCTATCCTCCTTGGACTTTCTATGTTCACCGGCAGCGTCCAAAGTCTAGACGAGCCTGGCAGGGTGCAATTTTGCCCCCGCTCCGCTAGCATTAGCGATCTTCCGCTCGATCAGGCTGCGATGGTTTTTTGATGAGTTATCAGGTTCTTGCACGTAAATGGCGCCCGCGCTCGTTCCGCGAGATGGTAGGCCAGACCCATGTGCTCAAGGCATTGATCAACGCCCTGGACAACCAGCGGCTGCATCACGCCTACCTGTTCACCGGCACCCGCGGGGTCGGCAAGACCACCATCGCGCGGATCATCGCCAAGTGCCTGAACTGCGAGACCGGTATCACCTCCACACCTTGCGGCACCTGTTCGGTATGCCGGGAAATCGACGAAGGCCGCTTCGTCGACCTGATCGAGATCGACGCCGCCAGCCGCACCAAGGTCGAGGACACCCGTGAACTGCTCGACAACGTGCAGTACGCGCCCAGCCGCGGACGCTTCAAGGTCTACCTGATCGACGAAGTGCACATGCTTTCCACCCACTCCTTCAACGCCTTGCTCAAGACGCTGGAAGAGCCGCCACCGTACGTCAAATTCATCCTCGCCACCACCGATCCGCAGAAGTTGCCGGCCACCATTCTTTCGCGCTGCCTGCAGTTCTCGCTGAAGAACATGAGCCCGGAGCGGGTAGTCGAGCACCTCACGCACGTGCTCGGTGCCGAGAACGTGCCATTCGAGGAAGATGCCCTGTGGCTGCTTGGCCGCGCCGCCGACGGCTCGATGCGTGATGCCATGAGCCTGACCGACCAGGCCATCGCCTTCGGCGAGGGCAAGGTACTGGCCGCCGATGTGCGGGCGATGCTCGGCACGCTCGATCATGGCCAGGTGTACGGCGTGCTGCAGGCCTTGCTCGAAGGTGATGCCCGGGCGCTGCTCGAGGCGGTGCGCGCCTTGGCCGAGCAGGGGCCTGACTGGAACGGCGTGCTGTCCGAGATGCTCAACGTGCTGCACCGGGTCGCCATCGCCCAGGCGTTGCCCGAAGCGGTGGACAACGGCCAGGGCGATCGCGACAAGGTGCTCGCGCTAGCGGCTGCGTTGCCGGCCGAGGATGTGCAGTTCTACTACCAGATGGGCCTGATCGGTCGGCGCGACCTGCCGCTGGCGCCGGATCCGCGCGGTGGCTTCGAGATGGTCTTGCTGCGTATGCTCGCGTTCCGTCCGGCCGATACCGATGACGCGCCGAAACCTGCGCTAAAGCCGGTGGGGATCAGCCAGGCCACAGCTGATCCAGCCAAGCCGGTGGCAACTGCGACCGTGGTTGCCGAGCCTTCCGTGGTTGCCGCTGCGCCTGAGCCTGTTGCGCCGCCCGCACCAGTGGTCGATGAAGCGCCCGCCGCCGAGCCGGTCGCTGCTGTTGCGCCCGCTGTGGCGCCGGAGCCGGCCCCTGTGATGGAACCTGAACCCGAGCCCGAGCCAGCCGTTGCGCCGCCAGAGGCAGTGGTCGACCTGCCATGGGAAGAACCTTCCCCGCCCGTCGCAGCCCCGGCGCCGGTCACCCCGGCCGTTGTCGCGCAGCCTGCTGGCGAGGAACCGGACTACGACGAGCCGCCCTTCGATCCGTCGGCCTATGCGTCGGTCGGCATGGAGCGCGACGACGACGGCCCGGATGACGACTATTACGCACCGCAAGCCGATCCGGCAGGTTTCAGCTACCTGGACGAGCTCGCCGAGCATATCCAGGAAGATGCCCCTGCGGCGGCGCCCGAGCCTCTGCCCGCGGCGCAACCGGCCACGGGCCTGGCCTTGCAATGGCTGGAATTATTCCCACAGTTGCCTGTCTCCGGTATGACAGGCAACATCGCCGCGAACTGTACGCTGATCAGCGCCGATGGCGATGACTGGCTGCTGCACCTGGACCCAGGCCAGGGTGCGTTGTTCAACAGCACCCAGCAACGCCGGCTCAACGAGGCGCTCAACCAGCATCTGGGGCGTACGCTGCGCCTGCAGATCGAGCTGGTTCGCCCCGAGCAGGAAACCCCGGCCCAGGCCGCCGCGCGCAAGCGCGCCGAGCGCCAGCACGATGCGGAGCTGTCGATCGAGCAGGACCCGCTCATCCAGCAGATGATCAAGCAGTTCGGCGCCCGGGTGCGGCACGATACAATCGAACCTGTAGACGCGGCCCTGGCAAACCCTGGGCAGTGAAGCGAACCCCTTGCGCCCGGCCTCGTGCCGGCCGCACATACGACCCAATCGAGGATTCTCCCATGATGAAAGGTGGCATGGCCGGCCTGATGAAGCAGGCTCAGCAGATGCAGGAAAAAATGGCCAAGATGCAGGAAGAGCTGGCCAACGCAGAAGTCACCGGCCAGTCCGGTGCAGGTCTGGTCAGCGTGGTGATGACCGGTCGTCACGACGTCAAGCGCGTCAACATCGACGCCAGCCTGATGACCACCGATCCGGACGACAAGGAAGTCCTCGAGGACCTGATCGCCGCCGCACTCAACGACGCCGTGCGCAAGGTCGAGCAGAACAGCCAGGACAAGATGGGCAGCATGACCGCCGGCATGCAACTGCCGCCTGGTTTCAAGATGCCGTTCTGATCGACGGTTTGCAGCACATGGGGAGCACGATCGACTGATCGCTGCTCCCTTCTTCATTCTGTACCACTGACAGGCCTGCCTACATGAGCTTCAGCCCCCTGATCCGCCAACTGATCGATGCCCTGCGTGTGCTCCCGGGTGTCGGCCAGAAAACCGCCCAGCGCATGGCCCTGCAGTTGCTCGAGCGCGACCGCAGCGGCGGCACGCGCCTGGCCCAGGCCCTGAGCCAGGCCATGGAGGGTGTTGGCCATTGCCGCCAGTGCCGCACCCTGACCGAGCAGGAATTGTGCCCGCAGTGCGCCGATCCTCGCCGCGATGACACCCAGCTGTGCGTGGTTGAGGGGCCGATGGATGTGTATGCGGTAGAGCAGACCGGCTACCGTGGTCGTTACTTCGTGCTCAAGGGGCACCTATCGCCGCTCGACGGCCTGGGCCCGGAGGCGATTGGAATTCCGCAACTGATGGCGCGGATCGAGGAGCAGGGCACCTTCAGCGAGGTGATCCTGGCGACCAACCCCACGGTGGAAGGCGAGGCGACGGCGCATTACATCGCCCAGTTGCTGGCCGAGAAGGGCCTGACTGCCTCGCGGATCGCCCATGGCGTGCCGCTGGGCGGAGAGCTGGAGCTGGTGGACGGTGGCACGCTTGCGCATGCCTTTGCCGGGCGTCGTCCTATCTCGCTGTAAGTGTTGGGGCGCAGCGCGCCCCAAGCCAGTTACTTATTGGTGTAGATCTGGTCGAACACGCCACCGTCGTTGAAGTGGGTCTTCTGTACGGTGCGCCAGTCACCAAAGGTCTTCTCCACCGAGAGGAAGTCGACTTTCGGGAAGCGGTCGGTGTATTTGGCCAGGACCGTGGCATCACGCGGGCGCAGATAGTTCTGTGCGGCGATTTCCTGAGCTGCCGGCGACCACAGGTACTTGAGGTATTCCTCGGCCACCGCGCGGGTCTGCTTCTTCTCGACGACCTTGTCGACCACGCTCACCGGCGGTTCGGCTTCCGCCGACACGCTTGGGTAGACCACCTCGAACTGATCACGACCGAACTCGCGGGCGATCATCTCGGCTTCGTTCTCGAAGGTGACCAGCACGTCGCCTATCTGGTTGGTCATGAAGGTCGTTGTGGCAGCGCGGCCGCCAGTGTCGAGCACCGGTGCCTGCTTGAACAGCTTGCCGACGAAATCGCGGGCCTTGGCTTCGTCGCCGCCTTGCTTGAGGACGTAGCCCCAGGCCGAGAGGTAGGTGTAGCGGCCGTTACCCGAGGTCTTGGGGTTGGGCACGATCACCTGTACGCCATCCTTGAGCAGGTCCGGCCAGTCTTTCAGCGCCTTCGGGTTGCCCTTGCGCACGATGAACACGGTGGCCGAGGTGAACGGGGCGCTGTTGTTCGGCAGGCGGGTAACCCAGTTGTCCGGCACCAGCTTGCCGTTGTCGACCAGGGCATTGATGTCAGTGGCCATGTTCATGGTGATGACATCGGCCGGCAGGCCGTCGATCACCGCCCGCGCCTGTTTGCTCGAACCGCCGAAGGACATCTGCACATTGACCTTCTCCTTGTGCTCTTCTTCCCAGTGCTTCTGGAACGCCGGGTTGTAGTCCTTGTAGAAATCGCGCATCACGTCGTAGGAGACGTTCAGCAGGGTCGGCGCGGCCTGGGCCAGGTTGCCGAGAGCCAGGCCTGCGGCGAGCAGCGAGGCGCTGAAGAGTTTTTTCACAGGGGCGTTCCTTGTTGTGAGTGAAAGTTTGGCAATGTGCCAGCAACTATAACCTTTGGTTCTTGAGCCATTAAAGATCAAAACAGACTTTGCTTATGCCTGCTCGGTCACTGTCTTGGGGAACAACGCATTGCCACAGCGCGAACAGAATGCCGCCGTCGGCTCATGGGTTTTCTTGGCACAGGTCGGGCAATCGTGGCGCAGCTGTTCGCCGCGCATGGCGTTGGCCAGCTCGGCGGTGAAGATCCCGGTGGGCACTGCGATGATCGAGTAGCCGATGATCATCACCAGCGAGGACAGTACCTGGCCCAGCGGCGTCTTGGGCACGATGTCGCCGAAGCCGACTGTGGTCAGGGTGACGATGGCCCAGTAGATGCCCTTGGGAATGCTGGTAAAGCCGTGCTCGGGCCCTTCGATCACGTACATCAGCGTGCCGAACACGGTCACCAGGGTCGAAACGCTGACCAGGAACACGATGATCTTCTGTTTGCTGCCGCGCAACGCCTCGAGCAGATAGTGCGCCTGCTTGAGGTAGGGGCTGAGCTTGAGCACGCGGAAGATCCGCAGCATGCGGATCACCCGAATGATCAGCAGGTACTGGGCGTCGCTGTAGTACAGGGCGATGATCCCCGGCACGATGGCCAGCAGGTCGACCAGGCCGTAGAAGCTGAACGCGTAGCGCAGCGGCTTGGGTGAGCAGTACAGGCGGGTGAGGTACTCGGCGAGGAAGATCGCCGTGAAGCCCCACTCGATGCCGGCCAGCAGGCCGGAATAATTGCGGTGCACATCGTCGATGCTGTCGAGGATGACGGTGACCAGGCTGGCCAGGATGATCAGCAGAAGGATCTTGTCGAAGCGTCTTCCAGCGACGGTGTCGGTCTGGAAGACGATCACATAGAGCCGCTCACGCAGGCTCGCAGGGGTGTTCATGGGCTCGTTCCGTTATGCGTTGCGGGTGAGCCTAGGGCCTGCTTCTCAGCCGTGCAAGCGCTGCGCGCTGCGCCGCCGCCCCTGTTGCACAAGGTGGCTGCCCAGGTGCATCAGCCAGCAGGCGATGACGAACGGGGCGGTGAGCGCCGGCAGCGGCCACAGGCTGGACAACGCTTGCAGCAACAGCGCCAAGGCGATGGCCAGCAGGGGGATCCAGGGGCGCTCGCCCTGGCGGCTGAACGCCAGGGCGGCCAGCGCCGCATTGAAGCCATACAGCCCCATCCAGGCCACCGCAGGTTGGTCGGCCAGCAATGCCGCACCGCCGCCGATGGTCGAGCCGAGCAGGGCCCAGAGCGCCGCATAGGGGTTGGCGACCAGCATCCCTAACACGATCAGCAGGCCTGCCAGGGGCTCGTCCAGCAGGAATATCTGGCCCAGGCCGCGCAATACGCCGTGCAACGGGTCGGGCGCGGCCTGCGGGATGGCCAAGGGTTCGGCCGCCAGCAGGATGATCCAGCCGAGCAGCACGAAGGGCGCGGTGTAGGCGACCAGCAAGGTGCCGCCGCGCTTGCGCCACTGGTGGGTGAGGATGCTCGACAGGCCACCGGCGGCGAGGATCAGTGGCGGCAGGATCGCTGACCAGGGCAGCACCGCGCAGATCAGCACGCCGATCAGCACGCCGTTGTAGCAATACAATCCGGCCTGGCGGTCGGCGCGTTCATAGCCGCGCCGTTGCGCGGTCAGCAGGCCGGCCAGTGCGCCGAGCAGCGCGCCGCCGACCAGGTCGGGCGCAGTGAGGAGGATGGCCAGCAGGCAGCACAGGCCGCACAAGGGACTGCGCAGCAGCAGCACCTGGCTGAAGCCATTGAGCAGTGCCGTGGCCCAGTCGGGGCACGGGTTGACGAAATTCTTGGTGTACATGGGCAGTCGGCAAGGTGAGTGAAAGGCGCTGGGCCTCTTCGGGCCTCGGTTGTGCGCCATCGGATTGTTTTTTGTAGGAGCGGGCTCGCCCGCGAACACGGGCGCAGCCCGTGCCATTCACCGCGGTGCCCTTTTCGCGGGCAAGTCGCAGCGGCGAACCGCCGCTCCTACAAAAGTGCAGAGCCGGTCTTCAGATCAAAGTCTCGATCCGCAGGGTATTGGTGCTCCCCGGCTGGCCGAATGGCACCCCAGCGGTGATCAGCAGGGTGTCGCCGCGGCTGGCCATACCTTGCGCCTGGGCGATCTCCAGTGCAGTCGAGCAGATCTCATCGACCTGGCGCAGACGGTCGTTGACCACCGAATGCACACCCCAGGTGACGCTGAGTCGGCGCGCGGTCTTGAGGTTCGGCGTCAGGTTGAGGATGGGCGCCCGCGGTCGCTCGCGGGCGGCGCGCAGGGTCGAGGCCCCTGACTCGCTGTAGTTGACCAGCACTGCCACCGGCAGGATGCCGCTGATGCGCCGAATCGCGCAGCTGATGGCATCCGAAACCGTGGCCTCGGCCTTGGGGCGGCCGACGTCGAGCTGCGCCTGGTAGTCCGGGCCGTTCTCCACCTGGCGGATGATCTTGCTCATCATCTGCACCGCTTCCAGTGGATAGTCGCCGGAGGCGGTTTCGGCCGACAGCATCACCGCGTCGGCGCCTTCGGCCACGGCATTGGCCACGTCGGTGACCTCGGCGCGGGTCGGTGCGGGCGAGAAACGCATCGATTCGAGCATCTGCGTCGCTACCACCACCGGCTTGCCCAGTTGGCGGCAGGTATTGATGATGCGCTTCTGGATCTGCGGCACGCTCTCGGCCGGCACTTCCACGCCCAGGTCGCCCCGGGCGACCATGATCGCATCGGACAGCTCGGCGATGGCCTGCAGTTGCTCGACCGCCGAGGGCTTCTCGACCTTGGCCATCAGGTAGGCACGTTCGCCGATCAACTGGCGCGCCTCGACGATGTCTTCGGGGCGCTGGACGAACGACAGCGCCACCCAGTCCACGCCCAGTTCCAGGCCGAAGGCCAGGTCGCGGCGGTCCTTCTCGGTGAGCGGCGAGAGGTCCAGCACCGCCTGGGGGACGTTGACGCCCTTGCGATCGGACAGCTCGCCGCCAGCCAGCACTTCGGTGTCGATGGCGTCGGCGTGCTTGGCGGTGACCCGCAGGCGCAGCTTGCCATCGTCGAGCAGCAGGTCCATGCCGGGCTCCAGCGCGGCGATGATTTCCGGGTGGGGCAGATTGACCCGGCGGCTGTCGCCCGGGGCCTTGTCCAGGTCCAGGCGCAGGGCCTGGCCACGCTGCAACTGCACCTTGCCTTCGGCGAAGCGGCCGACACGCAGTTTCGGCCCCTGCAGGTCCATGAGGATGCCCAGCGGGTAGTTCAGTTGCTGCTCGACCTCGCGGATCCACTGGTAGCGCAGGGCGTGGTCGGCGTGTTCGCCGTGGCTGAAGTTGAGGCGGAAGATATTCACCCCGGCCTCGACCAGTTGGCGGATGTCATCGATGCCGTTGATCGCCGGCCCCAGGGTGGCGAGGATTTTCACTTTTTTATCGGGCGTCATGATTGCGAGGTCTCGAGGATCAGGATGGCGCGGAAGTCGTTGACGTTGGTGCGGGTCGGCTCGGTGACGATCAACGCATCGAGCGCAGCGAAGTAGCCATAGCCGTTGTTGTTGTCCAGCTCATCGCTGGCCGACAGGCCCAGGGCCTGTGCGCGGCCGAAGCTGTCCGGGGTCATCAGGGCGCCGGCGTTTTCTTCGGAGCCGTCGATGCCGTCGGTGTCGCCGGCCAGTGCGTACACGCCAGGCAGGCCCTTGAGGCTTTCGGTGAGGCTGAGCAGGAATTCGGCGTTGCGCCCGCCACGGCCATTGCCGCGCACGGTGACGGTGGTCTCGCCGCCGGACAGGATCACGCAGGGGGCCTTCAGCGGCTGGCCATGCAGGACGATCTGCCGGGTGATACCGGCGTGCACCTTGGCCACTTCGCGCGATTCACCTTCCAGATCCCCCAGGATCAGTGGGCTGAAACCGGCCTGGCGGGCTTTCACTGCGGCAGCCTCGAGTGATTGCTGGGGTTTGGCGATCAGTGTGAAGTGGCTGCGCGCCAGGGCTGGGTCATCGGCCTTGACGGTTTCCGATGCCGGGTTGTTCAGCCAGTCGATGACCGCTTTGGGCGCCTCGATGTCGTAGCGCTTGAGGATCGCCAGGGCATCGGCCGAGGTGCTCGGGTCGGCCACGGTGGGGCCGGAGGCGATGACGGTGGCCAGATCGCCCGGTACGTCGGAAATGGCGTAGGTATAGACAGTGGCGGGCCAGCAGGCCTTGGCCAGGCGTCCGCCCTTGATCGCCGAGAGGTGCTTGCGCACGCAGTTCATCTCGCCGATGGTCGCGCCGGACTTGAGCAGCGCCTTGTTGATCTGCTGCTTGTCGGCCAGCGTGAGGCCGTCGGCGGGCAGTGCCAGCAGGGCCGAGCCGCCGCCGGAGAGCAGGAAGATGACGCGGTCGTCTTCATCGAGGTTGCTGACCAGTTGCAGCACGCGCTTGGCGACCGCAAGGCCGGCGGCGTCGGGGACCGGGTGGGCGGCTTCGACCACCTCGATCTTCTGGCAATTGGCGCCATGGCCATAGCGGGTCACGACCAGGCCGGAGACTTCGCCCTGCCAGCTCTTCTCGACCACTTCAGCCATGGCGGCGGCGGCCTTGCCGGCACCGATGACGATGACCCGGCCGCTGCGGTCGGCGGGCAGGTGAGGTTCGAGGACCTGACGGGGGTGGGCGGCGGCGATGGCTGTGTCGAACAGCTCGCGCAGGAGTTTCTGTGGATCGACCGACATGGCAGGCTCCCAAAATTCTTGTTGTTCTGCGAAATCGAAAACGCCCCTGGAACTGCCTCCGTGCAGGCCGAACCAGGGGCGGGTGTTGCTCGGGGTCACCGCTGGGCCTGTGGTCGCAGGTTCAGCGGTGTTGGCTTCTTCGCTCCTAGGAGCGGGCTTGCCCGCGAAGAGGCCGGTATGGCTTACAAATTACTGGTCGTCACGAATCGAGAAGTTGGCCATGTGCTCCAGCCCCTTGATCAGCGCCGAGTGGTCCCAGTTGCTGCCACCCAGTGCTGCACAGGTGTTGAATACCTGCTGCGCATTGGAGGTGTTGGGCAGGTTGATACCCAGCTCCTTGGCGCCCTGCAGCGCCAGGTTGAGGTCTTTCTGGTGCAGGCTGATACGGAAGCCCGGGTCGAAGGTGCCCTTGATCATACGTTCGGCGTGCACTTCGAGAATCTTCGAGGAGGCGAAACCGCCCATCAGCGCCTCACGCACCTTGGCCGGGTCTGCGCCGTTCTTGGTGGCGAACAGCAGCGCTTCGCTGACGGCCTGGATGTTCAGGGCGACGATGATCTGGTTGGCCACCTTGGCGGTCTGGCCATCGCCATTGCCACCGACGCGCGTGATGTTCTTGCCCATGGCTTCGAACAGCGGCAGGGCGCGCTCGAAGGCTTTCGGGCAGCCGCCGACCATGATGCTCAGGGTTGCGGCCTTGGCGCCGACTTCACCGCCGGACACCGGGGCGTCCAGGTAGGCGGCGCCGGTGGCCTTGATTTTCTCGGCGAAGGCCTTGGTGGCGGTGGGGGAGATCGAGCTCATGTCGATCACCACCTTGTTCGGGCCGACACCTTCACCGACGCCATTCTCACCGAACAGCACGCTCTCGACCTGCGGGGTGTCGGGCACCATCACGATGATGAACTCGGCTTCCTGCGCCACCTCTTTAGGGTTGGCCAGGGCCACGGCGCCTGCGGCGATCAGGTCGGCGGGGGCGGCATCGTGGTGGGTGGAAACGAACAGGCTGTGACCTGCCTTTTGCAGGTTCTGGGCCATGGGCTTGCCCATGATGCCGGTGCCGATGAAACCGATTTTAGCCATGAGAATGTGCCTCTCTTGTTATAGGACGCGCGGATCCTGTGGGAGCGGGCTTGTCCCGCGATGGCGGTGGTGGGCTCACCGCCGCCATCGCGGGACAAGCCCTACTCCCCCAGGGAGCGACTGTGTTCGTTAGATCGCGTTATGGGTTTTCAGCCAGGCGAGCCCGGCCTCGGTGGTGGTCTTGGGCTTGTACTCCGCGCCCACCCAGCCCTGGTAGCCGATGCGGTCCAGGTGCTCGAACAGGAAGCGGTAGTTGATCTCGCCAGTGCCTGGCTCGTGACGACCAGGGTTGTCGGCGAGCTGGATGTGATTGATCTGCTTGAGGTGGGTTTCCATGGTCCGGGCCAGGTCACCTTCCATGATCTGCATGTGATAGATGTCGTACTGCAGGAACAGGTTGGCACTGCCCACCTCGGCCTGGATCTCCAGGGCCTGGGCGGTGGTGTTCAGGTAGAAACCGGGGATGTCGCGAGTGTTGATCATTTCCATGACCAGGCGGATCCCGGCGGCTTCGAGCTTGTCGGCGGCGTACTTGAGATTGTCGACGAAGGTCTTGCGCACATCGGCGCACTGCAGGCCTTGCGGACGGATACCGGCCAGGGCATTGACCTGTTTGTTGCCCAGCACCTTGGCGTATTCGATGGCCTTGTCGACGCCGGCGCGGAACTCTTCGACGCGGTCGGGGTGGCAGGTGATGCCGCGTTCACCTTTGGCCCAGTCGCCTGCAGGCAGATTGAACAGCACCTGGGTGAGGCCGTGGGCATCGAGCTGCTGTTTGATGTCGCTGGCGCTGAAATCGTACGGGAAGAGGTATTCGACACCGCTGAAGCCCGCGTCGGCGGCGGCCTTGAAGCGGGCCAGGAAATCCTGTTCGGTGAACAGCATGGACAGGTTGGCAGCGAAGCGAGGCATGGTTGTCTCCTTGCAGATGAAAGCCCCCGGCAGCCTGCGCGGGGGCGTCGGCAATCAGTCGAGCAGCGAGATGGCGGTCGGCGCGTCGTTGCCGACCAGTGCGAGGTCTTCGAACTCGTTGACCGCGTTGATCTCGGTACCCATGGAAATGTTGGTGACGCGCTCGAGAATCACCTCGACCACCACTGGCACGCGGAACTCTTCGGCCATTTTCTGCGCCTTGAGCAGGGCAGGGGCGATCTCGCCCGGCTCGAACACGCGCAGCGCCTTGCAACCCAGGCCTTCGACCACGGCGACGTGATCCACGCCGTAGCTGCCGGCTTCGCTGGAGTTGATGTTCTCGAACGCCAGTTGTACACAGTAATCCATGTCGAAGCCACGCTGGGCCTGGCGGATCAGGCCGAGGTAGGCGTTGTTCACCAGCACATGGACGTAGGGCAGGTTGAACTGCGCACCGACCGCCAGTTCCTCGATCATGAACTGGAAGTCGTAGTCACCCGACAGCGCGACCACCTTGCGTTTCGGGTCGGCCTTGACCACGCCCAGCGCTGCCGGGATGGTCCAACCCAGCGGGCCGGCCTGGCCACAGTTGATCCAGTGGCGCGGCTTGTACACGTGCAGGAACTGCGCGCCGGCAATCTGCGACAGGCCGATGGTGCTGACGTAGCAGGTGTCCTTGCCGAACACCTGGTTCATCTCTTCGTACACGCGCTGCGGCTTGACCGGCACGTTGTCGAAGTGGGTCTTGCGCTGCAGGCTCGACTTGCGCTCCTGGCAGTCTTCCAGCCAGGCCTTGCGGCACTTGAGCTTGCCGGCGGCTTTCCATTCGCGGGCCACTTCCAGGAAGGCGTCCAGCGCGGCACCGGCGTCGGAGACGATGCCCAGGTCCGGGGTGAACACACGACCGATCTGGGTCGGTTCGATGTCGACGTGTACGAACTTGCGGCCTTCGGTGTAGACATCGACCGAGCCGGTGTGACGGTTGGCCCAGCGGTTGCCGATGCCGAACACCAGGTCGGACTTGAGCAGCGTGGCGTTGCCGTAGCGGTGCGAAGTCTGCAGGCCGACCATGCCGACCATCAGTTCGTGGTCGTCAGGGATGGTGCCCCAGCCCATCAGGGTCGGGATCACTGGCACGCCGGTCAGTTCAGCGAACTCGACCAGCTTGTCGCTGGCGTCGGCGTTGATGATGCCGCCACCTGCGACCAGCAGCGGACGTTCGGCGTCATTGAGCAGGGCCAGGGCTTTCTCGGCCTGGATGCGCGTGGCCGAAGGCTTGTGTACCGGCAGTGGCGCGTAGGCGTCGATGTCGAATTCGATCTCGGCCATCTGTACGTCGAACGGCAGGTCGATCAGTACTGGGCCTGGGCGGCCGGTGCGCATTTCGTAGAAGGCTTTCTGGAAGGCATAGGGCACCTGGCCCGGCTCCAGCACGGTGGTGGCCCACTTGGTCACCGGCTTGACGATGCTGGTGATGTCGACGGCCTGGAAGTCTTCCTTGTGCAGACGGGCGCGGGGGGCCTGGCCGGTGATGCACAGGATCGGGATGGAGTCGGCCGAGGCGCTGTACAGGCCGGTGACCATGTCGGTGCCGGCTGGCCCGGAGGTGCCGATGCACACACCGATGTTGCCCGGGTTGGCGCGGGTGTAGCCCTCGGCCATGTGCGAGGCACCTTCGACGTGGCGAGCGAGGACGTGATCGATGCCGCCGACTTTCTTCAGGGCCGAGTACAGCGGGTTGATGGCAGCCCCGGGAATGCCGAATGCCGTCTCTACGCCTTCACGGCGCATGACCAGAACGGCTGCATCGATTGCTCTCATTTTGCTCATGATTTGTGCCTCATCGATTTTGTAATTGTATACAACCTACTTTGCTCCAAAGTGTATTCACGCTCTGAGCTTCAGGTCAATGTATTTTCATCGGGTAGATTGGCTTTCGCTGGAAACCCCACAGAAAAGGCTCTCTATCTGATTGAGTACGATCGTTCAAAAATATTGTATACAAAAAATCTTTCTGTTGTGTTCTATTTGCTTATCGGTTTTCAACTGCCCCTCAGGGCTTCTCACAACAAGAAGAGGACCTTTCCATGAACGCAATGACGCTCAACGTCGCCAACACCTTGGTCGCCGCTGCCCTTGCCGCCGGGCGCAAGATCGACGCCGCACCGCTGACGGTGGCGGTGCTGGATGCCGGCGGCCATCTGCTGGCCTTGCAACGCGAGGACGGCGCCAGTCTGTTACGTCCGCAGGTGGCCATGGGCAAGGCCTGGGGGGCTGTGGCCCTGGGCAAGGGGTCACGCCTGCTGGCGCTGGATGCGCAGCAGCGACCGGCGTTTTTCGCGGCGTTGAACGGCTTGGGCGAGCGGTCGGTGGTGCCCGCGCCAGGTGGGGTGCTGATCCGGGATCAGGCGGGAAAAGTGCTGGGTGCGGTGGGGGTCAGCGGGGACACGTCGGACATCGACGAGCAGTGCGCAATCACTGCCATCGAGGCGCTGGGGCTTACGGCTGATGCTGGCGTGGCTGTCTGATACAGCGTTGGCCTGCGCTCCCGCCAGGGCCAGTCGGCCACGGGTGGGAGCGGTGTACGCCGACCGTCAGGCCGCCTCGGGCTCACACCCCTTGAGCACCAGGCGGATGATGGTTTCGGCGGCGGCGTCGTAATCGCTGTCGGCGAGCTTTGCCTTGCCGGTCACCACGGCAATCTGCCAATCGAAGTCGGCGTAGGTTTGCGTGGCCGCCCAGATGCTGAACATCAGGTGATGCGGATCGACCGGGGCGATCTGGCCGCGCTCGATCCAGCGCTGGATGCACTCGATGTTGTGTCGTGCCTGCTCGTTGAGCTGCTCGACCTGCCCAGGCGACAGGTGCGGGGCGCCGTGCATGATCTCGCTGGCGAACACCTTGGAGGCATGTGGCAGGTCGCGGGAGATGCGGATCTTCGAGCGGATGTAGCCGCTGAGCACCTCTTTGGGATCGCCGTCGGCGTTGAACGGCGTGGACGCCTGCATGATCGGCGCGATGATGCTCTCGAGCACCTCGCGGTAGAGGTTTTCCTTCGACTTGAAGTAGTAGTAGACGTTCGGCTTGGGCAGCCCGGCCTTGGCAGCGATATCGCTGGTCTTGGTGGCGGCGAAGCCTTTGTCGGCGAATTCCTCGCTGGCCGCGCGCAGGATCAGTTCCTTGTTGCGCTCGCGAATCGTGCTCATGGTGTCTGAATCTTCCTGTGACTGGCCGCCTCTAATAGCGATCGGGCATGGTAGCACCGGCCCGGAGAGCGGCTCAAGGCGACGGCATTGGGCTAGAATCGGTCCTTTGCAATCATTGGAAACACAACGACATGGCAGGAAGCAGCTTACTGGTGTTGATCGACGACATCGCCACGGTGCTGGACGATGTTTCGCTGATGACCAAGGTCGCGGCGAAGAAGACCGCAGGTGTGCTGGGCGATGACCTGGCGCTCAACGCCCAGCAGGTCACCGGGGTACGGGCCGAACGGGAGATTCCGGTGGTCTGGGCGGTGGCCAAGGGTTCGCTGCTGAACAAGGCGATCCTGGTGCCGGCGGCCCTGCTCATCAGCGCTTTCATCCCCTGGGCGGTCACCCCGCTGCTGATGCTCGGGGGTGCCTACCTGTGCTTCGAGGGCTTCGAGAAGCTGGCGCACAAGTTCCTGCACAGCCAGGAGGAGGATCAGGCGCAGCACATGGCGCGCAAGGAGGCCGTGGCCGATGTGAATGTCGACCTGGTGGCCTTCGAGAAGGACAAGATCAAGGGCGCAGTGCGCACTGACTTCATCCTCTCCGCCGAAATCATCGCCATCACCCTCGGTACAGTGGCCGATGCGCCGCTGAGCCAGCAGATCATCGTGCTATCAGGCATCGCCGTGGTCATGACGCTGGGTGTGTACGGGCTGGTGGCCGGAATCGTCAAGCTCGATGACCTGGGGCTGTGGCTGACTCGCAAGGGCTCGAGCCTGGCGCAAGCGGTCGGTAATGGCATCCTGCGTGCGGCCCCCTACATGATGAAGGGCCTGTCGGTGATCGGCACTGCGGCCATGTTCCTGGTCGGTGGCGGCATTCTCGTGCACGGCATCGCGCCGTTGCACCACGCCATCGAGGCCTTTGCCGACGGCCGTGGCGGGGCACTGACCGGAGCGTTGATCAATGGCGTGCTGGGGGTAGTGGCCGGGGCAGTGGTGCTGGCGGTGGTGAGCGTGGTTGGCAAGTTGTGGCGGGTGGTGCGGCCAGCAGCGTGATCGTCGGTGGGTCTGCTTCGCGGTTTTACCCGCGAAGCAGACCCACCGCTCAGATCAGAAGTGCACCTTGACCAGGAAGCTCATGGTGTTCTGGTCGGTGGTGAAGGCATCGCTGTCCTTGATCCCGTACTTGTCGCTCCAGTAGTCATACTCGATACCGACGTACAGTTGCTTCTCGCCCAGGTGCAAGGCCTTGCCCAGGTCATATTTGACCTGCGGGTTGAAGTGCAGGTTGGCGTGGTAGCTGCCACGGCTGTTCTCGTCGTTGTCCACCACCCAGTCCATGAAACCGTCGATCAGCACATCCGATGAGCCCACGGGAATGGTGTAGGACCACACCGGAGTGATCTGCCAGACATGATCACCCGGACGGCTGCCATCGGTGGTGCGGTGGTAGAAGTTCAGCTGGAAATAGTCGAAGCCGGGAATCGCCAGGTCGAAGCCAGGGCCGATCAGGTAGGACTCGGTATCACCCTCGCCGAACTCGTAGGTCATGGCCAGCAGCACATCCTTGACCGGGCCGAACTCCAGCTTCTGGTCGAAGATCTTGCCGAACGACAGGCGTGGGCTGATCTCGCCGTAGTAGGTGTTCGGGCCGTTGTTGGCGTCCTTCTTGCCCTGGTAGAAGATCTTGTCGACGAAGATGAAGTTATCGCCGTACTTCCAGGCATCGGCGTGCTCGAAGGTGACGGTCTGCTGGGTCTCGGGGTTGACCTTGAAGTTCTTGCCCCAGAGGTAGGTCAGGCTGTTGGTCTGCCACTGCAGCAGGTCTTCGGCGAAGCTGGTGCCGCAGGCGAGCAGGCCGCCGGCGAGGATCAGGCTGTTGATGATGCGCATTGCGTGTGTCGCTCCCTTGATTGGATATTGCTGTCAGCGCTCGTGTCGGCGCCTTTCTTGTCTTTCGGGTCAGTTTTTTCGGGTTGGCCACAGCTCTCTGGCAAGTGCTGCGCCAACTTTCCGGGTTGGTCACAACCATCCTGCTCGACGTCGTTCTGAACGGATGAAAAGGGTGTTTCTGGCTGGCAAAACATCGACCAACCGCCCGAATTCATTGACTGAGCGGTCAGTAAACGCGGGCAGGATCCGGCCTGCCCTGAGCGAGGGGGCGCGCAGATTACTGGCTTGCGCGCCGGTCCTCAAGTGCTCCGTCCTGGAGCGCGGTGATACAAAATTGGGCGTTCGGTCAGGTTCTTAGAAATGCACCTTGACCAGCGCACTGGCCACGCTCTGGTTGCTCTGTAGATTGCCGCGGCTGTCGATGCCGTACTTGTCCTTCCAATAGCTGTACTCGAAGCCCACATACAACTGCCTGGCGCCCAGGTTGAGGGCCTTGCCCAGGTCGTACTTGACCTGTGGGTTGAAGTGCAGGTTGGCGTGGTAGGTGCCGCGGCGGGTCTGGTCGTTGTCGGTCACCCAGTCCATGTAGCCGTCGATCAGAAGGTCGGAGCGGCCCAGGGGAATGGTGTACGACCAGCCGGGGGTGAACTGCCAGACGTTGTCGCCGGGGCGACTGCCCTCGGTGTTGCGCAGGTAGATGTTGAGGTAGAAATAGTTGAAGCCGGGGATGTCCAGGTCGAACCCTGGGCCGATCAGGTAGGCCGCGTTCAACCCTTCGCCACGCTCGTAGGTCATGGCCAGCAGCACGTCCTTGACCGGGCCGAAGGCCAGCTTGCGGTCTAGGATCTTGCCGAACGACAGGCGCGGGCTGAATTCACCGTAGTAGGTGTTCACACCTTTGCTGGCGTCGGTCTTGCCGTTGTAGAAGATCTTGTCGATGAACAGGAAGGTGTCACCGTACTTCCACTTGTTGGCGTGCTCGAAGGTAATGGTCTGCTGGATGTCCGGGTTGACCTTGAAATCCTTGCCGTAGAGGTAGGTCAGGCTTTCGCCGTGCCATTGCAGCCAGTCGCCCGCGAAGGCGGGGAGGGTGGCCAGCAGGCTGCTGCCCAGCAGCAGGGACGAGGTGGTGCGCTTCATGTGCGAGTTCCCGTGTTCTTGTTGTTGTTCGAGGTGTCTTCGGCGCGCAGGCGCCCCGGACGGCCCGCTCCCGTGGGCCGCCGGTACTGCGTTTCACTGCTTGGATGAGACGGGCGACCAGGGCGCCGCCCGCTGACTCAGTGCGGGTGACAGGCCTCGTTGTGGGCCGCGCGTTCGGCGCCCCCGAGGATGTTGAACAGCACGTTCAGCACCAGGGCGCTGAGCGTGGCCATGGCGATGCCGCTGTGGGTAATGGGCTCCATCCACTGCGGCATCTGCGCAAAGAACTCCGGACGCACCACGGGGATCAGACCGAAGCCCACGCTGACCGCGACCAGCAACTGATTGCGCCGGTCACTGATGTCGGCCTCCTGGAGGATCTTGATGCCGGTGGCGGTGACCATGCCGAACATGGCAATGGAGGCGCCGCCCAGTACCGCAGGCGGGATCGAGGCGATCAGGAAGGCCGCCTTGGGCAGCAGGCTGAGCAGGATCAACAGTGCGCCTGCAACCACCGTGACATAGCGGCAGCGCACGCCGGTCATCTGCACCAGGCCGATGTTCTGGGCGAAGGAGGAATGGGTGAAGGTATTGAAGAAACCGGCTACGAACGAGGCGCCGGCATCGCACAGCAGGCCGCGACGCAGCATGCCGGGTGTCACTTCGCGGTCGGTCACCTTGCCCAGGGCCAGGAACATGCCGGTGGACTCGACGAAGATGATCACCACCACCAGGCACATCGACAGGATCGGCGCGAGGCTAAAGGTCGGCATGCCGAAGTGCAGCGGTGTGACCACCTGCAGCCACGGCGCTTCGTTCAGGCCCGACAGGTCGACCATGCCGATGGAACCGGCCAGCACATACCCCAGGCCCATGCCCACCAGCACCGACACGTTGACCCAGAAGCCACGCATGAAGCGATTGATCAGCAGGATCACGGCCAGCACCAGGCCTGCGACCATCAGGTAGATCGGCGAGCCGAAGGTTTCCGCCTGCTGCCCGCCGCCAGCCCAGTTGACCGCGACCGGGAACAGCGACAGACCGATGGAGGTGATCACGGTGCCTGTGACCAATGGCGGGAAGAAGCGCACCACCTTGGACATGAACGGCGCGATCAGCATGCCGAAGAACCCGGCAGCGATGGTCGCGCCGAAGATCCCCTGCAAGCCCACGCCGGGCATGCCGGCCATGGCCACCATGCTGCCGACGGCGGCGAAGCTTGCGCCCATCATCACCGGCATGCGGATGCCCACCGGGCCGATGCCGAACGATTGGATGATGGTGGCGACGCCGGCCACGAGCAGGTCGGCGTTGATCAGGAAAGCGACTTCTTCACGGGACAGCCCGGCGGCCTGGCCGATGATCAGCGGTACGGCGATGGCGCCGCCGTACATCAGCAGGACATGTTGCAGGCCCACCAGGATCAGCTGGAACAGGGGCAGGGGCTGTCGTGGCGGCGCAACGGGGATGTACGCCTTGGGTGACTCGGACATGCAGCACCTCGAGTTTTGTTTTTATTCTCGGATCCAAGCGGGCAGCTCCAGGCGGCAGGCGCTTCGGTTGAAGGACCTGGGGTTCCCGGATGGAGCCGCACGCTCGATGCTTGCTTGTTACGGTATTTCATTGGAAGCGAGGCCGGCAGGACCGGCCTCTTCGCGGGCAAGCCCGCTCCCACAAACAGGCAGTGGGGTGTCAGTTGACCGGGGCGCCCTTGGCGATCCAGTCACCGACCAGCTTGCGTTCCTCGACGGTCATCTGGGTGATGTTGCCCAGCGGCATGATCTGGCTGGCCACGGCCTGCGCCTGGATGCGCGCGGCCTGGGCCTGGATCTGCTGCGGGGTGTCGAACATCACGCCGCCCGGGGCGGTGCTGAACAATGGGCTGGTCGGTTTCGACGAGTGGCACACGGTGCAGCGTTCCTGAATGACGTTGTGGATCTTCTCGAAGTTGCCGGGCGCCGCCTGGGCGGTGGCCTGGGCCGGAGCTTCGGCAGGTGCCTGGGCAGCCTTGGCCGCTTCCTCGGCGCGTAGCTCGGCAGCGGTCTTGCCGCCGACCGCGGTGGCTGGCAACGGCTGGTACTCGATCTTCGCGGCAGCCTGCTCGGGCGAGGTCGGCAGCGGCTTGGGACCGGTCACATAGGCCAGGCAGATCATCGCCAGGGCACCCACGGGCAGGGTCCAGGCGTACTTGTTGCTGTCGTGGCGGGTGTTGAAATAGTGACGGATCAGTACCGCAGCCACTGCGATCCCGGCCAGGATCAGCCAGTTGTACTGGCTGCCGTAGGTGCTCGGGAAGTGGTTGCTGATCATGATGAACAGCACCGGCAGGGTGAAGTAGTTGTTGTGTCGCGAGCGCAGCAAGCCCTTGGCCGGCAGTACCGGATCAGGGGTCTGGTTGTTCTCGATCGCCGCCACCAGCTGGCGCTGGGCCGGCATGATGATGCGGAACACGTTGCCGACCATGATGGTGCCGATGATCGCGCCGGTGTGCAGGTACGCGCCACGACCGCTGAACACCAGGCTGAAGCCCCAGCACGCGGCGATGATCAGCACGAACAGCACGGCGCCAAGCAGGGCAGGGCGCTTGCCCAGCGGTGAGTCGCAGAGGAAGTCGTAGACGAACCAGCCGACGATCAGCGAACCGATGCCGATGGCCACGCCTTCTGCGCCGCTCAGGGTGCTGCCCGGTGCCAGCAGGTACAGGGTTGGGTTCCAGTAGAACACCACGCACAGCAAGGCGATCCCGGACATCCAGGTGAAGTAGGCTTCCCATTTGAACCAGTGCAGGTTCTCGGGCATTTTCGGTGGTGCGAGCTTGTATTTCTCCAGGTGGTAGATACCACCGCCATGGATGGCCCAGAGGTCACCTGACAACCCATCGCGCGGGTTGCTTCGATTCAGGTGGTTCTCCAGCCAGACGAAGTAGAACGATGCACCGATCCAGGCCACGCCGGTGATCATGTGAACCCAGCGAATGCTCAGGTTCAGCCATTCGTGAAGGTGTGCTTCCACAGTATGTACCTCTGCCGATCACCGACGGGCCGAGACCCGGGATGACCGACCTTTTCTTATTGGTGGGGATTGAGGATCAACATCTGTTCCTCGGTGAAGTAATGCTCGTCGCAGTTGTTGCCGGAACCACTGCGATCAACCACCAGGAAGTCATCCCGCTTTTCGATCGTCAGCACCGGGTGGTGCCAGACGCCGCGATGGTAATTAACGCCCTGCCTGCCGTTGCTGCGGAAGGCTCGGACCAAACCTGATACAGGTGCATCGCCAACTGGCGCGACCACGATCAGAAAGGGGTTGCCGAGCAGCGGGATGAAAGCCTGGCTGCCCAGCGGATGGCGCTCCAGCATGCGTACGGTCAGCGGCATCTCCAGCGCGTCGGCGCGGAAGATGCTGATGATCGCCTTATCTTCCGGCTCGGCGGTCTCGACCGTGGCGAGCTTGTGGAAGCGCATGGTCGAGCCGTTGTTGATCATGAAGTGGTCGCTGCCATCGGTTTCGATCACGTCACCGAACGGGGCGAAGGCTTCTTTGGTCAGGGGCTCGATCATCAGGGTACGCATGCGGTTATCTCTTCTGTATTCGTTATCGGTATGTAGGGCGGACCTCGTTCGGGCAGGCCCTGGGTGCGGTCGCGTCACGCACTCGGGCCAGTCCCGGGGTTGGTCCTCAAAGCTGCAGCAGGCGGAACAGGGCGATCAGGTTGATCTGCGCCAGGGCTTCCTTGAACTCGGCATCGATGTCGTTGTGGATGCGCTTTTCGAAGGAGGCCAGGATCTGGTGCCGGTTGCTGCCCTTGACCGCCATGATGAACGGAAACTGGAATTTTGCCTTGTAGGCGTCGTTGAGCTCGGTGAAACGTGCGAACTCTTCGGCAGTGCACTGGTGAATGCCGGCGCCGGCCTGTTCGTTGGTGCTCGATTCGGTCAGTTCGCCCTGCACTGCCGCCTTGCCGGCCAGGTCCGGGTGAGCGTTGATCAGCGCCAGTTGCTCGGCGTGGCTGGCGCTGAGCAGGATGTCGCTCATGCGCTGGTGCAGCACCTCGATCTCGTCCAGCTCGCTCAGGTTGCCCAGTGCGTAGGCTTTTTCGGCGACCCACGGCGAGTGCTCGTAGATGTCGGCGAAGGCCGCGACGAAGGCGTCGCGGTCAAGGGCCGAGGGCTTGAGGGTATTGAAAGCGGTCATCAGGCGTTCTCTTTCTTGTACGGATGGGTGGCGTGCCAATGGCGGGCGATATCCACGCGACGGGCGAACCAGACCTGCTCGTGGCTCTTGGCGTATTCGACGAAGCGCTTGAGCGCGGCCAGGCGCGCGGGGCGACCGACCAGGCGGCAGTGCAGGCCGATGGAGAGCATCTTCGGCGCTTCGGCGCCTTCTTCGTAGAGCACGTCGAAGGCGTCCTTGAGGTACTGGAAGAACTGCTCGCCGCAGTTGAAACCCTGTACCTGGGTGAAGCGCATGTCATTGGTGTCCAGGGTGTAGGGGATCACCAGGTGCGGCTTGTCGGTGGGGTTGTTTGCTTCCCAGTAGGGCAGGTCGTCGTCGTAGGTGTCGCTGTCATAGAGGAAGCCACCTTCCTCCATCACCAGGCGCCGGGTGTTCGGGCCGGTGCGGCCGGTGTACCAGCCCAGCGGGCGCTCGCCGGTCAGCTCGGTGAGGATGCGGATGGCTTCGAGCATGTGCTCGCGCTCCTGCGCTTCGTCCATGTACTGGTAGTCGATCCAGCGATAGCCGTGGCTGCAGATCTCATGGCCGGCCTCGACCATGGCGCGGATCACGTCCGGGTGGCGCTGGGCGGCCATGGCCACGGCAAAGATGGTCAGCGGTACGCCAGTGTCCTTGAACAGCTTGAGCAGGCGCCACACCCCGGCGCGGCTGCCGTATTCGTAGAGCGACTCCATGCTCATGTTGCGCACGCCCTGCAGCGGCTGGGCAGCCACCATTTCAGAGAGGAAGGCTTCGGACTCCTTGTCACCGTGCAGGATGTTGCGCTCGCCACCTTCTTCGTAGTTGAGCACGAAAGACAGGGCAATGCGGGCGTTGCCCGGCCATTGCGGGTGAGGTGGGTTGTTGCCGTAACCGATCAGGTCGCGAGGGTAGTCAGCGCTCACTGCAGTCTTCCTTATGTTCGTAGGTGCGGGTGGTGGGCGGACCGCGGCGGGTTGTCGCACGCACCGGACGGGGTGATTGTATACAACTTATTTGTCCATTTGTAAGCCCGTTTTTCCGCATTTCTTCCCACTTGTCGCCTCAAACCCAGGCTGGAAAAGCACTGCAAGAAACCTGCCTGATCGGTCAGATAATATCTCGGCCTGCTGCACAGGCCCTGTATTTGCGACTGATGTCCATGCTCGGAAGGCCTGCCATGAGCGGTGCGCAGGGAAGTTCAAAAAATTGTGTACAATCTGAATCGAAAGTGTCTTAATGAGCCCATTCCGGCATTTCGTCAGCCTCGTGTTGGTGCATGCCGTGTATTTTCTGCCCATGCAAACGACAAGAGGCGACAAGCAAATGGGACGTTTGACCACACACGTACTGGATGCCGCTCACGGCTGCCCGGGCAGCTCGATCAAGGTCGAGCTGTACCGTGTCGAAGGCCAGCAACTGGAGCTGGTGAACAGTGCACTGACCAACAGCGATGGCCGCGTCGATGCGCCTTTGTTGCAGGGCGATGACTACCGTACCGGTGTCTACCAGTTGCAGTTCGGTGCCGGGGACTACTACCGGGCCAAGGGTGTTGCACTGCCTGACCAGGCGTTTCTCGATGTCGTGGTGCTGCGCTTCGGCATCGATGAAGGGCAGGAGCACTACCACGTGCCGCTGCTGATCTCGCCGTACAGTTATTCGACCTATCGCGGGAGCTAGTTGGTCGCTAGAAGAATCTTCGTAGGTCCTTGCCCGCTATCACACTGGCGGGCTTTTTTCATTCTGTAGCAATTGTCCGAAACCCCGCCCGATCCCCCAGTCCCGCATCCCTTCGCTATTCCAGGCACGGAAACGTATCAGCGTTCGTCGCAAAGCACTGAGTGGCGCATTGATGGCGTGGTTCTGCTCTTGTATCCTGCGCACCCTTTCGCAGTGATGCGATCAGTTCTCAAGTGACGGATTACTTGCATGTCCCTCTTCCTCCGTGCGCTGGCAACCGGCTTTGCGCTCCTGCCGCTGCTTGCCAGTGCCGCCCCCTTCCAGTCTCCCGGCGACCGCGACCTGATTCGTGACCGTCAGGAAAACCTTCTGCAAGAGCAGCGCAAGCGCCTTGAGGAACTGCAGCAATTGCCCGGCAAGCAGGCCCCTCAGGCTCCTGTGGCGCCCTCGGAGCAAGGGCGCTGCTTCCAGATCCGCAGCGTCGAGCTGCAAGGTGCGACCCTGCTCAGCGAGCGGCAGCGCCAGGCACTGGTGGAGGGCTATGAAGGCAAGTGCCTGCAGGTCGGCGAGCTCAACGGCCTGCTCAAGCGCATCACCGACCACTACATCGACCGCGGCTACCTGACCACCCGTGCCTACCTGCCGCAGCAGGACCTGGGTTCGGGCATCCTGCAGATCATCATCGTCGAAGGGCGCCTGGAAGGCCTGGACAGCTCGGCGCTCGCCAGCCCACGGGAAATGGCCATGACCTTCCCCGGCCAGGTCTCCGAAGTACTCAACCTGCGCGACATGGAGCAGATGGTCGACCAGCTTGGTCGCTTGCCGTCGCGTCAGGTCGAAGTCGAGCTGGTGCCAGGCCAGGAAGTCGGCGGTAGCCGCGTGCAGCTCAAGGGCCAGCGTGACAAGCCCTGGCGGGTCTCGGCCAGCCGCCACAACAATGGTGATGCCAGCAGCGGCGAGCAACAGATGAACCTGGGCCTGGAGTGGGACAGCCCGTTGGGCCTGGCCGATCAGCTGAGCCTCAGGGGCGGGCGTGATGTGGTCAGCGACCACTGGCGCCATTCCGACAGCCATGGCCTGAACTACAGCCTGCCGTGGGGCTGGTGGACCTTCAACTACAGCTACAACCACAACTACTACCGCACCCGCGACACCTCCAGCGGCTTTCCCTTCAAGCTCGACGGCGACAACAGCGTGCACCAGTTCCAGGCCGAACGGGTGATCCACCGCGACAGCCTGAGCAAGACGGCGGTGAACATCGGCGTGAGCCACCTGCGCGCGCGCAACTACCTTGACGACACCCTGATCGATGTCTCCAGCACCCGCATCACCGAGCGTCAGCTTGGCGTCAACCACGGCCGACGCATCGGCAACGCCTTCGTCAACCTCGATGCCGGCTGGCAGCAGGGCATCGGCGCGCTCGACGCCCAGGGCGCAGGCGACCCCCACGGCAACGAACCGGTGTCGCGCTACAACAAGTACACCCTGACCCTGAGCTACCTGCAGCCGTTCCAGCTGTGGGGCGAACAGTTCAGCTTCGACAGCCTGGCCACCGGCCAGCGCAGCGAGGACGCGCTCTACAGTGCGCAGCGCATCAGTGTCGGCGGGCTGACCTCGGTGCGTGGCTTCAAGGATCAGACTCTCACCGGCGACAGCGGCGGCTACTGGCGCAACCAGTTGCGCTGGCGTCGGCCGGTCACCTGGGCAGCCCTGCAGCCCTGGTTGCGCGAATACGGCATGGCGTTCGCCTACGACGCCGGTGTGATCAAAGGCCAGCATGGCAATGGCAAGGACCATGGGCGCCTGAGTGGCAATGCCCTGGAATTCAACGTCCGCGGCCAGTACTTCGCCGCCAGCGCAACCTTTGCCCGTTCGCTGGAGCGGCCCGATGCGGTGACCCGCCGCGAGCACCCGATCTATTTCCGCGTCGACGCCTTCTTCTGAGCGTCGGCCCTACCCATTACCCGTGACATCGCTGCCCCTTGCGGGGCAGGCCGGCAACTGGCCTGAGCTGCGACTGGAGTTTGTTCGACATGGATATCCGCACCCCACTGAACCAGTGCATCGCCCTGATCGTCGCTGGCGTGATGTTCCTCAACCCCATCGTCAGCACGGCTGCACAGCTGACCGTCGATGCAGCGGCCAATGCCAACACCAGCATCAACCAGGCCGGCAACGGGGTGCCGATCGTCAATATCGCCACCCCCAACGGCAGCGGCCTGTCGAGCAACACCTTCCGTGACTACAACGTCGGCAGCAACGGGTTGATCCTCAACAACGCCACCGGCAAGACCCAGTCGACTCAACTGGGCGGCATCATCGTCGGCAACCCCAACCTCAGGGGGCAGGCGGCCCAGGTGATCCTCAACCAGGTCACTGGCGGCAACCGCAGTACCCTGCAAGGCTACACCGAGGTGGCGGGGCAGTCGGCACGGGTCATCGTCGCCAACCCCCACGGCATCACCTGCAATGGCTGCGGCTTCATCAACACGCCACGGGCGACCCTCACCACCGGCAAGCCGATCATGGACGGCGAGCGCCTGGACCGCTTCCAGGTCGATGGCGGCGACATCGCCATCGAGGGCGATACCCTCAACGCCACCAATCTCGACCAGTTCGACCTGATCACCCGCAGTGCCAAGCTCAATACCGAGCTGCATGCCAAGCAACTGAACATCGTCACCGGGCGCAACGACGTCCAGGCCGACACCCTGCAAGCCACCCCGCGTGCCGACGACGGCAGCGAAAAGCCCCTGCTGGCCATCGACAGCTCGGCGCTGGGCGGCATGTACGCCAACACCATCCGCCTGGTCGGCACCGAGCAGGGCGTGGGTGTCAAGCTGGCTGGCAACATGGCCGCCACCACCGGCGATATCCAGGTGGATGCCAACGGCAAGGTGACGCTTGCGCAGACCTCCAGCGCCGGCGACCTGAAGATTGCCGCACAAAGCGCCGAGCTGACCGGCAAGACCTACACCGCCGGCAGCGCCACCGTACGTGTGCGCGACGATGTGAGCGTCGGCCAGAGCCTTGCCGCCAAGGGCAGCATCAGCGTGCAGGGCGCGCGGATCGACAACCAGGGCATCATCGAAGCCGGCGTGGAGCCAGACAACAGCCGCAACGCCCAGGGCGACGTGACCCTCAAGGGCCAGACCCTGCACAACCGCGGTAGCGTGGTCGCCAACCGCAACCTCGAGATCGACAGCAGCGCCAAGCTCGACAACCAGGGTGGCAGCCTCAAGGGCCGCAACACCACGCTGACCGCAGGCCTGTTGGACAACCGCAAAGGCCAGGTGCTGGCCGACGACACCCTGAAAGCCAAGGGCGGTGCGATCGACAACCGTGAGCAAGGCCTGCTGCAAGGCAAGGGCCAGGCCGTGGTGGATATCACCGGCAACCTCGACAACCGTGGCGGCCGCGTGGTCGGCCAGGGGGATCTGCAGGTCAGCGCCGCCCGGGTGGACAACCGCGGCAACGGTCTGATCGGCAGTGACAAGCAGGCCAGGCTGACCACCCGCGCGCTGCTGGACAACCAGGACGGCGGCAAGCTCAAGGCCGATCGCCTCGACATCACCACCGCCGGGCTGCTCAACAGCGGCGGGCAGTTGCTGGGCGGCGACGTGCTGATCGTCGCCAGCGCCGACATCGACAACCGCCTCGGCCTGATCTCGGCCAAGCGTCTGCTCGATCTCAAAGCCGTGGGCCTGGACAACAGCGGCAAGGGCAACCTGCTCAGCGACGGCACCCTGGCCGTCAAAGTGGCCACCCTGAACAACCGCGACAACGGCATGCTGTCGAGCGTCGGCGACCTCGCCTTGCACGGCGAACGCCTCGACAACCGTGGCGGTCTGGTGCTTGCCGACCGCTCTCTGACCGTCACCGGCGGGGACTTCGACAACCGCGACAAGGGCGTAGCCACCACCAAGGGCAAGGCCCACATCGAAGTTGCCAGCCTCGCCAACAGCGATGCCGGTCACCTGCAGAGCGATGGCCGCCTCGAGCTGATCGCCGCTAAGGTCGACAATCAACGCCTGGGCAACATCACCGCCAAAGGTGACCTCGAAGCCCACCTGGGCACCTTGAACCAGCAGGGCGGCAGGCTGACCAGTCTGGGTAGCTTGCTGCTCACCGCCAATACTATCGACAACCAGAACGGCGGCGGGATTGGCGCGACCAGCCTGGTCGACATCCGCGCGGCGCGCGTGCTCAACCAGCAGGGTGAGATCTCCAGCGCAGGCAAGGTCGTGCTCGACGCCAGCGAGCTGCTGGACAACCAGGCGGGCAAGGTCATTGGCGACCGTGGCCTGACCCTGACCGTCCAGCGCCTGCTGAACCAGAACAAGGGCCTGCTCAGCGGCTACGACAGCCTGAGCCTGAAAGGCACCGAACTGCTCAACAACGGCGGCCGGTTGAGCAGCCACAAGCATATCGAGCTGGCCCTGGACGGCCAGTTGGACAACAGCGACGCCGGGCTCATCGTCAGTGACGGCACCCTCACGCTGAACGCCGGCACGTTGCGTAACCGCCAGGGCGGCAAGGTCTCGGCAATCGCTGCCATGGGCCTGACCAGCCAAGGGCTGCTGGATAACCAGGGCGGCATTCTGGTGACCGATGCCGGGCTGGTGCTTGACGCCGCCCGCCTGGACAACAGCCAGGGCGGCGCCATCAGTGCAGCTGGCCATGCCCAGTTGCGCAGCGGCGCCATCGACAACAGCGCCAAGGGCAACATCGGTGCCGGCAGCCTGCTGCTGGTCGCCACCCAGCTCGACAACAGCGCCCGTGGCCGTATCAGTGCCTCCGGCCAGATCGATGCGACGCTGACTGGCCTCGACCAGCATGACCACGGGCAACTGGTCAGCGGGACCGGCATCGACCTCGACCTGCAGCACGGCCAGCTGGTGAACCGCGACGGTGGCTTGCTGCGCTCGCCAGGCAGCCTGCTGTTGCGCCAGATCGGCGCGGTGGACAACCGCAACGGCGCAGAGATTTCCAGCGACCACGGCTTCAGCCTGATCGCCGACCGCCTCGACAACCGTGGCGGACGCGTGATCAGCGCCCAGGACCTGACCCTGCGCATCGCCGGTGTTCTGGACAACAGCCTCAAGGGCGTGTTGTCGGCTAGCCACGACCTCGACGTCGAGGCTGCCAGCCTCGATAACTTCAGTGGCGGCACCCTGGCCAGCGGCAAGGCCCTCAAGGCCGTGATCGACGGCCAACTCGACAACCACGACCAGGGCATCCTTTCTGCCGCCGCAGCGCTGACCGTCACCAGTGCAGGCGTGCTCAACAGCGAGCGTGGCGTGATGTCGGGCAACACCGGCCTGACCGTCACGACCGGACAACTGGACAACCACCAGGGCGGCCAGCTCATCAGCCAGGCGGCGCTGACCGTCACCAGCGATGGCCTCGACAACCGTGGCGGCGCCTTGAGCAGCAAGCAGGCCATGACCCTGACCACGGGCGACGTGCGCAACGGCGCCGATGCCCTTCAGCGCGGCGGTCGCATCCACAGCGATGCCGAGTTGACGCTGGTGGCCGGGCAGGTCGATTCCAGCGAGGGTGGCGAGATCTCCGCCAAGGGCGATCTGCTGCTGCGGGTGAGTGCGTTGATCCAGCGCCAGGGGCGTCTGATCGGTGAACAGAAACTCGACCTCGACCTCAACGGCGGCGACCTGACCAACCAGGGCGGCCTGATCAGTGCCAATGGCCCGCTGATCATCCAGCGCCTGGGCACGCTCGACAACAGCGCTGGCGAAGTCACCAGCCAGCAATCCTTCAGCCTGCTGGCCAAGCGCATCGACAACCAGCAGGGCCGCATCCTCAGCGACGGCCGGCTGACCGTAGAGGCGGCACAGCTGGACAACAGCACCAAAGGCCTGATGTCCGGCGTTCAAGGCTTGCAGGTCACCGGCAGCGACCTGAACAACAGCGGCGAAGGCACGTTGTCGAGCAAGGACGGCGATCTTGCCGTGACCCTGACCGGCGCTCTCGACAACCGTGACCAGGGTGCTTTGGTCAGCAAGGGCCACCAGCAGATCACGGCGGCCAGCCTGGACAACCGCAAGGGCATCGTCTCCTCGGAGCAGGCGATCACCCTCAGTGTCAGCGACCGGCTCGACAACAGCGGCGGCCTCATTTCCGCCACAGGTGACCTGAAGCTCGACCAGGACAGCACCGTCATCGACAACCAGGGCGGGCAGATCAACGGCCAGGCGATCAGCGTCGCCGGCAAGCGTCTGGAAAACGACAAGGGCCAGCTCATCAGCCGCGCGGCGCTCGACCTGACCTTGACCGATGCACTGCTCAATACCGACGGCGCGCGCCTGGTCAGTGGCGCCGACCTGCTGCTCAAGGCCGCGCGTGTCGACAACCAAGGCGGCAAGCTGATCAGTCATGGGTTGCTGCATGTCGATTCGGGCACGCTGGACAACAGCCACGGCGGCAACCTCGCCAGCCAGCAGAACCTGGTGCTGCGCCTGAGCGGCGATCTGCTCAACGGCAACGATGGCCTGTTGTTCAGTGAACACGGCGAGCTCGATATCCATGCCGTAGCCCTCGACAACCAGGCCGGCACGCTCAAGAGCCAGGGCGATATCGACGTGCGCCTGGACAAGCGCCTGGACAACCGCGGCGGTCGCCTGGAGAGCCAGGCAGGCAACCTCGAACTGCACGCGGCGAGCCTCGACAACAGCGGCAATGGCATGCTCAGCGCGGCCAAAGGCCTGTTCAAGGGCGTCTTCAGCGACCTGTTCGACAACGCTGGCGGTACCACCCAGGCGCAGTCCGTGGACATCGCAGCCTATGCCAAGGTGAACAACCAGGGCGGCTACCTTTCGGCGCAGGGCGGTGATGGCAAGATCGTCACCGCCGATCTCGACAACCGCGACGGCGGGCTGTACGCCGCCGGATTGCTGCAGGTGCAGGGCCAGCAACTGTTCAACCAGAGCGGCAAGATCGGCGCCGGACGCATCGACTTTGGCCTGAGCGGCGCGCTCTACAACAGCCTCGGCCAGCTGGAAAGCGAGAGCGACCTGCAACTGCGCGCCAGCGAACTCGACAACCGCAGCGGCAACCTGCGCGCCCTTGGCAAGACCGGCACCAGTCGATTGATCGTCGCGGGCAACCTGCTCAACGACAACGGCGTGCTGGCCACCGCCAACCAGGACCTCGACCTGCAGATCGGTGGCCTGAGCAACAGCGGCGGGCAACTGCTGCACACCGGCCAGGGTAGCTTCGGCCTGGCCTCCGACAAGGTCACCCAGGCTGGCGGCGTGCTGCATACCGATGGCCTGCTGAGCATCGCCGCTGCCAGCTGGACCAACAGCAGCGTGCTGCAAGCCCGGCGCCTGGAACTGGACATCGGTCGATTCGTCCAGACCGCCAGCGGCAAGCTGCTGGCCGTCGAGAGCCTCAAGGGTCGAGGCGGCGACTGGACCAACCATGGCCTGCTGGCCAGCGATGGCAGCCTGCAACTGGATCTGACCGGCAACTATGACGGCAATGGCCGCCTGAGCAGCCTTGGCGCACTGACGCTGGGCGCCAACGATATCCGCCTGTCCAGTACCGCCAGCCTGGCCGGTGGCGCCGACACCGTGGTGACCGCGCGCAACCTGCTGAGCAACGACGGTCGCCTGACCGCCCTGGGCGGCCTGACGGTGACGGCCGCCAGCCTCGAAAACCGCGGCACCCTGGGTGGCGCTGCGGCGGTGAAGCTGGCCGCCAACAGCCTGAGCAACCAGCGCGGCCTGGTGTTCAGCGGCAACGACATGACCTTGCGCGTCGGCAGCCTGAGCAACTACTACGGCGATATCTACAGCCTTGGTGGCCTCGACCTTGCCGGCAACGCCGCTGCCCGCGCGGTGCTGTTGGACAACATCTCCGGCAGCGTGGAAAGCGCCGGCAACATGACCCTGGCGGTGGACACGCTGCTCAACCGCAAGGAATTCCTGAGCTCGACCAAGAAACTGGTCGCCGGCAACGTCAACGTCTATTCCGACGACCGCTGCAAGGGCAAGGGCTGCGAGCTGTACTTCTCGGCAACCGAAAGCTGGGAAGACGTCATCGACCGCGATACCCCCACCGCCTTCATCACCACTGGTAGCAAGCTGACCTTCGCCGGTGACGCATTCCGCAATCACTACAGCAGCGTTTCGGCGGCGGGTGATATCGCCATCAACACAGCGGTGTTCGAGAACAAGGGCGCCGGTGGTGGCGAGCAGCGCAACCTCACCGCGAGCATGTATACCCGCGATCGCGGCCAGTACAACGCTTTCATCCAGGCCAAGAACCAGTTCAATCAGAACCCCGGCTCGCTGACCCTCGACCAGGTCATGGCCGCTGCGGGGTATCCGCAGTACAGCATCTACGACGTCATCGACAACAAGACGCCGATCGCTGGCGCCGTGGTTGCCCCGGCGGTCGTGCAGTCGGCTGGCGCCGTGACCATCAACGCCACCCAGCGCATCGACAACAGCGTGGTGCGCGTCAATCAGGCTGGAGCCGGTGCCATCGGGGCCCGTGGCGATGCCACGGCTGATCCGCGCCAGGTCCAGACCCAGGTGCGCGCGCTCAACCCGCAGTTGCCGCCTGACCTTGCCCAGCGCCAGGTCAATCCGGTCACGCTGCCCAGCTTCAGCCTGCCGCAAGGCAGCAACGGCCTGTTCCGCATCAGCACCCAGACCGGCCAGGCCGCGATCAGCGGCGATGCCCTGGGCGCGACCGCCGACCATACCCAAGCAGGCAGTGGCACCTTCATCTCACCGCTGGCCAGCACCACCAATGCCGACAACCGTGCGGCGCAGACGCTGTCCGCCCAAGGCTCGGCTGCGGCACAAGGCGCCGTCAGCGGCGCCGGTGTGGCGCTGGATGGCCTGGCAGCGGGTGTTCGACTGGTCCAGGGCGTCCCTGAGCGCAGCGTGCCGAGTACCTCGCACAAGTACCTGGTGGAGACCAACCCGGCCCTGACCGACCTCAAGCAGTTCCTGAGCTCCGACTACCTGCTTGGCCAGCTCAACGTCAATCCAGACCAGGCCATCAAGCGCCTGGGCGACGGCCTCTACGAACAACGCCTGATCCGCGAAGCCGTGGTGGCCCGCACCGGCCAGCGCTACATCGATGGCATGACCAGCGACGAGACGCTGTTCCGCTACCTGATGGACAACACCATCGCCAGCAAGGACAAGCTGTCGCTGAGCGTAGGCGTGTCGCTCAGCGCCGAGCAGGTCGCCGCCCTGACCCACGACATCGTCTGGATGGAGCAGGTCGAGGTCAACGGCGAGAAGGTGCTGGCGCCGGTGCTGTACCTGGCCCACGCCAACGGTCGCGTGGCCCCCAACGGCGCGCTGATCCAGGGCCGTGACGTCAACCTGATCAGCGGCGGCGACCTGGTCAACGTCGGCACCCTGCGTGCTACCAACAACCTCGCCGCCAGCGCCACCAACATCAGCAACAGCGGGCTGATCGAAGCGGGCGGGCGCCTGGACATGCTAGCCACCGACTCGATCCGCAACGCCCAGGGCGGGATCATCGCCGGTCGTGAAGTGAGCCTGACCGCGCTGACCGGCGACGTGATCAACGAACGCAGCGTCACCCGCCTGGAAGGCCGGGCCGGTGGCGAGCATGTGACGAAGGACCTGGTCGACACTGCAGCACGCATCGAGGCGGCGAACGACCTGACCATCACCGCTGGGCGGGATATCGGCAACGTGGGCGGGGTGCTCAAGGCGGGTGGCGATATCAGGCTGGATGCCGGTCGCGACCTGTCCATCGTCAGCCAGGAAGGCGTCGACAGCCACGAATATCAACGCCGCCGTGTCAGCGGCCACGACACCAGCATCACCCAGTACGGCAGCGAGATCAGCGCAGGCGGCAACCTCACCGCCACGGCAGGCCAGGACCTGAGCATCGTCGCCAGCGAAGTCGAGGCACGCCGCGACCTGGCCCTGCAGGCCGGCCGCGACGTGACCCTGGCTGCTGCGGCGAACGAGGAGCACAGCTACGCCAAAGGCAAGAAGGGCAAGACCAAGTACGAGCGGCAAGAGGATGACGTCGAGCAGCAGTCTGCCGTGGTGAAGGCCGGCGGCGACCTAGCCATCGACGCCGGGCGTGACCTGCGCCTGGTGGCGAGCAAAGTCAGCGCTGGCGAGGAAGCCTACCTGGTGGCGGGCGACAAGCTGGAACTGCTGGCGGCCAACGACAGCCAGTACTCGCTGTACGACATGAGCAAGAAAGGCGGCTGGGGCAGCAAGCAGACCCAGCGCGACGAAGTCACCGACGTCAAGGCGGTGGGCAGCGAAGTCAGCAGCGGTGGTGATCTGACGCTCAAGAGCGGCGGCGATCAGTTGTACCAGGGGGCGAAGCTCGCCTCGGGTAATGACCTGACCATCGACAGCGGCGGCGCGGTGACGTTCGAGGCGGTCAAGGACCTGCATCAGGAGAGTCACGAGAAGAGCAAGGGTGATCTGGCCTGGACCAGCATGAAGGGCAAGGGCAACACCGACGAGACCGTGCGCCAGAGCCAGTTGACGGCCAACGGTGACGTGCTGATCAAGGCGGTAGATGGCTTGAAGGTCGACGTCAAGCATATCGATCAGGCCACTATCAGCCAGAGCATCGATGCCATGGTGGCGGCTGATCCGCAGTTGGCGTGGTTGAAGGAGGTCGAAAAGCGCGGAGATGTGGATTGGCGGCAAGTGAAGGAGGTGCATGACTCCTTCAAGTACAGCCATTCAGGGCTAGGCGCAGGCGCGCAGATGGTTATCGCGATCCTGATTGCCTATTTCACCGCCGGTGCGGCTAGTGGATTGGTGGCCAGCGGAGCCTCGACCGCCGGCGCTTCTTCGGTGGCTACCTCGGCCGGAGGCATGTGGGCAGCTGGGACCGGTGCATCGTTGCAGGGTATTGGCTGGGCCAACGCCGCAGTAACCGCAGGTGCGATGGGGATGACCAGCAATGCCGCCATCAGCACCATCAACAACAAGGGCAACCTGAGCCTGGTACTCAAGGACGTGACCTCCAAGGATGCGCTGCGTGGGTATGTGGTGTCGGGCATCACCGCCGGATTGACAACAGGGTTGTTCGAGGGCTGGACAGGAACGAAGACTGACGTTGCTGGCGCTGGCGGTGCGACCGGAACGGTGGTCAATACCACGACGGTTCTGCCACCAGGCGGGCTATCCAGCGTAGGGGGAATTGGCCGGTTTGCTGGCAACCAGATGCTGCAGAACGGGACATCTGCTGTGTTGGATCGAGCACTCGGCGGTAACAGCTCATTCAGCGAGGCACTGCGTAATAGCTTGGTTAACACATTTGCGGCGGCAGGCTTCAAGTGGGTTGGCGACATCAGTGCAGAGAACAAGCTTGACCTGAAGGACGGCGGAATCCCCAAGGTTGCTTTGCATGCCCTCATGGGTGGTCTTGCAGCGGAAGCCTCCGGTGGAGACTTCAGAATGGGTGCGCTGTCAGCGGGTGTGAACGAAGCTGTGGTGGGGCTACTGGCTGATCAGTACACCAAGATCCCGAAAGAGGACAAGAATCGGCTGTTGGTGATGAACTCGCAGCTCATCGGTGTTCTGACCGCTGCCGCGGCCGGGGGGGACGCCAAGGATCTTCAAACTGGATCCTGGGTTGCGGGCAGTGCGACTTCCTACAACCGTCTCTTGCATGACGCCGAGAAAAAGGCCCTCACGACCGAGGCTGCGGAGCTGCAGAAGCGGCTGGGTAAACCAGGGACGGATCTGTCTTGGGAAGACTTGTTGTTGGTAGCCGCCAACGCTCAGGTGGATGAGACGGAGAGCAAGCGGCTGTTGCTGCTTCTGAAAATGTATGACCCAACAAAACCTGAAGGGCAGCATTTTGTTGAAAGTCTGAAAATCGCCCAACAGAGCATCTCCAGATTAGCGGCCCAGGACATTGTCCTGACCTGGAAAGATGGAAGCCCCATCACGGCCGATGGGGATGAGGTCAAGGCGTTCCAGTCCACTGGAAAGCAATTCCAGGATCACGGATTGTTCAATACCGATTCGAAATGGACGCAGGCATCGGGCAACAGCTGGGCGGGCGATGTTGATATGGTGCCCGAGGCATGGAAGCGGCAGTTTGGCGAGAAGAATGCCGCAATCTACATGCGTGAGATTGGGCAGGTATCGAGTAGCCCGGCTGAAATGAAGGATCTCGCGGAGCGCATCTCAGTCATCGCCACAGGTGGTGTGCAGGATGTGACGGTGGATCTGGATATCGCGTTGGCGATGACGGGCGTGCCTGCTGTAATGCGCGCGTTGCTGGCCAAGCGCATTAGTGCGGCCATGGCTGAGGTGGGAGGAGCGGCTGGGAAGGAGGGGCTGGTTGATGCTGGGGGCGCGTCGGCAGGGAAGGGTACTGCTGGTGGTGCGGGCAAGGGCGCATGGGTAGATGGGGAGTTTGGCCATCTTGACCCGCTGAACAGTGCTGAGTTTGACCGTCTGCTCTTCCAAAAGGTCGGTTCAGAAGCTGAAGCGCTGATTAAAGCAGGAGATACTGCCGGTGTCGCGTTGTCGAGGGCAGGTGTACCGGGGCGAGATTATGTGAGCGAGGCGTTCACCAATATAAGTGCGAAGGTGCCGAAATTCCCTGGGATAGAGCGGTTTGGCGAGGCCAAAGAGTATTTCACAGTGGTCGATCAGGGGGCGTTCATGCGAAAGGTAGAGCAGCTGTATGCTGACACAGGAACGCCGCTGACACCTCAGGTTAAAGGGATGATTGAAAACCTTGTCAGCAATGGAAAGAGATTTGATGTCCAGAATGGTATTCCTGGGCTGCATGCCGAGGTCAGAGCGGTGAATAGCGCGCTTACTCGGTACCCCAAGGTATCAATTGATGATGTGAAAGTGGCCACCTACAAGCTGGCACCGAAGCAGGGTCAGGGGGATAAATTCGAGGCGTGCTCGAACTGTAGCGGTGTACTGAAGGATGCCGATGTGATTACCGGAAGGAAGCACTGATGATTATCAAAAGAAATGCGATAAGCAACCAGGGCGGATTGTGGACTTTTCGGGGCGTACCCTACACCGGGGGGGCGTTGGAATTCTCGAATGGTCATGTGGTTGGAGGAGGTATGTATGAAGATGGCCGCTATGTTGATGTCTACCGCAGCGAGTTTATTATTGGGGAGGTGCGTAATGGTATCGAAATGGAGCGAGACTATACGGGGGAGCAGTTTTATTGGGGAGATAGTGTCTACAATGGATTTTCCTATGAGTTTAGTGGAAATGTATGTGTCAGCGAGCGCTTGTATGAATATGGCTGGGTGATAGAGGAAGTAACATATTTCCCAGATGGACAGTTGCGAACTGTCGAGATCGGGGAGGATGTTCCACAGAGTTATGAGTGGTTCGAAGGCGGTGGGCTGGAAGCTATGACGGTTCACCAGAATAATATTTTCATGTTTTCCTTGAAATTTTCATTGGAAGGTCTGACGCGGTTGACTCTGTTGGGTGACTATTTTTCTAAGCTACCGCAAGTGATCGGGTGCATAAGGTTTCCTGTGTTGCGTGATAAAGCGGAGCTCTCCTCTCTTAAGTATGCAGCCCGGGTTTCACTCATTGGAGATGGTATTGACAAGGCTGTGGTTGATTACATTTTTATGGGGGGCAATGAGCGCTGTATCAGAGAGTTAGAGCTGGATGGTGTCAATGGTACACCGGAAATTTTGCAGTGTTTGAAAAATTATCAGCAGTTGAGTGTATTGAAAGTTGTGGCTGCTAAGGATTGCGTTGACTGGTGGCGTGAAGGGTGCGTCCAGTTTCAGGTACTTCGTCCCGAATGTGACGTATATTTAAATAATCGGAAGGTTAGTTTGGAGGGGTGATGGGGTGTTTGTTCTGTTCGTAGAATTGCCTTCCATATCGATCTGCAAGCCGGGTCGTTTCTGGTAGTCGATAGTGGCGTGTTGCATTCAATACCCAGTGACAGGCAGTTTCAAGGGAGATTCGGTGGCCGATTGAAACGAACACGGGTTTTACATTTTTTTGAGTCTTGAGCGCGGCCCCGATTAGTTCGTCGCCGTCGAACAGGCCTGATTGGCATCCCCTTTCATTAAGCGGAGGTGCGTATTCACCAATGAAGCGACTTTTTCCGCATCCAATAGTGGGTATGTCATAAAGTACCCCCAAATGCGATGCCAAGCCAAACCGACGAGGGTGAGCTATACCTTGCCCGTCGCAGATGATCAGGTCAGGTCGGTGGGTTATAGTTGATAAGAGCTTTACGATAGAAGGCAGTTCTCTAAACGAAAAAAGACCAGGCACATAGGGAAACGCAGTCGTACCCGACCATGCATGCTCTTCGATGATTTCCAGGCTTTCTGCGTCAACCACAACAATAGAGGCTATGAGTGTATCGTTTTCTTTGTGGTAGGCGACATCAATGCCTGCGATACTAGAAATAGGCCCAAGCTGATCTTGCTTGACTACAAGTTTAGATAGTCGTGTCTGTAGATCGATAGCCTCGCTTGGGGTTATATCCCAAGGGTGTTGTATGACTGGTTGCATGTGGACTGTTCTCGCTAAATCAAATGGGTGAGGTTGTCGTCAATGATTCGTAAGATTATGCCATTTAAGAGGCAAATGACCAGCTGATTTACTATTGATCTTGGGCATGAAAAGCATGAAAGGGGCTAAACGTTGGGTGGGTCTAGTTTTGCTACTCTAATTTTGGTCACTATGGGGTCGAAGGAATCAGGTAGTCATGCAGGTCAAGGAAAAATCAATCTATCCCTGTTTTCTGGTTTTTCTGACTGACGGTTTCGTGGGTTTTTGAGTATTTACGAAAGACGGAAGGGGCGGTGAGACTCAATATATTTTTAGTTTTGCTCTTTGTTCTGTCTTGCTGTGTAACCAATCAACCACACAGCGTAGCGACAAGCTGTTGCAAGTCTACAAGCGCGATCCCTCATTGCTTAGCCAGGATGAGAAGGTCGAGCTCGCGGCAGACCTTCAGGTTTATGCCTTTGAGAGACTGGATGCCGTCAGGAAACTGGATGCCCAAAATGGCTTGGGTCTCAGCCATAGCCTGGCAACCGTCCAGGCAAGTGTCGCCGGTTTGCTCAGTGGTGAGCAGACCTTGGGCTATGGCTATCCCTATGCAGGTAGCAGCCAGGACAAGCTCGCGTGGACAGATGCTCAGCGCAGCCAAAGGCGGTGGGGAGCGAAGTCAGCATGGGTCGCCAAAAACGGCACGCAATACAACTTCCTTGGGGACCATTCGGCCAAGCAGCGAGACGAGGCAAGGGACAATTATCGCAAAGACGGCGGAATGGACGCCGCGCGTGATCTGGTCAACCTCGAAGGCGCGGATCAGCGTAGCGACAAGCTGTTGCAACTCTACAAGCGCGATCCCTCATTACTTAGCCAGGATGAGAAGGTCGAGCTCGCGGCATACCTGCAGGTTTATGCCTTCGCGAGACTGGATGCCGTCAGGAAAGTGGATGCCCAAAATGGCTTGGGTCTAGCCATAGCCTGGCAACCGTCCAGGCAAGTGTCGCCAGTTTGCTCAGTGGTGAGCAGACCTTGGGCTATGGCTATCCCTATGCAGGTAGCAGCCAGGACAAGCTCGCGTGGGCAGATGCTCAGCGTAGCCAAATGGGACTGGTTGAAAACCTGGCCTGGACCCGGGACCGTAGCGTCGACGAGCAGACCTACCTGGATGCCAAGTCCAGCCTTCGCATTGGCGAACAGCAGCAGGGTTTGGCCAACCTGGGTGATCCTGCGATCTACTTCCTGACCGGCTCTATTGGCAGCACGATCAGGGCGGTGGCGGCGACCAATGGAGCGCTGCAGTTTACGCAGGGTGCCAAGCAAGCGGTTGATGGTGATGGATGGAATGCCGCTGGTAATATGGTGGCCGGCCTGCTTGGGATGGCTACACTGGGGATTCCTGCCATCAAGGGTGGGGTGGGGCCTGTAGTCGTTGCTGACTCGAAAGTGGCAGGTGGGGGGAAAGGTAAAGGCTCCGAGGCTCCGTACAATCCGCAAACTACCAGAAATGAGCTGGAGTCCACTTATGGGCGTGACAACGTTCTTTCCACTACGGTTCCGCCAGTTGATGGTCGGAATGTGCATCTTGCAGGGCAGCGTCATCCGGTAACGGGAGTCGTATTCGATAACAGAGGCTTTCCTATATTTGATGATGTGACTGCCTTTGATACGCGGATATCAATTGATGCCTTTAAGGCTGCGAGTTATGAAGGGCAAATTAAACTTGCGACCAAAGATTTGTTAGGGGCTATTCAGCAAGGTCAAGTGAAATCTTCAAGTTTTACTGCTAAGCAACTCCAGCAGATTAGCGCAGGGGCAAAGAAAATCGATGGGTATACGTGGCATCATCATCAAGATAGTGGGCGGATGCAGTTGGTCCCTGAATTTATTCATAAGAAGACGGGGCATATTGGCGGCGAAGCCATGGGGGGTGGAATGTGAGTCTGAATGAGCCTGGTCGCTTCAGTGATGAGTTGATGGCGTTCGTGATGACCTGTCTTTTTTGTGGGGCTATAAGCAGGGATGAATTTAATTTTTGGTGCGCTCAAGCGTTGTCGCTGAATAACGCTCCAGCATTTTTGTTTGACTTAATGGATTTTCATGATGAGATTTTCAAGGTCTATAAGGTAATTGGCTATGTACCCCATTGGGAACATACGGAAGATGACGAGCATGCTTTGTATGGTATTTCTGTTCGTCGAGGGTTTGAGCCTTACGACATGCCTTTAACGTCCAATGAAGCGCTTGCGTGTCTTGAGGCGTCGCCAGATATTGAGCGGCTGTTCGGCCAAGTCTTTGACTTTATCAAGCTGTAAGCAGGGGCAAAAGCTGCAGAGGTCCCAAAGAATCCTAATCCTACTAGGGCGTTGACTGATGCCGAGGCTGGAACTAGTAGTTTGCCAAAGATCGGCTCTTTGAAAGGGGAGCCTGAGCTTCCACCCAAGAACGCGAGTCTGGAGATGGTTCGATCTATAATGGTGCCTGCGGCCGCGACGTCAGCCTCACCAGCCTCAGCGGCGATGTGGTCAACGAGCGCAGCGTCAGCAGTCATGCCAGTGGTGCGGGTAGGTACAGCAAGCGTGCTGACTTCGTCGAATTACATACGTTGATGGTAGTAAGGCTAAGATTATTGATCCTGCAACCTACAGGCCGACATTTCAAAGGCCTTCTAAGCCTATTTATGATGCAAATACGATATACCTGAATCCGCAAGGTCAGAAAGTGGAATTTAATCCTGTCACAAATTTGTGGAGTCCCGAATGATGTCGGTAGATAGATTTTCTATAGCTTGGGACGCTTCCATTATTCCAGGTGTATCACTTGCTGGAATACCCTTGCATGCTAGTGTAGTTGACTTGGATGCTGTGCTTTCGAAGTATTTGACTAGTGAGAACTCCTTGCGGTATAGGTTTGACGGGGCGCCAGACCTTTTGTTGAGTGGGTATCGCCTGGATGAGTGTGGTAATGGTGGTTATTCTTTTTCAATTGTTGAGGATGAAATTGTCGGTGAGTTAAAGAAAGGAGTTCCCGCATTATCTGTTCTTGTTCGCGGGGGGGAAGTGTACGCAGTTAAAGTTTATGACTTTAGCTTTCCGGGTGAAGCTGCGCATAGATTTGTTTACAAGGGTCTTTTGTCGGAGTGCGTAGGTTTGGGAAGTCTTGTATCTGATATTTTGTCATTTACTAGCCTGGAGTTTGATGAGGCCGAAGAGTGGTTTTATACCGATCGTGATTATGGTGTCCTTGAAATTACGGGGTGGGGGGTTCCTTTGGAGGAGCAGCCAGACCAGCTTATTACAGCGATTTGTGTGATTCAGGCGTGATAGGTTTGCATGTATAGAGTATAAAAATCTCTTGGCTGACTTGACGCCCTCTACACCGGCATGGGTACAAAGGCCTAGGTCATGATTATGTAGCTGGTTGGGTGTATATTTTTGCTTTTTTTGGCACGGATGTATCACCTCCGGCAGTACTTACCAGCGCAGCGATAGGCGGTATCATTGCTCAGAAGTCGCTGGAGAGAATATTTAATCTTTTGGATGGGATTAATGATTGGGCCGAAGTCAAGTCTGCAAGCTTTTCTGTTGCTGTTTTTATATTGTTTTTTAATATTTATGCTGGTTAGTGTTAGTGGGGTGCTTTTAGGAGCGACAATAAATTTCTTTAAGATGGGGCGTTGGGTGCTTGAATGCTCTGAGATTCTACAGCTAATTCCTAGGGCTTTAATCTACACAGTGTTTGCTACGGTAGGCATATGAGGCTGTCTCGGCTAAAGTCATATAAAGAACGTAAAGCTCCCGGAGATAAAGAGGAAAAAAGTTAGAGGTATGTCTCATGCGTGCTTTAGCTAAATCTGCCGAAAGCTCTCTGTAGGCGAATGGGGACAGTCATCGTGTCTCGGTTAATGTAGAGTTTCCTTAGCAACATCGGCCAAGAATTCAGCAATGACCTAACTCGCTATGGGTCCTCAGACTTCCGAAGCTACGGGTGGCAAGATAGGGGCAATAGGAGATAACTAGTAATGAAGCCCAAGTCGAGGTTTCAAGCTTATGTGCTGCTTTTAATTTATTTGATTATTTTGTTTTTCTTCGGAGGGGTCGGATCAAATTTTTTAGGGGCTATAGCCTTATATTTCAAATATGACACGTGGTTTTTCGGTTGGTCTGATATTTCCGGTGTGTTTCCTGGCTTTCTGGCCTATGCGGTACCTGTCTGGTTTGGGATATGCCTTGCTTCATATTTCAAATGGGGTGGTGGGAAGTAAATGTCGAAATAGTGCCCGAACGAGAGGTGGTGATTTTTTGAGTGGCTGAAAGGGGTGTTGTTGGTGAGAGTTGGTATATTTCTGGGTTGTTTTTTCTTTTGAGTGGCTGCGTCACAAATCAACTGCATTTTTCCCCTTATACGGCCGATTCTGAATTGGTTGCAATAAAAACAAAAAAATTAATTCATCGATAATCGGAGTTTCCAGCGTTGAGCGCTGCTCTCAGTGTTCTGAGAGCAGCAAGGTAGTGTGGCATGCTGCGAACTACAATGGGGGTTTGTATGAAGGTTTTGCCAGTGTTCCAGTCACTGACTGGATCAATTTTACCAAGCGAGCTATCGGCTCTGATGATGATGCGAACATAAAAACTCGCGTTGAGATCAATCGCATTTTTGTCAAGACTTGGAATAGTCCGGATTATTATGCGTGCGAAGCCAGTGTCTCGGTCTATGTCGAGGGTGCCAAATATGTTGGAGAGTCTCGTGTGAAATTAAAAGGCTCAGGCCAGGCGATGGTTGCTCAGGATTTAGCTTATCTGAAGGCTGAAGCATTGCATGTGGTAAGTCTTGCGTTGAAGGCTGCTTACATGGAAGCACTTGGTAGTAGAGAAAAAACGCGCATTAACAATTAGCGTTTTCAAAGTGTAGCGGGTCAGCCGCCACGGCAGCAGGTTGACGTCAAGATGATGGCGAATTAATATCGCCGCCGCTATTCCGCCCCTACCACCCTTTCGTAAGCAAGGAAGCCTTTGTGATCAAGACCCTCCTCAAAGCCACCGCCGTACTCTCCATTGCGCTGCTTTACGGCTGCGCCTCCACCCCCTCGGCGGACAAGATGCAGGCGGAGGTCGCCAACTACTCGCTGCCCAAGGCTGCGGTAGCCGACAAGGCCCTGGTCTACGTCGTTCGCCCGAGCAACGCCGGGATGATGGTGCGTTTCAACGTCTTCCTCGATAACAAGGAAGCCGAGTCGGAAATGGGCTACAACCGTGGCAATCAATACATCTACTTCTACGTGACCCCGGGCACCCACGTGATCAGCTCCAAGGCCGAGAACTGGGCCGAGATGACCGTGAATGCGAAGGCCGGTGAGGTCATCTACCTCAAGCAGGAAGTCGAAGTCGGCGTGCTGATGGCGCGCAACAGCCTCAAAGTGCTGAGCGACCTTGAAGGCCGCTACCTGGTCAAGGATGCATCGCTGGGCACCCTCGCGAAGGAAAGCAAGTAAGCGCTGTCGATCCATGCGCTGATCGGCAAGTACACAAAGGCGACCCTTGAGTCGCCTTTGTTGTGTGCATTGTCGATGCGTCTTCGACCTCTGCGCAGGCAAGCCCGCAAAGGGGCCTCCACCTCAGATCTCGGAAACGAACGTCCCCGTTCCCTCAAGAATATTGCGCAACGTCAGCGCCACTTCCTCCAGATCGCTACCGGCCGACGTGAGCAGGATCTCCAACGATTCATCACCCCTGAGTGCATCCCGATCCCCCGGGGAGACCTCGATCAGCAGGCGCTCGGCACTCAAGGTCACTTTCAGCCCGTCCAGCGTCGACGGTTCGTCATCGAGCGTCAGGTCGACGGTGTCTTCGTCCGGATAGCGGGTGAGCAGGAACATCTGGCCCTTGTCGCTGTGGCAGCACAGGGTCGCCATGTTGTCTTCCTCGTCATCGCAGGGGGTGGCGAAGAGCAGGGCGGTTTTCAGTTGCATGGGCAGCTCGGTTCAAGGAAATGAAATGCGATTGTGCCAGTCTGGGCCTTGCGCATAAACGCAATGTTACCGCCCTTTGACCGAATATGTCGCAGCGCTGCAAGCCGGGATGACCGCTCAGTCGTTAAGCTGCCCAGTTGATGGACAACCGTAAAGACACAGCCACCGGCAGTCGTCTTTGCAGCTGCCCATCCCTGGAACATGGACGCGAAGGAAGCGTCCTACGCCTTGGTTTTACCGTCTTCCTGCTACGGGTTGGCTATCGTTGATCCGTACATGGCGCACGTACACGACGCTTCACCTATAACAAAGCCCAAGCGGAGTACCACAGATGGCGTTTTTCACCGCAGCCAGCAAAGCCGACTTCCAGCATCAACTGCAGGCGGCCCTGGCGCAGCACATCAGCGAGCAGTCCCTGCCACAAGTGGCGCTGTTCGCCGAACAGTTCTTCGGCATCATCTCTCTGGACGAACTCACCCAGCGTCGGCTGTCCGACCTGGCCGGCTGCACCCTCTCTGCCTGGCGCACCATCGAGCGCTTCGACCCGAGCACTGCGCAGGTGCGGGTCTACAACCCTGACTACGAACGCCACGGCTGGCAGTCCACGCACACCGTGGTCGAAGTCCTGCACCATGACCTGCCGTTCCTGGTCGACTCGGTACGCACTGAACTCAACCGCCGCGGCTACAGCATCCACACCCTGCAGACCACCGTGCTCAGCGCCCGCCGCGGGCCGAAGGGCGAGTTGCTCGAATTGCTGCCCAAGGGCACCCAGGGTGAAGGCGTCAGCCACGAGTCGCTGATGTACCTGGAGATCGACCGCTGCGCCAATGCCGCCGAGCTGACCAGCCTGACCCGCGAGCTGGAGCTGGTACTGGCCGATGTGCGCGTCGTCGTTGCCGACTTCGACCCGATGAAGGCCAAGGTCCGCGACCTGCTGGCGCTGGTTGGCGAAAACGCCTTCGGCCCAGCGCAGAACGACAAGGCCGAGGTGCAGAGCTTCCTCACCTGGCTGTTGGACAACCACTTCACCTTCCTCGGCTACGAAGAGTTCGTGGTCGAGTCCGACGCTGCCGGTGGCAGCCTGGTCTACGACGAATCGTCCTTCCTCGGCCTGCCGCGCGTGCTGCGCAGCGGCCTGAGCAATGAAGACCTGCGCATCGAGGACTACGCCGTCAGCTACCTGCGCGAGCCGCGCCTGCTGTCGTTCGCCAAGGCTTCGCAACCAAGCCGCGTGCACCGTCCGGCCTACCCAGACTACGTGTCGATCCGCCAGATCGATGCCGATGGCAAGGTCATCAAGGAATGCCGCTTCATGGGCCTGTACACCTCGACGGTGTACGGCGAAAGCGTGTACACCATCCCGTACATCCGCGGGAAAGTCGCCGAGATCGAGCGCCGCTCGCACTTTGACCCCAAGGCGCACCTGGGCAAGGAACTCACGCAGGTGCTCGAAGTGCTGCCGCGCGACGACCTGTTCCAGACCCCGATCGACGAGCTGTTCAACACCGCCATGTCGATCGTGCAGATCCAGGAACGCAACAAGATCCGTGTGTTCCTGCGCAAGGACCCGTACGGCCGCTTCTGCTACTGCCTGGCCTACGTGCCGCGTGAAATCTACTCCACCGAAGTGCGCCAGAAGATCCAGCAGGTCTTGATGGAGCGCCTGAAGGCTACCGACTGTGAGTTCTGGACCTTCTTCTCCGAGTCGGTGCTGGCACGTGTGCAGTTGATCCTGCGGGTCGACCCGAAGAACCGCATCGACATCGACCCGCAGCAGCTGGAAAACGAAGTGATCCAGGCCTGCCGTTCGTGGCAGGACGACTTCTCCGCGCTGGTGGTGGAGAACTTCGGCGAAGCCCAGGGCACCAACATCCTCGCCGACTTCCCCAAGGGCTTCCCGGCTGGTTACCGCGAGCGCTTCGCCGCGCATTCGGCAGTGGTGGACATGCAGCACGTGCTGGCGTTGTCCGAAGCCAAGCCGCTGGCCATGAGCTTCTACCAGCCGCTCACCCAACTGGGCGAGCGCCAGCTGCACTGCAAGCTGTATCACGCCGACACGCCGCTGGCGCTGTCCGACGTGCTGCCAATCCTGGAGAACCTCGGTCTGCGTGTGCTGGGTGAATTCCCCTACCGCCTGCGCCATGCCAACGGCCGCGAGTTCTGGATTCACGACTTCGCCTTCACCTACAGCGAAGGCCTGAGCCTGGACCTGCAGCAGCTCAACGACACGCTGCAGGACGCCTTCATCCACATCGTCAAGGGCGACGCCGAGAACGACGCCTTCAACCGCCTGGTGCTCACCGCCGGCCTGCCATGGCGCGATGTGGCGTTGCTGCGCGCCTACGCCCGCTACATGAAGCAGATTCGCCTGGGCTTCGATCTGGGCTATATCGCCAGCACCCTGAACAACCACACCGACATCGCCCGCGAGCTGACCCGGTTGTTCAAGACCCGCTTCTACCTCGCGCGCAAGCTCGGCCAGGATGACCTGGACGACAAGCAGCAGCGCCTGGAGCAGGCAATCCTCACCGCCCTGGACGATGTTCAGGTGCTCAACGAGGACCGTATCCTGCGTCGTTACCTGGACCTGATCAAGGCCACGCTGCGTACCAACTTCTACCAGCCCGACGCCGCTGGCCAGAACAAGTCGTACTTCAGCTTCAAGTTCAACCCGCGCCTGATTCCCGAGCTGCCCAAGCCCGTACCGAAATTCGAGATCTTCGTCTATTCGCCACGGGTCGAGGGCGTGCACCTGCGCTTCGGCAACGTCGCCCGTGGCGGCCTGCGCTGGTCGGACCGTGAGGAAGACTTCCGTACCGAGGTGCTGGGCCTGGTCAAGGCGCAGCAGGTGAAGAACTCGGTAATCGTGCCGGTCGGCGCCAAGGGTGGTTTCCTGCCGCGTCGCCTGCCGCTGGGTGGTGGCCGAGATGAAATCGCCGCCGAGGGTATCGCCTGCTACCGCATCTTCATCAGTGGCCTGCTCGACATCACCGACAACCTCAAGGACGGTGGCGTGGTGCCGCCAGCCAACGTGGTGCGCCATGACGACGACGACCCCTACCTGGTGGTGGCCGCAGACAAAGGCACCGCGACCTTCTCCGACATCGCCAACGGCATCGCCAACGACTACGGCTTCTGGCTCGGCGATGCCTTCGCCTCCGGTGGTTCGGCTGGCTACGACCACAAAGGCATGGGCATCACCGCTCGTGGTGCCTGGGTGGGCGTGCAGCGCCACTTCCGTGAGCGCGGCATCAACGTGCAGGAAGACCCGATCACGGTGGTTGGCATCGGCGACATGGCCGGCGACGTGTTCGGCAACGGTCTGCTGATGTCCGACAAGCTGCAACTGGTGGCCGCGTTCAACCACCTGCACATCTTCGTCGATCCGAATCCGGACCCGGCAACCAGCTTTGCCGAGCGCAAGCGCCTGTTCGAGCTGCCGCGCTCGGCCTGGACCGACTACAACAGCGCGATCATGTCCGAAGGCGGCGGGATTTTCCCGCGTAGCGCCAAGAGCATCGCCATCAGTCCGCAGATGAAGGAACGCTTCGCCATCGAAGCTGATCGCCTGACCCCGACCGAACTGCTGCACGCACTGCTGCAGGCGCCGGTCGACCTGCTGTGGAATGGCGGTATCGGCACCTACGTCAAGGCCAGCAGCGAGAGCCATGCCGACGTCGGCGACAAGGCCAACGACGCCCTGCGCGTCAACGGCAACGAGCTGCGCTGCAAGGTGGTGGGCGAGGGCGGCAACCTGGGCATGACCCAGCTCGGTCGTGTCGAGTTCGGCCTGCACGGCGGCGCCACCAACACCGACTTCATCGACAACGCCGGTGGCGTGGACTGCTCCGACCACGAGGTCAACATCAAGATCCTGCTCAACGAAGTGGTGCAGGCTGGTGACATGACCGAGAAGCAGCGCAACCAGCTGCTGGGCAGCATGACCGAGGAAGTCTCCTCGCTGGTGCTGGGTAACAACTACAAGCAGACCCAGGCCCTGTCGCTGGCGGCCCGTCGCGCCCGCGAGCGGATCGCCGAGTACAAGCGCCTGATGGCCGACCTTGAGTCGCGGGGCAAGCTGGACCGCGCCATCGAGTTCCTGCCGACCGAAGAGCAACTGGCCGAACGTCTTGCCGCCGGCCAGGGCCTGACCCGTGCCGAGCTGTCGGTGCTGATCTCGTACAGCAAGATCGATCTCAAGGAGCAACTGCTCAAGTCGCTGGTGCCGGACGACGACTACCTGACCCGTGACATGGAGACGGCGTTCCCGCCGTCGCTGGTCAGCAAGTTCGCCGAGGCCATGCGCCGTCACCGCCTCAAGCGCGAGATCGTCAGCAACCAGATCGCCAACGACCTGGTCAACAACATGGGCATCACCTTCGTGCAGCGCCTGAAGGAGTCCACCGGCATGAGCCCGGCCAACGTTGCCGGTGCCTACGTGATCGTGCGCGACATCTTCCACCTGCCGCATTGGTTCCGCCAGATCGAGGCCCTCGACTACCAGGTGCCGGCCGAGATCCAGTTGACCCTGATGGACGAGCTGATGCGCCTTGGGCGGCGTGCCACCCGCTGGTTCCTGCGCAGCCGTCGCAACGAGCAGGATGCTGGTCGTGACACCGCTCATTTCGGGCCGAAGATCGCGCAACTGGGGCTCAAGCTCGACGAACTGCTGGAAGGGCCGACCCGCGAACGCTGGCAGGTGCGCTACCAGGGCTTCGTCGAAGCCGGGGTGCCGGAGTTGCTGGCACGCATGGTGGCAGGCACCACTCACCTGTACACCCTGTTGCCGATCATCGAGGCCTCGGATGTGACCGGCCACGATCCGGCCCAGGTGGCCAAGGCGTTCTTCGCCGTGGGCAGCGCGCTGGACCTGACCTGGTACCTGCAGGAAATCAGCAACCTGCCGGTGGAGAACAACTGGCAGGCCCTGGCCCGCGAGGCGTTCCGCGACGATATCGACCTGCAGCAGCGGGCGATCACCATTTCCGTGCTGCAGATGGCTGATGCACCGGACGACATGGATGCCCGTGTGGCCCTGTGGGCCGAGCAGCACCGGGTAATGGTCGAGCGCTGGCGCGCCATGCTCGATGACCTGCGCAACGCCACGGGCACCGACTATGCGATGTACGCGGTGGCCAACCGCGAGCTGGTCGACCTGGCGCTGAGTGGGCAGTCGGTGGTGATTCCGTCCTGACCTTGGCACTGAAATGAAAAACCCCCGGCAGTGATGCCGGGGGTTTTTTGTTCGTCTTCAGCGGCCCTACTTGAACCGCCGCTCCACGCCTTTCTCCACGAGGATCTTCGCCGAAATCTCCTCCACCGAAAAATGCGTGGAGTTGATGTTGGGAATGTTCTCCCGGCGGAACAGGTTCTCCACCTCGCGCACCTCGAACTCGCACTGGGCAAAGCTCGAATAGCGGCTGTTGGGTTTGCGTTCGTGGCGAATGGCGGTCAGGCGGTCGGGGTCGATGGTCAGGCCGAACAGCTTGTTGTGGTGCTTTTTCAGCACCGCCGGCAACTGCAGGCGCTCCATGTCGTCCTCGGTCAGCGGGTAGTTGGCGGCGCGGATACCGAACTGCATGGCCATGTACAGGCACGTCGGCGTCTTGCCGCAGCGCGATACACCCACCAGGATCAGGTCGGCCTTGTCGTAGTAATGGGTGCGCGCACCATCGTCGTTGTCCAGGGCAAAGTTGACCGCCTCGATGCGCTCCATGTAGTTGGAGTTGCCGCCGATCGAGTGCGATTTGCCCACGGAATACGACGAATGGGCGGTCAATTCCTGCTCGAGTGGGGATAAAAACGTCGAAAAGATGTCGATCATGAAGCCATTGGACGTGGCCATGACCTCGCGGATGTCCTGGTTGACGATGGTATCGAAGATAATGGGGCGCACACCGTCGCGCTCGGCCGCGGCATTGATCTGCTGGACCATGGCACGCGCCTTGTCGAGCGTATCGATGTAGGGGCGGGTGAATTTGGCGAAGGGAATGCTTTCGAACTGCGCCAGCAGGCTTTGGCCCAGTGTTTCGGCCGTGATGCCGGTACCGTCGGAGATGAAGAACGCGGATCGTTTCATTTGCACCTGAGGCCTTAAGCTGCCGAATGTTTCTGGATATGATAGGTTCGGTTTGCCGAACGCGGTCGTTCGGCATTCTCACTTATTTTCCAGGTCCAGGCCACAAGCGTCCCGGCCCAGCCGCAGAGTCGACAGGCGGGCGCCCTTGAGCTTTTCCAATACAGTTAGTGGAGAGATCACCTTGGTAGAGTACGTAGTTTCCCTCGATAAGCTCGGCGTCCATGATGTGGAGCATGTGGGGGGCAAGAACGCATCCCTGGGCGAGATGATCAGTAATCTTGCCGGTGCCGGCGTATCGGTGCCGGGCGGCTTTGCCACTACGGCTCAGGCGTATCGCGACTTTCTCGAACAAAGTGGTTTGAACGACCGCATCCACGCCGCGCTCGATGCGCTGGACGTCGATGACGTCAACGCCCTGGCCAAGACCGGCGCACAGATTCGCCAGTGGGTGATGGAGGCCGATTTCCCGGCGCGCCTGGACGCCGAAATCCGCACCGCCTTCGCCGAAATGGCTGCCGGCAACGACAACATGGCCGTGGCCGTGCGTTCTTCGGCGACCGCCGAAGACTTGCCGGATGCCTCGTTCGCCGGCCAGCAGGAAACTTTCCTCAATATCCGTGGCGTCGACAACGTGATCCGCGCGGCCAAGGAAGTGTTCGCCTCGCTGTTCAACGACCGCGCCATTTCCTACCGCGTGCACCAGGGCTTCGACCACAAGCTGGTCGCACTGTCGGCCGGCGTGCAGCGCATGGTGCGTTCGGAAACCGGCACCGCTGGCGTCATGTTCACCCTCGACACCGAGTCGGGCTTCCGCGACGTGGTGTTCATCACCGGCGCCTACGGCCTGGGCGAAACCGTCGTGCAGGGTGCGGTCAACCCTGACGAATTCTACGTGCACAAGAACACCCTGCAGGCAGGCCGCCCGGCCATCCTGCGTCGCAACCTGGGCAGCAAGGCGATCAAGATGGTCTACGGCGACGAAGCCAAGGCCGGTCGTTCGGTCAAGACCGTCGAGGTCGACCGTGCCGAGCGTGCGCGCTTCTGCCTGAGCGACGCCGAGGTCAACGAACTCGCCAAGCAGGCGATGATCATCGAGCAGCACTATCAGCGCCCGATGGACATCGAATGGGCCAAGGACGGTGACGACGGCAAGCTGTACATCGTGCAGGCTCGCCCCGAGACCGTGAAGAGCCGCGCCAGCGCCAATGTCATGGAGCGCTACCTGCTTAAAGAGAAGGGCACGGTACTGGTCGAAGGTCGCGCCATTGGCCAGCGTATCGGCGCTGGCAAGGTCCGCGTGATCCACGATGTGTCCGAAATGGACAAGGTGCAGCCAGGCGACGTACTGGTTTCCGACATGACCGACCCGGACTGGGAACCGGTCATGAAGCGCGCCAGCGCCATCGTCACCAACCGCGGTGGCCGTACCTGCCACGCCGCGATCATCGCCCGTGAGCTGGGTATCCCGGCCGTGGTCGGTTGCGGCAACGCGACGCAAGTGCTCAAGGATGGCCAGGGCGTGACTGTTTCCTGTGCCGAAGGCGACACCGGCTTCATCTTCGAGGGCGAGCTGGGCTTCGACGTCAAGCAGAACTCGGTGGATGCCATGCCGGAGCTGCCGTTCAAGATCATGATGAACGTCGGCAACCCCGACCGCGCCTTCGACTTCGCCCAACTGCCCAACGCGGGTGTGGGCCTGGCGCGCCTTGAGTTCATCATCAACCGCATGATCGGCGTGCACCCCAAGGCACTGCTCAACTACGCGGGTCTGCCGCCTGAGCTGAAAGAGAGCGTCGACAAGCGCATCGCTGGCTACAGCGACCCGGTGGGCTTCTATGTCGAGAAACTGGTCGAGGGCATCAGCACCCTGGCCGCAGCCTTCTACCCGAAAAAGGTGATCGTGCGCCTGTCGGACTTCAAGTCCAACGAGTACGCCAACCTGATCGGCGGCAAGCTGTACGAGCCGGAAGAAGAGAACCCGATGCTGGGCTTCCGCGGAGCCTCGCGCTATATCAGCGAGTCGTTCCGTGACTGCTTCGAGCTCGAGTGCCGCGCCCTCAAGCGCGTGCGCAACGAGATGGGCCTGACCAACGTCGAGATCATGGTGCCGTTCGTGCGCACCCTGGGCGAAGCCAGCCAGGTCGTCGACCTGCTCGCCGAGAACGGCCTGGCCCGTGGCGACAATGGCCTTCGCGTGATCATGATGTGCGAACTGCCGTCCAACGCCATCCTCGCCGAAGAGTTCCTGGAGTACTTCGATGGCTTCTCGATCGGCTCCAACGACCTGACCCAGCTCACCCTGGGCCTGGACCGCGACTCGGGGATCATCGCCCACCTGTTCGACGAGCGAAATCCTGCGGTCAAGAAGCTGCTGGCCAATGCCATCGCCGCGTGCAACAAGGCGGGCAAGTACATCGGCATCTGCGGCCAGGGCCCTTCGGACCACCCTGACCTCGCCAAGTGGTTGATGGAGCAGGGCATCGAGAGCGTGTCGCTGAACCCGGACTCGGTACTCGAAACCTGGTTCTTCCTGGCCGAAGGTCAGGGCGCAGCCTGATGCATCACGCGCGGGGCGCGTCCTGACGCGCTCCGTGCATCTGCCTCTTCGCGGGCAAACCCGCTGCCACCGAACCCGGTGGCAGCGGGTTTGCCCGCGAATGCGCTGAAGCCCCAAATTCAGCGTCGCAGTTTCCCCATCCTGTTTCCCCTTTTCATTCTGTGAATCCATGCAAAGCAGCAGCACCCTTTTTCCCGTGGCCCTGCTCAGTGCCGAGCGCCGTGGCGACCTCAGCGAAGATGTCTACCGAATCAAGGCCGGCAACAGCCCCGACGCCAGTGTCGAGCTGGCGCTGACCCGCCTCGGGCTGGCCGATCAGCCTTCCACTCCAGGCGTGCCGGTGATCCTCCTGCATGGCAGTTTCTCCAACCGCCGCTTTTGGTATTCGCCCAAGGGCATTGGCCTGGGGGCGTTCCTGGCGCGTGCCGGTTTCGATGTGTGGATCCCGGAAATGCGTGGCCACGGGCTGTCGCCGCGCAACCGCCAGTGGCGGCAGAACACCGTGGCGGACTATGCGCGTTTCGATCTGCCGGTGATCGGGGCCTTTGTCCAGGAAATGGCAGGGCAGGCACCGCACTGGATTGGCCATTCACTGGGTGGCACCACGCTGGTGGCGGCGCTCGGCGGCGGCTACCTGAACAGCGCCTGCGTGGCCAGCGTGGCCTTGTTCGGCACTCAGGTCAGTCGTGTGTACTGGCCGCTGAAAGTGCCACCGGTTGCCTGGGGCGCACGTCTGCTGGTCAAGCGCTTCGCACAGCTCTCCGGGCCGCGCCTCAAGCGTGGGCCGGAAGACGAACCGATCGGTCTGGCCCTGGAAAGCCTGCGCTGGCATGGGCTGTTCGGGCGTTTCGGGGTCAAGGGCCAGGATTGGTGGGCTGGGCTGTCGCAGGTCGAGGCGCCGCTGCTGGCAGTGGCTGGCGCGGCAGATTTCCAGGATCCGGTATGGGCCTGTCGCAAACTGTTCGAACAGTGGGGCGGCGAGTGCAAGCAGTTCCTGCGCCTGGGCCGTGAAGAAGGCTTCGAGGCCTTTGGGCATGTCGACATGCTGGTGAGCAAGGCCGCGCAGGCGCAGGTCTGGCCGCTGGTGGCGCGCTGGTTGAGCGATCCCCAGGCGCCCGTCCAAGAAGGTTGAATGAGCGACCATTCGCGGGCAAGCCCGCTCCCACATGCTGTCAGTGGCCGGTTCTCCAGGGTTGTGGGAGGCCTGTAGGAGCGGGCTTGCCCGCGAATGCCGCACCACCGAACTCGCGGATGACTGCAATGGCCTTCAGGGTGTAGCCTTGCCCGATACCCGCTTTCGTTGTGACTGACAGGAGCTTCCCATGCAGCATTACGTAACGCCCGACCTGTGCGACGCCTACCCGGAGCTGGTCCAGGTGCTGGAGCCGATGTTCAGCAATTTCGGCGGCCGCGACTCTTTCGGCGGCCAGATCGTCACCATCAAGTGCTTCGAAGACAATTCCCTGGTCAAGGAGCAGGTCGAGCTCGACGGCAAGGGCAAGGTCCTGGTGGTCGATGGCGGCGGATCGCTGCGCCGTGCGCTGCTGGGCGACATGCTCGCCGAGAAAGCAGCGAAGAATGGCTGGGAAGGCCTGGTGATCTACGGCTGTGTGCGTGACGTGGATGTGCTGGTGCAGACCGACGTCGGCGTGCAGGCCCTGGCCAGTCATCCGATGAAGACCGACAAGCGCGGCATTGGCGACCTCGATGTGGTGGTCAGCTTTGCCGGCGTCACTTTCCGTCCCGGCGAATACATCTACGCCGACAACAATGGCGTGATCGTCTCGCCAAGCCCCCTGAAGATGCCGGAGTGATGCGCCGCGCGCGCTGATGGAGCATTGATGTTCGAGGAAGACAACGCGCAGTGGGGGCTGGTCCATGCCCTGGTGCTCGACGGCAAGGGCGGCGCGCGCGCCATTGCCCGTACCGAGTTGGACAACCTGCAATTGCAGGCGCAAGAGAGCCTCTGGCTGCACTGGGATCGCAGTCATCCGCAAACCCGCACCTGGCTGCTGCACGACAGCGGCCTGAGCGAGTTCGCCTGCGATCTGCTGCTCGAGGAGAACACTCGCCCACGCCTGCTGCCGCTGGCCAACGAGCAGTTGCTGCTGTTTTTGCGCGGGGTCAACCTCAACCCTGGCGCAGAGCCGGAAGACATGGTTTCGGTGCGCATCTTCGCCGAAGCGCGTCGCGTCATTTCGCTGCGCCTGAGGCCTTTGCGCGCGAGCGACGAGATCCTGCAGCAACTGGATGAGGGCAGGGGGCCGAAATCGGCCTCCGAATTGCTGTTGCTGATGGGTGAACTGTTGACCGAAAAGGTCCAGGCACTGGTCAGCGACCTGTCCGAAGCGGTCGATCTCGAGGAAGAGAAGGTAGAATCCGACGAACGGTATAGTCCGGCCCAGGGCAATCTGCAGCAGATCCGCCGTCGTGCCGCCGGGCTGCGTCGCTTCCTGGCGCCACAGCGTGATATCTATGCCCAGCTTTCGCGCAACAAGTGGAGCTGGTTCGCCGACGCCGACGCCGATTACTGGAACGAGCTGAACAACAGCCTGATCCGTTATCTCGAGGAGCTGGAACTGGCGCGAGAGCGCGCTGCGCTGGTGCTGGAAGGCGAGGACCGGCGGCGCAGCGAGCGGATGAACCGGACCATGTACCGCTTCGGCATCATCACCTGCATCTTCCTGCCGATGAGCTTCATCACCGGCCTGCTCGGCATCAATGTCGGTGGTATTCCGGGGGCCGAGAACCCCTATGGCTTCCTGTTCGCCTGCCTGGTGGTGTTGGGCCTGGCCGCAGGGCAATGGTGGTTGTTGCGCAAGTTGCGCTGGGTCTGAGCGTCGAGCACGTATGTATTTTGAAACATTCGTCCCATATCCCTGTGTGACCCGTCGGCCAGAGCCCTCGTCTTTGACTGACATCACGCGAGGTGCCCATGCACGATCCGTTTGAAGAATCCCTGCGCGACCTGCTCAAGGCGTCGCCGTCCGGCCATGACCGAGACGACGACGCCTGCCTGGGTCGCGTGCTCAAAACCGCCAACCGTCAGGTTGGCGCGGGCGATCTGTTCAGCCTGCTGGGCCGCTGGAGCCAGGCGCTGCTGATCGCTGTCAACAATGGCTCGGCGCATGTCGCGCCGGTGCGCCGTACCCCTGCCGCAGGCAGACAGAAAGCTGATAAGGCCGATTGAATATGGAACTCGATCTCTGGACCCAGAGCCTGGTCACCGCCATGACTGCCCTTTGGACCAAGGTGGCGAACTTCATCCCCAACCTGTTCGGCGCGCTGGTCGTGGTGCTGCTCGGTTTCGTGGTGGCCAAGCTGCTCGACACACTGCTGTCCAAGCTGCTCGCCAAGTTCGGCCTCGACCGCCTGATGAGCGGGACCGGGCTGACCAAGATGCTCGGCCGGGTCGGTATCCAAGTACCGATCTCGACGCTGATCGGCAAGATCGTCTACTGGTTCATCCTGCTGATCTTCCTGGTTTCGGCCGCAGAATCGCTGGGCCTGGAGCGGGTCTCCGCCACCCTCGACATGCTTGCCCTGTACCTGCCCAAGGTGTTTGGCGCGGCGCTGGTACTGCTGGCCGGCGTATTGCTGGCACAGCTGGTCAACGGCCTGGTGCGCGGCGCTGCCGAAGGCATCGGCCTGGAGTACGCAGCGGGCGTCGGGCGCATCGCCCAGGGGCTGGTCATCATCATCGCGATCTCGGTGGCGATCAGCCAGCTCGAGGTCAAGACCGACCTGCTCAACCATGTGATCGTCATCGGGCTGATTACCGTTGGTCTGGCCGTGGCCCTGGCAATGGGCCTGGGCAGCCGGGAAATCGCCGGGCAGATCCTTGCCGGGATCTACGTGCGCGAGTTGTATCAGGTCGGCCAGCAGGTGCGGATTGGAGAGGTCGAAGGGCATATCGAAGAGATCGGAACGGTCAAGACGACGCTGCTGACCGATGATGGCGAACTGGTATCGCTGTCTAATCGAGTGCTGCTTGAGCAGCGTGTCAATAGCCGCTAACCGCACAAAAGCTGTTAATGTATGCCGCCGCAAAAATCGGCCCCAGGGGCTGAGCGGCGACATTGACCTGACTGTCGGCCAGATCCGTTTTGAATAAAGTCTATTCGCCGCCCATGCGTTACGACCCCCGCGAGCTCACCGACGAGGAGTTGGTGGCGCGTTCGCATGAGGAGCTGTTTCATGTTACCCGCGCCTATGAGGAGCTCATGCGGCGCTACCAACGGACCCTGTTCAACGTCTGTGCACGTTATCTGGGGAACGATCGGGATGCTGACGATGTCTGTCAGGAGGTCATGCTGAAAGTGTTGTACGGCCTGAAGAATTTCGAGGGCAAATCGAAGTTCAAGACCTGGCTCTACAGCATCACCTACAACGAATGTATCACCCAGTACCGCAAGGAGCGTCGCAAGAGAAGGTTGATGGATGCCCTGAGCCTGGACCCCGTCGAAGAGGCGTCCGAGGACAAGGCTCCGAAACCGGAAGAAAAAGGCGGGCTGGATAAATGGCTGGTGTATGTGAACCCGATCGACCGGGAAATTCTGGTGCTACGTTTTGTCGCAGAGCTGGAGTTTCAGGAGATCGCCGACATCATGCACATGGGCCTGAGCGCCACGAAAATGCGTTACAAGCGTGCGCTCGACAAGCTTCGTGAGAAATTTGCGGACTCGGCTGAAACTTAGTCCTACGCAAATGGCTCAAACGAATCGGCAAGGTCTGCTAGACTTGCCGTCGAGTTGTCCCCCGGTTTTTGGTGGGGCGGCTTAACTATCACCAGATGGGGATTTAACGGATGAAATTGAAAAACACCTTGGGCTTGGCCATTGGTTCGCTCGTAGCCGCCACCTCGATTGGCGCTATGGCACAAGGCCAAGGCGCCGTCGAAACCGAGATCTTCTACAAGAAGGAGTTCTTCGACAGCCAGCGCGACTTCAAGAACGACGGCAACCTGTTCGGCGGCTCGATCGGTTACTTCCTGACCGACGACGTTGAACTGCGTCTGGGCTACGACGAAGTTCACAACGCTCGTGGCGACGACGGCAAGAACATCAAGGGCTCGAACACTGCCCTGGATGCCGTTTACCACTTCAACAACCCATACGACGCTATCCGTCCGTACGTTTCGGCTGGTTTCTCCCACCAGTCGCTGGGCCAGACCGGCCGTGGCGGTCGTGACCACTCCACCTTCGCCAACGTTGGCGCTGGCGCCAAGTGGTACATCACCGACATGTTCTACGCCCGTGCCGGCGTTGAAGCCCAGTACAACATCGACAAAGGTGACACCGAGTGGGCACCGAGCGTCGGCGTTGGCCTGAACTTCGGCGGTAGCCCGAAGCAGTCCGCAGCTCCTGCTCCTGCTCCGGTTGCCGAAGTCTGCACCGACAGCGACAACGACGGCGTCTGCGACAACGTCGACAAGTGCCCTGACACCCCGGCCAACGTCACCGTTGACGCCGACGGCTGCCCGGCTGCCGCTGAAAACGTCCGCGTTGAGCTGGACGTGAAGTTCGACTTCGACAAGTCGGTCGTCAAGCCTAACAGCTACGGCGACATCAAGAACCTGGCTGACTTCATGAAGCAGTACCCACAAACCACCACCGTGGTTGAAGGTCACACTGACTCCGTAGGTCCAGACGCTTACAACCAGAAGCTGTCCGAGCGTCGTGCCAATGCTGTCAAGCAGGTTCTGACCCAGCAGTACGGCATCGAATCCAACCGTGTTGACTCGGTTGGCTACGGTGAGACCCGTCCAGTTGCTGACAACGCCACCGAAGCTGGCCGCGCCGTTAACCGTCGCGTAGAAGCTCAGGTAGAAGCCCAGGCCAAGTAATTGGTTTGATGCTTCACGAAAAACCCGGCCTCGGCCGGGTTTTTCTTTGCCTGGAATTTGGGTATGCCAAACGGGCCTGCATCTCGGTGCCCTGCATTTGCAGGAGCGGGCTTGCCCGCGAAGAATCCCGCCCAGGCTTACCCTTTAAGCACGATGTACAGCAGCACCAGGTTCAACACCATCGACAGCAGCGCCAAGGTTCGCCAGACTTTCAGCGGCTCGCGCTCCAGCAGGGGGCGAGGGCGCATGGCCAACTCTTGGCGGTCACCGCGTTCGAGCAGCAGCAACCATTGTTCGGCGGTCTCGAAACGTTGTGCAGGGTCCACCGAGACAGCCTTTTCCAGGCTACGCTGCAACCATTCAGGCAGGTCGGGGCGATAGCGCGCAGCATTGACCGGCGTACTGAAGCGTGGGCGCTGGAACGCCTCGATTTCACCGTAGGGGTAGTGCCCGGTCAGCAGGTAGTACAACGTTACGCCAGCGGCGTAGAGATCCTGGCGGGCTGTCGGCGGCTCGCCATCGAAGGCTTCCGGGGCAATGAACGAGGGGGTGCCGGGCAGATCGTGCGGCTGATCCTCTGACAGGCCCGGGCAGTACGCCAGGCCGAAATCCAGCACGCGTAGTTGGCCATCCGCCCCTAGATGCAGGTTTTCCGGCTTGATGTCGCGGTGCAGCAGGTTGCGCCGGTGCAGCACGCCCACTGCCTGCAGCAGTTGGCGTGTCAGCTCCAGCCATTGGGGCAGTGGCAAGGGCCCATGTTCGGCGAACAGGCTGGCAAGCGTCTGGCCCGGATACTGGCGCATGAGGTAGTACAGGTGCTGGCGCTGGCTGGCGGCATGCACCTCAGGGAAGTGTCGGCCAGCGACCCGGCGCAGAAACCACTCTTCGAGCAGCAGCCGCTGAGCAGCGCCCTGATCGGTTTCGCGCGCCGGTGGAAGGGTCTTGAGCACCCATGCCTGGCCCTGGGTATCCTTGACCCGGTAGAGCAGTGATTGCCGGCTCTGGGCGAGCAGCCCTTCGACACACCAGCCATCGATGCGCTGGCCCGTACGCAGGGCGTTCGGTATCGGCCATTCCTGCAACTGCGCAAGGGTATCGCCCAGATTCGCCGAGCCCGGCTGTTCGACCCTGACCAGCAACGCGCTGGCGTTGTCCTGGCTGCCGCAAAGGTGCGCGCTGGCGACCAGAGTATCGGCGGCCACCTGCAGGTCAGGCTGCTCGCGCAGGATCGACTGGATCTGCTGATCGCTCAGGCTCGACCAGACACCATCGCTGAGCAGCACGAAGCACTCGCCCGGCTGCAGTTCGCCTTCCCGGTAATCGACCAACAGGTGCTGGTCCAGACCCAAGGCGCGCTTGAGCACATGATGCATTCCTGGCTGGTCCCAGACATGGTCATCGCTCAGGCACGACAGGCGACCGTCGTGCCAGCGGTAGGCGCGGCAGTCGCCGACATGGGCGAGGGTGAACCGCTTGCCGCGCAGCACCAGGGCGGTCAGCGTGGTCATCAGCGGCTGGCCGTTGCCCTGGGCGCGCAGCCAGCGGTTCTGCGCCAGCAGCAGGCGATCCAGGGCCTGGGCCACACCCCAGGTGGCGGGAGTGGAATAGTAGTCCAGTGCCAAGGCCTGCAGGCTGGCCCTGGCCGCCAGGCCACCATCGGCGCACTGGCTGACGCCGTCGGCGAGGGCGAACAGGTAGCCCTTGCTGGCGGCCAGCTCTGCAGCCGGGGTGACCAGGCGCAGAGCGTCCTGGTTTTCCGGGCGCGGGCCGGTGGCGCTGGCCTGGGCGAACGCCAGTTGCAAGCTCATGGGGTCAGACCCGCGCGGCCGTCACGGCAGCCGAACCCCAGGTGGTGCGCCAGCGACGCTTGACCCCATACAGGCCGAACCAGGCCAGCAACCCCAGGCTGGCGAACAGCCACAGGCCAAGTTGATAGTCGCCGGTGTGCTGCTTGATTGCACCCAGGCCTGCCGCCAGCAGGAAGCCGCCGATGCCACCGGCCATGCCGATCAGGCCGGTCATGACACCGATTTCCTGGCGGAAGCGTTGCGGCACCAACTGGAACACCGCGCCATTGCCAGCGCCCAGGCCAAGCATGGCGCTGACGAACAGGGCCAGGGCTGCTGCGGCGCTGGGCAGGTTGAAGCCGACTGCAGCGATGCACACCGCTGCCACACTGTACATCCCGAGCAAGGTGCGGATGCCACCGAAACGGTCGGCGAGGGCACCACCCAGCGGACGCATGAGGCTGCCGGCGAACACGCAGGCTGCCGTGTAGTAGCCTGCGGTGATCGGGCTCAGGCCATACTGGTCGCTGAAGTAGCCCGGCAGGGCGCTGGCCAGGCCGATGAATCCACCGAAGGTGACACTGTAGAAAAACATGAACCACCAGCTGTCACGGTCGCCCAAGGCCTTGAAATAGTCGGCCATGGCCTTGGGCTTGGGGCGCTGCGGGGCATTGCGTGCCAGCAGTGCAAAGGCCACGAGGGTGATCACCAGCGGGATGACGGCGAAACCGAACACGTTGTTCCAGCCAAAGCTTGCGGCCAGCACCGGGGCGAGCAGGGCGGCGAACACCGTCCCGGAGTTGCCCGCACCGGCGATGCCCATGGCCTTGCCTTGGTGCTGGGGCGGGTACCACTGCGACGCCAACGGTAGCGACACGGCGAACGAGGCGCCTGCAACGCCAAGGAACACGCCCAGCAGCAACGCTTGTTCGTAACTGTGAACGCCCATGAACCAGGCACAGGCCAGGGCGACGATCACGACCACCTGCCCAATCAGGCCGGCAGTCTTGGGTGACAGGCGGTCGACCAGCATGCCCACGATAAAGCGCAATACGGCACCGGCCAGAATGGGCGTTGCGACCATCAGGCCCCGTTGCTGCGCACTCAGTTGCAGGTCGGCGGAGATCTGCACCGCCAAGGGACCCAGCAGGTACCAGACCATGAAGCTCAGGTCGAAGTAGAGGAAGGCGGCAAACAGCGTAGGCACATGCCCGGATTTCCAGAAGCTCGTATTCATTGAACACCTCGCGCAGCTTGCAACGGTTGTCATGCCCTGCCTGGCAGGGCGGAAACGAAAAAGACGTCGCTACCCGATCCACCAGGGTGGAGGGGAGAGCGACGTCTTTGTCGGGATGATGTGGCAACCGCCGTTGGCTACCTGTGGTATTGGCTGAGCAAGAGCCGGGCCAACATCGACTCAGCCAAGCATTTCGGACATGGCGATGATCTGCTCTGCCACCTGAATCAACTTCTGCTGGCGGCTCATGGCCTGGCGACGCATCAGGGTGTAGGCCTGCTCTTCATTGCAGTCTTTCATCTTCATCAGCAGGCCCTTGGCCTGTTCGATGCGCTTGCGTTCGGCCAGTTGCTGGTCGCGAGCCAGCAGTTGCGCCTTGAGCGCCTGGTCGCTCTCGAAGCGAGCCATGGCCACGTCGAGAATCGGCTGCAGGCGCGCCGCATGGATGCCTTCGACGATGTAGGCGCTGACGCCGGCCTGGATCGCCTGGCGCATCACCCCCGGATCATGCTCGTCGGTAAACAGTACGATTGGCCGTGGCTGATCCCGGCTGACCAGCACCACCTGCTCCATCACATCGCGACCCGGTGACTCGGTATCGATCAGCACAACATCCGGACGCACCGTTTCGACGCAGCTGGGCAGGTCGATGGTCAGCCCCGGCGCCTCGATCACATCGAAGCCAGATTCGATCAAGGCAGCCTTGAGGCGGCCAACCTTCTTCTCGGTATCATCGATCAGCAGAACACGCAGCATGGTGGCCACCTTCACGAACCAACCCGCACGTGCGGGGCATCATCCAGAGCGTGCAGGCGGAAACTGCGGGCATAGGCATGGGGATCGCTGCCGTCCCAGCGGATGCCGTCGATCAGCAGGCTGCTGCGCATCGGTGCGTCGGCGCAGGACACGCCCACGGCCTGGGCTGCTTCGCGGTACAGCGTCAGTTGCTGTACGCGAGAGGCCACTGCCAGGTAGTCCGGGTCCTCGCGCAGCAGGCCCCAGCGGCGGAATTGGGTCATGAACCACATGCCGTCGGACAGATAGGGCAGGTTCGCCCGACCTTGGTCATGCACGCGCAGGGCGTGACGATCCTGCCATCGATTGCCCAGCCCGTCGTGGTAGTCGCCGAGCAGGCGCGGCTCGATGTTGCTGGCTGGCGTATCCAGGTAGGCCCTGCCGCTGAGCAGTTGCGCCGTGCCCCGGCGATTTTCCGGGCTTTGCTCGATGAAGCGGCTGGCGGCGAGTATCGCCTTGACCAGCGCGCGGGCGCTGTTGGGGTAGTGCTCGACGAAGGCGCGGGTGCTGGCCAGGACCTTTTCCGGATGGTCCGGCCAGATCGATTGACTGGTGGCCAGGGTGAAGCCCTGGTCCTGTGCCACGGCGTCTGCCGACCAGGGTTCGCCAGCACAGAAGCCGTCAATGCGCCCGGCCTGCAGGTGCGCGACCATCTGTGCCGGTGGCACCACCACGCTATCGACATCGTGCAGCGGGTGGATGCCCTGGCTGGCCAGCCAGTAGTACAGCCACATGGCATGGGTGCCAGTGGGAAACGTCTGGGCGAAGGTCAGGCGTGCGCCATGCTGGTGCACCAGTCGCGCCAGTGCTTCAGGGCTGGTCACGCCCTTGCGCTGCAACGCGGGGGAAAGGTTGATCGCCTGGGCATTCTGGTTCAGGCCCATGAGCACTGCCATATCGTTGGCCGCGACACCGCCCATGCCCAGGTGCATGGCGTAGACCAGCCCATACAGGCAGTGGGCAGCATCCAGTTCGCCGCTGGCGAGTTTGTCTCGGGTGCCGGCCCAGGAAGCCTGACGCTGCAGATTGAGGGTCAGACCCTGGAGTTGTGCGAAGCCCTGCGTGGCCGCGACCACCACCGAGGCGCAGTCGGTCAGGGCCATGAAACCGATGTTCAGGCTGGGTTTCTCGGGTGCATCGCTGCCGTTGACCCAGGCCAAGGGTGTTGTCGGAGGGGCTGTGTTCACGAAATATCCTCACCCGTACCGATCGGGTTGCCAGCGCTTCGAAGCAACCCATGTGCCAAGGCCCTGTCGCGCGGACGGCGCGCTGGCTATAATCGCATCCCTCACTCACCCCCGAGTCCTGCCTGCCCATGTATACCCTGGCCCGCCAGCTGCTGTTCAAGCTCTCCCCGGAAACCTCCCACGACCTGTCGCTCGACCTCATCGGCGCCGGTGGCCGCCTTGGTCTCAATGGCCTGCTGTGCAAGCGTCCGGCCTCGGTGCCGGTGACCGTCATGGGCTTGAACTTTGCCAACCCCGTGGGCCTTGCCGCAGGCCTGGACAAGAACGGCGCGGCCATCGATGGCTTCGCCCAGCTGGGCTTCGGCTTCGTCGAGATCGGCACTGTCACCCCGCGACCACAGCCTGGCAATCCGAAGCCACGGTTGTTCCGCCTGCCGGAAGCGACTGCGATCATCAACCGCATGGGCTTCAACAACCTGGGTGTGGATCACCTGCTGGAACGGGTGCGCGCGGCGCGTTATGACGGTGTGCTGGGCATCAACATCGGCAAGAATTTCGACACGCCGGTCGAGCGTGCCCAGGACGACTACCTGATCTGCCTCGAAAAAGTCTACACCCAGGCCAGCTACATCACGGTCAACGTCAGCTCGCCCAACACTCCCGGCCTGCGCAGCCTGCAATTTGGTGATTCGCTCAAGCAACTGCTCGACGCGCTGGCCGAGCGTCGCGAACAGCTGGCGAGCGAGCACGGCAAACGCGTGCCGCTGGCGATCAAGATTGCACCGGACATGAGCGATGAGGAAACCGCGCTGGTGGCGGCAGCCCTGGTCGAGTCGGGCATGGATGCGGTAATCGCGACCAATACCACTTTGGGGCGCGAAGGGGTCGAAGGGCTGCCGTTCGGGGGTGAGGCGGGTGGGCTTTCCGGGGCGCCGGTGCTGGAGAAGAGCACCCACATCGTCAAGGTGCTGGCTGCTGAACTGGGCGGCAAGTTGCCGATCATCGCGGCGGGCGGGATCACCGAAGGGCGCCATGCTGCCGAGAAGATCGCAGCCGGTGCGAGCCTGGTGCAGATCTATTCGGGCTTCATCTACAAAGGTCCGGCACTGATCCGCGAGGCAGTCGATGCGATTGCCGCGCTGCCCCGCTAACAAAGATGCGGCCCAATAAAAAGGGCCCCTTGAAGGGGCCCCTGGGCCTTAGCCCGCCGCCCGGATGGGGCGTGCATGGTGACTCGAATTCAGTGTCCTCGTTCAGCCAACGGCGTGATTTTCGTTGAGTCTCTGGATGCCAGCGGTGCCGGTCATGCCGTCCCAGTTGTCGCCGCGACCTTCACGCCAACCGTTGATCCATGCCTGGCGAACGGATGGCAGATTGAAGGGGCAAAGTTCGCGGGATTTGCCGGTTACCCCGTATTGGTAGCCACGTGAATATGCTCTTTCCAACGGATCACGCTTAAGTCTTCTCATAGGGTGTTGCCCTCACTTGTTGACTGTAATGTCCCGTCGGCCTCTCCGAGGCCGGGCAGAATCTTTCTGCCGGTTTGCGCTCGCTGCCGGCGTGGCGAGCTGAAAGTGCCGTCCCGTTGCGAGGCGGCCTGAGGTCAGTTCTAACCAATGCGAGTCTCAGTGTGAATGATCAATTTGTCATAAGGACGTAACCTTTCCAGGGGTGAGGGGATAAGTAAATAAATGCGACTCAACCTTGTTTAGGTTTTGTCCCGCTATGATGAGGGTTTGCTGGTGGTTGAAATCATTTGGCCATTGGCGCCATCGAACTGACGCAACATCTGGTAATGCGACGAAGGGTCACACCGATGCCTTCGTTAGACGAAATTTTCACACTGCCCGACGATCAAACCCTTTTGCGCCACCCGGCGTCGGTTGTCGATCGGGTGGCCGGGTTTGCCGAATGATCGGCACGCCACCCGGATACCTGCTGGAAGGGTATCCGGCAAACTCAGGCAACAGCGATGCGTCGCGTTGCCAGCACACAGCCCAGAGGCTCTGGAATCTACATGTCGGACTCATTCGAACTCTATCTCACCTGCCCCAAAGGCCTGGAAGGGCTGCTGGCGGAAGAAGCCCGCGGCCTGGGCCTGGCCGATGTGCGCGAGCATACCTCGGCAATCCGCGGCGCGGCCGACATGGAAACCGCCTACCGGCTGTGTCTCTGGTCACGCCTGGCCAACCGCGTGCTGTTGGTGGTCAAGCGCTTTGCCATGAAGAACGCTGACGACCTCTATGATGGCGTGCACGGTGTCGACTGGCAGGACCACCTGGCCGCCGACGGCACCCTGGCGGTCGAGTTCAGTGGCCATGGATCGGGTATCGACAACACTCACTTTGGCGCGCTCAAGGTCAAGGACGCGATTGTCGACAAGCTGCGCAACCGTGAAGGCCAGCGCCCGTCGGTGGACAAGATCGACCCCGACCTGCGTGTGCACCTGCGCCTGGACCGTGGCGAGGCCATCCTGTCCATCGACCTTTCCGGCCACAGCCTGCACCAGCGCGGCTATCGCCTGCAGCAAGGTGCTGCGCCGCTCAAGGAAAACCTGGCTGCTGCGGTGCTGATTCGCGCCGGTTGGCCGCGTATTGCCGCCGAGGGCGGCGCGTTGGCAGACCCTATGTGCGGTGTCGGGACCTTCCTCGTCGAAGCTGCAATGATTGCCGCCGATATTGCACCGAATCTCAAGCGCGAGCGTTGGGGCTTCAGTGCCTGGCAGGGCCATGTCCCGGCGCTGTGGCGCAAGGTGCACGACGAGGCCCAGGCCCGTGCTCAGGCGGGCCTGGCCAAGCCGCCGTTGTGGATTCGCGGCTATGAGGCCGACCCGCGGTTGATTCAGCCCGGACGCAACAACGTCGAGCGCGCAGGCCTGGGGGACTGGGTGAAGATCTACCAGGGCGAAGTCGCCAGCTTCGAGCCGCGCCCGGACCAGAACCAGAAAGGCCTGGTCATCAGCAACCCGCCCTATGGCGAGCGCCTGGGAGACGAGGCGAGCCTGCTGTACCTCTACCAGAACCTCGGCGAACGCCTGCGCCAGGCCTGCATGGGCTGGGAAGCGGCGGTGTTCACCGGCGCACCCGAGCTGGGCAAGCGCATGGGCATCCGCAGCCACAAGCAGTATGCGTTCTGGAACGGCGCGCTGCCGTGCAAGTTGTTGCTGTTCAAGGTCCAGCCCGACCAGTTCGTGACCGGCGAGCGTCGCCCGGCCGATGATCAAGCCGGCGACTCGCGTGCGGCACCGGCCGTGGCCCATGAACCGGCACGTCTTTCCGAAGGCGCGCAGATGTTCGCCAACCGCCTGCAGAAGAACCTCAAGCAACTGGGCAAGTGGGCTCGCCGCGAGCAGATTGACTGCTACCGTCTGTATGATGCCGACATGCCCGAGTATGCCCTGGCGGTCGACCTCTATCAGGATTGGGTACATGTCCAGGAATATGCGGCGCCGCGTTCGGTCGATCCGGACAAGGCCCAGGCCCGCCTGCTCGACGCTCTGGCGGCGATTCCCCAGGCCCTGGGTGTCGATCCTCAGCGCGTGGTGCTCAAGCGCCGCGAGCGCCAGGGCGGTACGCGCCAGTATGAGCGTCAGGCCACGGAAGGGCGCTTCCAGGAAGTCAGTGAAGGTGGCGTCAAGCTGCTGGTCAACCTGACTGACTACCTGGACACCGGCCTGTTCCTCGATCACCGCCCGATTCGCCTGCGTATCCAGCGCGAAGCGGCCGGCAAGCGCTTCCTCAACCTGTTCTGCTACACCGCAACCGCCACCGTGCATGCGGCCAAGGGCGGCGCGCGCAGTACCACCAGCGTCGACCTGTCGAAAACCTACCTGGACTGGGCGCGGCGCAACCTGTCGCTCAATGGCTTCTCCGAGCGCAACCGCCTGGAGCAGAGCGATGTGATGGCCTGGCTGGAAAATGCCCAGGACAGCTACGACCTGATCTTCATCGACCCACCGACTTTCTCCAACTCCAAACGCATGGAGGGGGTGTTCGACGTGCAGCGTGACCATGTGCGTCTTCTCGATCTGGCCATGGCGCGTCTGGCACCGGGGGGCGTGCTGTACTTCTCCAACAACTTCCGCAAGTTCCAGCTCGACGAGCACCTGGTCGAGCGCTATGCGGTGGAAGAGATCAGCGCACAGACCCTGGATCCGGATTTCGCCCGCAACAACCGTATCCACCGGGCCTGGCGCCTGCAGCTACGCTGAAGAGACGAAGTGCATTGCAGTGATGATGGCTAATGGCTATAAATCAGCTCAGGGCCGAACAATTCGCAGGACGCTGACGTGATGAGAATGCTCTATGTCGAGGGTGCGTGCGAAGATGTTCGGCCTGATCAGCGAGGCGCTCTCGGCCTGGGCTGTCGCGCTGTTCGCGCTGGTGGCCGGCGGGTTGCTCACTGCTGCACTGGCCTTCGCCGCCCACGCCTTCTACAAGCAGCAGTTGCGTCAGCGCTTCGAACTACTGGCCAGTGAGCGCTACAGCCGTATCGCCGAACGTTTCGAGGATCAGGAGCAGCGCCTGGATGGTCTGAGGCGCTTCTTCAGCTACTCCAGTGAAATTTTCCCCGAGGAGTTCGACGGTTACGCCCGCCCCTTGTTGCACCGTACCCAGGCCTACTCCTGGGCACCACGGGTCGAGGCCGGTGAGCGCGATGTCTTCGAGCGCCGCGCCAGTGCCTGGCTGGGGCGCCCCTACCAGATCCGTGATCACGATGCCCAAGGCCTCTGGCACCCATCGCCGCCACGGGCGTTCTACTACCCGGTGCTGTACACCCAGGCCACCCACCAGCACGACCAACCTTACGGGCTCGACCTGCGTAGCCAGCCCCAGCGCCAGGATGCGCTGGACCGCGCTACCACGCCCGGCAGCCTGGCGGTTTCCTCTCCACTGGACATGATCAACGTCGATCCGGCCTACACCCGCGGCCTGTTGATCGTCGCACCGGTGTTCGCCGAGTCGGCGCCGAGCGGGCCGCCTGCTGGCTATGTCATGGCCTTGTTGAGCATGCGCCAGTTGATCAGCGAGGGGCTGCCGACCGCCACGGACGACAATCTGGTGGTGCGCATCCTCGATCTGTCGGGCAGCCAGGGCCATGAGACGTTGTACGATTCGGGCAACCACAGCGCGCCGTTGCCGTTGACCAGCAGTCAACTGCTGCACCTGGCCGACCATCACTATCAGCTCGATATCCGCCCCAGCGAAGCCTTCCTCCGGGCCAACCGCTCGTCAGCGGTGTTCACCGTGACCCTGCTCGGTGGCCTGTTGAGCCTTTTGCTCAGCGCCTTGCTCTACAGCCTGTTCAGCCAGCGTCAGCGCGCCCTGATCCTGGTCGAGCAGCGCACGGCGGCATTGCGCGTGAGCGAGCAGTCGCTGCGGGAAACTCACAACCAGCTACGCAGCGTGCTGGATGCCGCGACCCAGGTGGCGATCATTGCCACCAGCCTGCGGGGCGTGATCAGCACCTTCAATGCGGGGGCGCAGCGCATGCTTGGGTATTCGGCCGACGAAGCGCTGGGGCACCTGGCGCTGGAGAATCTGGTCCAACCCGACGAACTGCGCCAGCGTGCCCACGCCTTGAGCCTGCGCTATGGGCGGGAGATCACGGCAGGCCAGGCGATGTTTGCCGAGACGGTGCAGGAGGGCACAGGGGAGCCCGGAGAGTGGACGTTGGTGCGCAAGGACGGCAGCCATTTGCTGGCCAACATGCTGGTCACTGCGGTGCTCGACGAGCAAGGCTTGTGGGTGGGTTACCTGGCCATCTGCATCGATGTCACCGAGCGTCGTCGTGTTCACGAAGCGTTGGCCGCCCGTGACCGGCTGCTGGAGAAGCTCAGTGCCGAGGTCCCGGGCGGCATCTACCAGTATCGTCTGGATGCCGACGGCCATTCGTGTTTTCCCTACGCCAGCGCCGGGCTGCTGGATATCTATGAAGTGGACCTGCAGTTGCTGCGCCATGACGCATCGACGGTGTTCGAGCGCATTCATCCGGACGACCTCGAGCGAGTGCGTCGCTCGGTGCGCGAGTCGGCCGAGCGCATGACGCCCTGGCGCGAGGAGTATCGTGTCTGCCTGCCCCGCGCCGGCCTGCGCTGGGTGCGTGGGGAGGCAACGCCGGAAATCGGGGAGGAGGGCTGCACCCTTTGGCATGGCTATCTGACGGACATCTCCGATCTCAAGCGGGTAGAGGAGGAGTTGCGTGCGCTGTCGGTCACCGATGTCCTTACCGGCATCCACAACCGGCGTTACTTCCAGGAGCGGCTCAAGGTCGAACTGGAGCGGGCCCAGCGAGATGAACTGGACCTGGCGGTGATCATGCTCGATATCGACCACTTCAAGTGCATCAACGATCAGTTTGGCCATGCCGTTGGCGATCACGTGTTGCGTAGCCTCTGCCAGCGCATTGGTCATCGGCTGCGGCGTACCGATGTGTTCTGTCGGCTGGGAGGCGAGGAGTTCATGGTGCTGTGCCCGGGCAGCAATGCCGAGCAGGCCCACAAGCTTGCGCTGGAGTTGTGGCAGGGCGTGCGCGGTGTGCCGGTCGAGGGGGTAGGCAGGGTGACGGCCAGTTTCGGCGTGGCGGGATGGCGTGTCGGTGAAGGGGTCGATGCCTTGTTGTTGCGAGCGGATGCGGGGGTCTATGTGGCCAAGCAGGCCGGGCGCGATCGCGTGGAGGCAGAGTTGCCCTGAGGTGGCCGGGGCTGCGTCACAGCCCCGGTTTGTCCGTTTCTGTCAGGGCACCACGCCGACAGTCCCAGTGCCGACCTTGGGTTGGCGGTAGAGCTCCAGCAACACCTGATCCAGCACCTGGGAGGCGCCCCAAGGTTTCGGATCATTGAGAATCGCCGACACGGCCCAGGTATGGCCGTTGCTGTCGCGACTGAAGCCTGCGATCGCGCGCACGGTGTTGAGGGTGCCGGTCTTGATGTGCGCCTCGCCGGTCATGGCGGTGCGCTTCAGGCGCTTGCGCATGGTGCCATCCATGCCCACCAATGGCATCGAACTGATGAACTCGGCCGCATAGGGGCTCTTCCAGGCGGCTTGCAGCAAGGCTGCCATTTCACGTGTGCTGACACGCTCGGCGCGTGACAGGCCAGAGCCGTTCTCCATCACCAGGTGCGGTGCGGTGATACCTTTCTTGGCCAGCCACTGGCGCACTACACGCTGTGCCGCGCGGGCATCGTCACCGTCGGCATCGGTACGAAATTGCGCGCCCAGGCTGAGGAACAGTTGCTGGGCCATGGTGTTGTTGCTGTATTTGTTGATATCGCGAATCACCTCGACCAGGTCGGGCGAGAAGGCCCGGGCCAACAGGCGCGCGCTTTTGGGTACGTTTTCGATGCGGTCACGGCCCTGGATGCTGCCGCCGAGCTCGTTCCAGATCGCCCTGACCGCACCGGCCGCATAGGCGGGGTGGTCGAGCAGGGCCAGATAGGTTTGCGAGTTGCAGCCGTCGCCGAGCTGGCCACTGACCGTGACGCTCACGCCATCGGGTTGCACCACGGGGTTGTAGCGCACATCGCCGGTGCATTGCTTCGAGGCCACGGCCTTGACCTGATTGTCGATGCGGATGCTGGCGATGGGCGGCTCGACCGAAACCACGACTTTGCCACCATCGTTGCGGGCGACGAAACGCAGGGCTTTGAGGTTGACCAGCAGCGAGTCCGGCTTGACCAGGAAGGGCTTGTTGACATCGCCGCCATCATCGTCGAAATGTGGCAGGGTGGGTTGAACGAAATGACTGCGGTCCAGCACCAGGTCGCCGGTGACGGTGCGCACACCGTTGGCACGTAGATCACGCATCAGCAACCAGAGCTTTTCCATGTTCAGTTTCGGATCACCGCCACCCTTGAGGTAGAGGTTGCCGTTGAGCACGCCGTTGTTCAGGGTGCCATCGGTGTAGAACTCGGTCTTCCACTGAAAGGTCGGGCCAAGCAATTCGAGGGCGGCGTAGGTGGTCACCAGCTTCATGGTCGAGGCCGGGTTGACCGAGACGTCGGCATTGAAGATCGTCGGCGTGCCTGGTCCATCGAGTGGCAGCATCACCAGCGACAGGGCGTTGTCCTGCAGCTTGTTGGTCTTGAGGGCCTGCTGCACCTTCGGTGGCAGGCTGGTGTTGACGGCGGCAGCCTGGCTGGGCAAGGCGATGGGAAGGAGCAGGCCGGCGAAAAGCAGTGGGCGAAGCGTCTTGATCATGAGTGCTGTAACCCTGCGGGCGAGGGAAAAGGACGATGGGGCTGTAAGAGATGATGGCCCCTTGGCGAAATATAGTGCGCATTATGCCCCAAGCGTGCTGTTTGTGGGCAGGTTCGACACAAAAGCGCCGCTCTGGCGCGGAAACTGGTAAAGTGCCGCGCGTAATTACTCAAGAGGATTGTTTCAATGGCTACCAACCGTTCCCGTCGTCTGCGCAAGAAGCTGTGCGTGGATGAATTCCAGGAATTGGGTTTCGAACTGAACCTGGACTTCAAGGAAGACCTGTCCGACGAAGCCATCGATGCCTTCCTCGACGCCTTCCTGGCAGAGGCCATGGACGCCAACGGCCTGGACTATGTCGGTGGTGATGACTTCGGCCTGGTCTGCCTGGCCAAGCGTGGTTCGGTCAGCGAAGAGCAGCGCGCCACTGTCGAAGCGTGGCTCAAGGGCCGCAGCGAGCTCACCAAGATCGAGGTCAGCCCGCTGCTGGATGCCTGGTATCCGGACAAGCCGATCAACTCGGCTTCCTGATCCCGCGTCACTGTGTCTTGGCTGGTTGGCAACGCTGACCGGCCAAGGCCTTCTCTACGCGGCGCATCTGCCGCGCCAGCGCCTGGCGGCGCAATTTCAGTTGCGTCGACGACATCCCCTCTGTTTCCAGCGCCTGACAAGCCTCCATCAATCCCTTTGCATCCAGCATGCGCGCCACGCCAAGAATCTTGTGCGCCTGCTCGGCGATGGCTTGTGCGTCCTGCTCGGGGTCCAGGGTCATCAGCAGGGTCAGGTCCTGTTCCAGGCTCAGTTGCAGCGTGGTCAGCATTCGTGCGTGGTCTTCACGGCGGTCACCGATGATGTTCGTCAGCCCGTCGAGGTCGAAGGGCCCTTGTGAGCGCCGCCGACACGAGGGGCTCACACTGGCCAGATGTAATCCGAGAGTTTGCAGGCTGATGGGTTTGAGCAGGCAGTCGTCCATGCCGGCGTTCAGGCAGCGCTGGCGTACTTCCGGTTGGGCGTTGGCGGTGTAGCCGAGGATGGTGCAAGCTGCCTTGCCCCGTTGGCGTTCTTCGCTGCGCAGGACTTCTGCCAGTTGGTAGCCATTCATGCGTGGCATGTTGCAGTCGAGGATCAGTACGTCGAAGTCTCCGTGCCGCCATTTTTCCAGCCCTTCCTGACCGTCGCGGGCACTGTCGTGCCAGAGCCCCAGATACGTCAGCTGCTGGGCCATCAATAGCAGGTTGGCGGGATGGTCGTCGATCACCAGAACCCTGAGTCGCGTGTCGGGTGCCTCTATGTGTGGCGGCTGCACGACGCTGTCCGGGGGTGGTGCCACGCGCTGCAGCGGCATCAGCAGGCGCACCTGGGTGCCCACGCCCTGCAGGCTCTTGAGCGCCAGTTGGCCACCCATCATCTCGCACAGGGTACGACAGATCGCCAGGCCCAGCCCGGTACCGGCGCGGGCGCTTTCACTCTGCGGATTGATCTGTACGAAGGGGTTGAACAACCGTCGCAGGTCGTCATCGTGAATGCCGATTCCGCTGTCGCGCACTTCCAGTTCGAGCATGTCGCGTTCGCTGCCCTGTACCGAGGCTTTGATGCGTACATGGCCCTCGTCGGTGAATTTGATCGAGTTGCTGACCAGGTTGGAGAGCACCTGCTTGAAACGCAGTGGATCGAGCAGAGCGTAGCAGCGCGCCGAGGGTTCTATGAGCACCTCCAGCAGTAGGCCTTTTTCCCGGGCCTGGCCTTCGAACACCCGTCGCACCGATTCGATCAGGGCCGCCAGATCGATCGGCTCAGGGGTCAGGGACAAATGCCCGGACTCTATTCTGACGATGTCGAGAATATCGCCGATCAGTCCGAGCAGGTCCCTGGCCGAATGATAGGCGACCTCGATCGACGCGTTGTCCAACTGCCCCTGGTCGGCGCGCCTGACAGCGAGTTCGAGCATGCCTATCACGGCGTTCATCGGTGTGCGGATCTCATGGCTGATGGTCGCCAGGAAGGTGCTCTTGGCCCGGTTGGCATCGTCGGCCTGCTGTTTGGCGAGGCGTAGGTCCTGGATTAGCTTGCGGCGATCACTGATGTCGATCCAGCCACCGATGATGCCCTGTACTTCGCCCAGCGAGTCGCGGTAGGGAAGGATCCAGTGGTAGATGGTCAACTCGCGGTCTTTCAGGCGCAGCGGGCGGTCGATGATCAGCGGTGTGCCTGCTTCCATCACCTGCAGATAGTCGGTGTGGATCTGCCGGGTGTAATCGCAGTTGCTGAACAGACTTTCCTGGAGCAGTTTGCCCATGACGGCATCGGCACTTGCATCGACAGCCTCCAGGTAGCTGTCGTTACAACTTTGCAGCCGTCCTTCGCGGTCGCGTACGTACATCGGGTGAGGGGTCCCGTTGAGCAGGGCGCGCATGAATTCGAGCTGATCGTTCAGGGCGCGTTCTGCCTGGCGACGGTGCCGTATCTGGCGTCGCAGGTAGGCGTTCCAGGCCAGCGCCAGCAACAGCAGAACGCCGATCCCCAAGACGACCTGCAGCACCAGGCGCTGGTACTCGCGCCATTGGCCACCATCGTGCAACGCATAGCCGCGCCAGCGACTGTTTATGACTCCCAGCTCTTCTGGCGTGATGCTCAGCAAGGCCTTGTCGAGAATCGAAGCCAGGAGGCTGGCATCCTTGGCGCTGGCCATGGAGAAGGAGGCCGGGTCGTTGCCGATCGTGGTGCGGATCACCAGATCGTTGTTGGCGGCGGTGGCATGGTTGGCGTCCAGCAGCGTGGTGATGGTCGCATCCACCGCACCGCTGCTGAGCAGGGCCATGGAGTAGAAGGTGCTTTCGGTCTCGATCAGACGGATCTGCGGGTGCGTAGTCGCCAGCAGCATCGCAGGCGGGGTGTGCCGTGTGATGGCGACTCGACGGCCATTCAGTTGCTCCAGTGACGTGAAGGGGCGGCCGCTGCGGGTAACCAGTACATAGGGGCTTTCGAGGTAGGGGCGACTGAGTTGCAGGGCTGCCTGGGCGGGTGCTGCGACGCTCAGCGCGGCAATCAGGTCGGCACTGCCCTGCGCGATCGACTGGATCATCTCTTCGATTCCGTTGGCGCGTTGGATTTCGAACTGCAAGCCGGTGCGCAAGCGGATCAGTTCCAGCAGGTCGGCGGTGATGCCGCGGAAATGGCCGTTGCCGTCGAAGAATGACAGGGGGGCGGAGGTATCGCTCACCACCACGCGCATGCTGGGATGCTCGCGCAACCATTGCTGTTCGCGCGAGGTCAGTTGCAGGCGGCGATCGGTGAGCAGCAGGTCGCTGCCTGCACTCCAGCGCTTGAAGATCGCACTCGACACGTTGGCTGGCTGGCTGTCGAGGATGGTGTTGATCAGGCTCATCAACAAGTGATCCTGGGCGCGCACAGCGAAGCTGAAGCCCACGGCTTCGTGCTTGCCAAAATTGGCCATGCGCAGGCGCGGCAGATGACCGCGGGTAAGCTGGAAGTGAGTCGAAATGGTATCGCCAAGAAATACGTCGGCTTGGCCAAACGCGACAGCGTTCAACGCTTCGGAGGTGGAACTGAAGGTTTTCAGCTGAGCTTGCGGGTAAAGCGTATGCACATCCTCGATTGGCAGGTAATGGTAGAGCGTGCTCAGGCGCAGGTCGGCGAGCCCCACGTCGAGGGGGCGTGTCTCGTCCTCGCGGGTGACCAGAACGGGGCGGTCTACCGCGTAGGGTCTTGACAGTGCCAAGCCCTCGACCGCGGCTTCATAGCTGTTTGCACTGCCAAGTAGATCGATGCGTCCGGCCTTGAGTGCCTCCACCGCGTCCTGGCGATGAGTAAATCGCAGGACTTTTATTTCGAGCCCCAGTGCGCTGCCGATCAGGGCGGCATACTCTGCTGTCAGGCCTTGGTACTCGTTGCCACTGGTGACGTCGAAGGGGGGATTGTTGGGCGCGGAGGTTCCCAGTGTCAGGCTGGTACGGTCGTGCAGCCACTGCCGCTGAGCGGCCGAGAAGGCTGGCACGGTTGCTTCGGCGGTGGAGCGGACCAGCAGTTCCAGCTTCTGGGGGGCGACCTCCTGCTTCGTTTGAGCATGGCAACCCAGACTGAGCAGGGTCAGCAGCACGCAGACGATGTACCTCGGCATGATTCACCTCAGACCAGCGCGTTGCGCTTGGCCACTTCGATCAGGTCGACCAAGGTATCGACCCTTAGCTTTTGCATCAGGCGCTTTTTGTAGGTGCTGACAGTCTTGTTGCTGAGGAACATGCCTTTGGCGATTTCCTTGTTGCTGCGCCCCTGTGCGAAGAGTTGAAGGACCATCAACTCTCTGTCGTTAACTTGTCGGAAAAGCTCTATGTCCTGATCGGATATTTCTTGATTGGGGTTTATTGCCTGGCTGGGGAAGTAGTTGTAACCGGAAAGTACTGCCTTGACTGCGCTGAGCAACTCGCTCAGGTCTTCCTGCTTGCACACAAAACCCGCAGCGCCCGAGTGCATGCAGCGGATCGCGAACAGCGTTGGCGACTGTGCCGTCAGCACCAGCACTTTCAGGGGCAGTCCCATGGTCTGGAAGCGCGCCAGGACCTCCAGGCCATCGAGCTTGGGGATGCTGATGTCGAGGATGACCAGGTCGGGAGGGGTTTCACGGATCATCTGCATGGCATCGACGCCATTGTCAGACTCGCCAATGACCTTGTAATTCTGATTTTCCAGCAACATGCGAATGGCCAGGCGAATCACAGGGTGGTCATCAACAATAAATATGGAGCTCATATCAACTTCCCAGTCGGCGAGTGTCAGATGCAAACAAAACCTTATCGCAGTTGACCGTCTTCGGGCATGAGAGGTTAGACGTAATGCCATATATGGGAAAAGACCTACATCCAAGTACTACGTGTGCCCTGGGTTTGTGTAGGCTCTGTAAGGAGTCAAGACGACGGTGTGCTAATTCCAGAATTATTTTTTCTGGGTATTTAATGTTTCTGTGAGCATGTAGGAAGTTTCTCTCAAGAGGGACGGCAAGCTGCGGCTGACCGTCCCTCGTTGTCTGTCAGTGAGGGCTGGAGCGTCCTGTCATTTCTCCCGCCATTTCACTGGCGTAGCTGTCGGTCATGCCAGCGATGAAGTCGATCATGCGCAGGAAAGCGTTGTGCAGGGAGCCGTGTGGATCGGGGGCGTGGTTGCCGATCAGGTCCAGCACACGCCGACTCTTGAAGGATGGCGTGCGCCCACCGTGTTGTTCCAGCGCTGCCCCGCAGAACGCGTTGAGAAGAATCTCCAGCGTGGTATAGGCGCCGATTTCATGCAGCGTCTTGCGCTTGTCCTGGAAGATCTTCTTGCGCGCGATATCCTTGGCCTGCAGCACACAATGCTGGGCTGGGCCATGCATGTGTTCGACCAGGTCGCCTGCCAGATGCCCGGCCAGCAGCGCCTGTTGCTGCTCGACGAAGGCCTGGGCGGCGGCGTTGGTCAGATGCTCGATGGCCTTGCCGCGCAGAATGGCCAGCTTGCGCCGACGAGAGTCCGACGGACCCAGTTGTCGATAGGTGTCGGGCAGGTCGTCACCGACCAGGTCCAGCAGCAGCGCCTCGACCTCGGCATACTGCAGCAGCTCCATCTCCAGTCCGTCCTCCAGGTCGATCAGCGCGTAGCAGATGTCGTCCGCGGCCTCCATCAGGTACACCAGCGGGTGACGAGCCCAACGTTGTTCCTCGAGCTGCGGCAGGCCCAGTTTGTGGGCGATCTGCTGCAGCAGTGGCAGCTCGCTCTGGTAGCAGCCGAACTTGTGTTTCTTGTACCCCAGCGCGTCGGCATGACGGGCGCTCCATGGGTACTTGAGATAGGTGCCGAGGGTGGCGTAGGTCAGGCGGGTGCCGCCGTCGAACTGGTGGTATTCCAGCTGGGTGAGCACGCGAAAACCCTGGGCGTTACCTTCGAAGTTGAGGAAGTCGGCACGTTGGTCGTCGTTCATGTCGTCGAGCCAACCGCGTCCCGCTGCCTGCTGAAACCAGTGGCGGATGGCGTCTTCGCCGGAGTGGCCGAACGGCGGGTTGCCGATGTCGTGGGCCAGGCAGGCCGACTGCACGATCATGCCCAGGTCGCTTGGTGCACACCAGTCGGGCAGGCTGGCGCGCAGGGTCTCGCCAACCCTCATGCCCAGCGAGCGGCCCACGCAACTGACTTCGAGGGAGTGGGTGAGGCGGGTATGGATGTGGTCGTTGCTCGAAACCGGATGGACCTGGGTCTTGCGCCCCAGGCGGCGGAAGGCGCCGGAGAAGATGATGCGGTCATGGTCCTTGTGGAAGGGGCTGCGCCCCAGTTCTTCAGGGCTGTACAAGGCTTTGCCGAGGCGTTCGCGGTTGAGCAGGGTATGCCAGTCCAAGGCTCGATCTCCGTCAGATGATGGCCATAGCTTCCCGTGTCATGGGCACCCGCGCAAGCCACGGGCGCTTCGTTTCAGCGATGACGGCCATTCTGCAGGAACAGGCGCACCAGGGGCGCCAGGCTGCCACCCAGGCGCAGCAGGCGCGCCAGGTTGCCGCTGCGCACCCCCTTGCCGGTCAGGAAACCCAGGGCGACCACGACGCCCAGGCCCCACAGCGGAGCGTGCTTGATGCCAAGGCCGTCCTGGACCGATGCACCCATGCCGCGCAGGCGCTGAACCGGCTGGAGCAGTTGACCGGACTCGTGGCGAATTTCCTGGCGATGCATTTCCAGGCGCAGGCGCAGCAGTGCCTTGCGCAGCTCGCGGGGGTTACGGGTGTTAGGCAGTTCAGGCAGGCTCATGGCAACAGGCGCTCCCGGTCCTTGGCGAGTTCTTCGAGGGTACTGCTGAACGGTGAGGATTCATCGAACACGGCGGCCTTCAGGCGCAGGCCGCAAAAGAGTGCGGCGACGCTGTAGAACACGCAAAGGCCGACGATGCCGGCCAATCGGTAGCTGTCCCACAGCAACACCAGGATCAACCCGGACAGCGCGGTCAACAGGAGCAGGGCAAAAACCAGTGCCAACCCTGCGAATAGCAGCAGGCGCAGGGTACGGCCTTTCTGCTCCTGCAATTCGATGCCGAACAGTTCGATGTGACTGTGCAGCAGCCCCAGGATGGCCGCGCCGAGGCGTTTGCCGGAAGCGCCGGCGCCGATGGCGTCGTTGTCCATGCGTCCTCCTCAGCGGCGGCTGGCGAGCAGGCCGACCAGTAGCCCGACACCGGCTGCGATGCCGATGGCCTGCCATGGGTTTTCCTGGACGTATTCTTCGGCACTGCCCAGCGCAGCCTGGCCACGCTCGCGTACCGACTCCTGGGTCAGTTGCAGGCTTTCGCGGGCTTGCTGCAGGCGGTCGTGGATCTGGCCACGCAGTTCGTCGGCCTGATCGCCCGCCAGATTGGCGGTGTCGGCGAGCAGTTTCTCGGTGTCGCGTACCAGTGCCTGGAAGTCAGCCATCAAGATCTCTTGTGCAGTCTTTGCCGATTTGCTGGCCATGGAGTCTCTCCCTGTCGATGTGTGTGGCTATTTCGAGTAATGAGTGTGGCGGAAGGTTCACCGCTTGTCGCTGGTACGGCGTTTGCTTTGTTCTGCCGTGTCACGGGGCGTCGATGCCAGGCGCTGCCCCGAATGCGTGCGAGACCCTGGCGGACACCGATAAACCTTAACCCAATCCACGACAAACCCAAGAAAAAACCAAGCCCTGCGTAGTCGGCCTCCCAAAATGGGGCGCACGGCAGGCACCGATCAGGTGCGCGAGCAAGGTTTATGAACTGTCCTGGTGCATTTTTCAGCAGGTCTGCCCACTCCATGGAAAACATGCATAGCGCGATGGACTCCCTCGTCCATGGCTCCAACACCCTGTTCATCCTCATGGGGGCCATTCTGGTCCTGGCCATGCACGCCGGTTTCGCCTTTCTCGAGGTCGGAACCGTGCGGCACAAGAACCAAGTCAATGCCCTGTGCAAGATTCTCAGCGACTTCGCCGTCTCGGCGCTGGTGTATTTCTTCATCGGCTACTGGATCGCCTACGGCGTCAGCTTCTTCCAGCCGGCGGCGGAGCTGGCCAGCGATCATGGCTATGCCTTGGTCAAGTGCTTCTTCCTGCTGACCTTTGCCGCGGCGATCCCGGCAATCATCTCCGGGGGTATCGCCGAGCGCGCGCGCTTTGCCCCGCAGTTGTGCGCCACCGCGCTGATCGTGGCGTTCGTCTACCCGTTTTTCGAAGGGATTGTGTGGAACGGCAACCTGGGCATCCAGGCCTGGTTACAAGCTCGGTTCGGCGCACCCTTCCATGACTTTGCCGGTTCGGTGGTGGTGCATGCCATGGGCGGCTGGCTGGCGCTGGCGGCCGTCATCCTGCTCGGTGCCCGTCGCGGGCGGTACCGTGATGGACGGCTGGTGGCTTTCGCACCTTCCAGTATCCCGTTCCTGGCGTTGGGCTCTTGGATCCTGATCATCGGCTGGTTCGGCTTCAACGTCATGAGCGCACAGACCCTGGAGGGTGTCAGCGGGCTGGTGGCGATCAATTCGCTGATGGCGATGGTGGGCGGCACGCTGTCGGCCTTGCTGGTCGGGCGCAATGACCCAGGCTTCCTGCACAATGGCCCGCTGGCCGGATTGGTGGCGGTGTGTGCCGGTTCCGATCTCATGCACCCGGTTGGCGCGCTGATGACCGGGCTGGTGGCGGGAGCGCTGTTCGTGTGGTGCTTCACTGCCTCGCAGAATCGCTGGAAAGTCGACGATGTGCTGGGCGTGTGGCCGTTGCACGGTGTGTGTGGCGTATGGGGCGGTCTGGCGTGCGGCATCTTCGGGCAGACGACGCTCGGGGGGCTGGGCGGTATCAGCCTGCTGAGCCAGTTGCTCGGCAGCCTGGCCGGCTTGCTGCTGGCCTTGGCCGGTGGCTTTGCCGTGTACGGCTTGGTCAGGGCGGTTCACGGGTTGCGCTTGAGCCATGAGCAGGAGTTCCAGGGCGCGGACCTGTCTGTGCACCGTATCGGCGCCACCAGCCAGGATTGAGCGGCAGATGCAGGCTGTTCCCGGCGAGCCTAGAATGAGCGTTTCTTCAGTGGACCCGGGAACTGACCATGCTGCCTGAATGCCAACTGTTCGGCACCTTGGGGTGTCATTTGTGTGAAGTGGCGGAAGCCGTGCTGATGCCGTTCGTCGAGCACGGTTTGTTGGTCGAACTGGTGGATATCGCCGACGACGAAGCCACGGTCGAGCGTTACGGCTTGATCATTCCTGTCTTGCGTCGCTGCGACAGTGGCACTGAACTGCCCTGGCCGTTCGATGCGCAGCAGGTGGTGGCCTTCCTCAGGTGACAGTGCGCAGGGGAGTGCTTCCTTCATCCCGTTCCTGTGGCCCTGGTCGATGATGTCGGCTCGACAAAACCGAGCACCAGGGAGGCATCATGTTCCTTACGCCGCACTTCACGCTCAAAGAGATGACGTTTTCGCAGGCCGCTGTCCGCAACGCCGTACCCAACGATCCCGATCCCGAGGCCTTGGCCAATCTGCGCTTGTTGTGCGAGGTGCTTGAACAAGTGCGGGCCTTGGTAGGCTCCCCGATCCTGATCACCAGCGCCTTTCGCAATGAAGCCGTGAACCAGCTTGTGGGCGGCGTGCATAACAGTGCGCACCGCACGGGCCTTGCTGCCGACATCTGTGCGAAAGCGATGACCGCCCGGCAACTGGCCGAATGCATCCGCGACAGCTCCATTGCGTTCGATCAACTGATCCTGGAGTTCGACAGCTGGGTTCACTTGGCCATTTCACTCGACAACCCAAGGCGCCAGGTAATGACCGTTCGCAAGGGAACCGGCTACTTGCCGGGCTTGCAATGAGTCGTTGCGCATTGACGGCAGGGATATCACATTCGTATGCTGTATAAAGATACAGTAAATGGGGTGAGGCGATGCACAATGTCGAGCAACTGAAGTACAGCGTCAACCGCATGCCCCCGGAAGCGGTGTGCGATGCGGTGCTCGAGCTGCGCATGGAGGGCTTGGTGACCGACGACCGTACCCCGTTCGGCAAGGTCCATTTCAATACCTGCTTTGCCGAGATCGAGGCGCTGTTCCAGCGAGCAGGTTTTCATCGCCCGCTGGATGTCGTCGGTTACGAGGGGGTGGTCTACGCCCTCTATGATGCCGGACGCTGGGAGGCGGTACAGGTGTTGCGTTGGCTCAAGTCACGCTGTGAGCAAGTTGGCGAGGCTGGTTGAGTGAGCGGGCATTGGCGATAATGCCCGCTCATTGATTACCGAGCCTGCCATGTCCACGCCGTTTGACCCTGCTCACCAGCAAGCCAGTACCGTTTGTCTGCCACCTGGCCATTGGGCCACGGTACTCGATTGCCTGTGCGATCACTTCAAGGGCATTGGCCGTGACCAATGGCTCGATCGCTTCAGTCGAGGGCGAGTGCTCGACGCCGAGGGCAGGGCAGTGGCGGCCGATCTGCCGTATCGGCGTGGCATGCGTCTGCACTACTTTCGTGAAGTCCCCAATGAAAAGCCCATTCCGTTCCAGGAAACGATCCTGCATTGCGATGAGCACCTGGTGGTGGCGGACAAACCGCATTTCCTGCCGGTCACGCCCACGGGCGAATATGTCGAGCATACCCTGCTGCGGCGCCTGATCCGTCGTCTGGACAATCCCCACCTGGTGCCGTTGCACCGCATCGACCGCCATACAGCGGGGCTGGTGCTGTTCTCGTCCAACCCGCAGTCGCGCAGCGCCTATCAGCGGCTGTTTCCCGAGCGGCGCATCGACAAACGCTACCAGGCCATCGCTGCACCGCTGCCGACGCAGGCATTTCCGTTGGTGCACCGTAGTCGGCTGGAGCATGGTGAGCCGTTCTTTCGCATGCGTGAGGTCGAAGGGATGGCCAACAGCGAGACCCTGGCCGAGGTCCTGGAGAAGAACGGTAACCTGTGGCGCTACGGACTCTCGCCCGTGACCGGCAAGACCCATCAGTTGAGGGTGCACATGGCGGCGCTGGGGGCCGGGATCAGCAACGACCCGTTCTACCCGACATTGCTCGAGGGTGAGGACGATTACGAGCGGCCGTTGAAGCTGCTGGCGCAAAGTCTGCGCTTCGAGGACCCGCTGACGGGTGAAATGCGGTATTTCCAGAGCCGATTGAGCCTGGACTGGTAAAAAAAGGGCTGCCCGAGGCAGCCCTTTTTTTGTCGCTTAGCGGTTGAACCGCTCCACCAGCGAGTATTGCGTTCCCGCCGTACTGGTCAGCTCTTCACTGAGCAGTGCCGAATGCTGCGCCTGCTCTGCGGTCTGGTCGGCCAGGTCGGCAATGGTGCTGATGTTGCGGCTGATCTCGTCCGCCACTGCGGTCTGCTCCTCGGTGGCAGCAGCGATCTGGGTCGCCATGTCGGTGATGTTGGCCACCGCTTCGCTGATCCCCACCAGCGCCTGGTCGGCCTGCATCACCCGCTCCACGCCTTCCTCGGCCTGACGGTGGCCGGTCTCCATGGTTTGCACAGCGTTGCTGGCTGTCTGCTGGAGCTTGGCGATCAGGCCGTGGATCTGGCCGGTGGATTCGGCGGTACGTTGCGCCAACTGGCGCACTTCGTCGGCAACCACGGCGAAGCCCCGGCCCATTTCACCCGCGCGAGCCGCTTCGATGGCGGCATTGAGCGCCAGCAGGTTGGTCTGGTCGGCGATGCCCTTGATCACATCGACCACACCACCGATCTCGTCGCTGTCCTTGGCCAGCTGGGTGACGGTCTGGCCGGTTTCACCCACTGCTGCCGAGAGGCGTTCGATGGCTTCGCGGGTTTCCCCGGCGATCTGGCGCCCCTGGCTGGTCAGCCGATTGGCTTCCTGGGTGGCATCGGCGGTGCGCTGCACGTGGTTGGCCACTTCTTGCGTCGTGGCGGCCATCTGGTTGACGGCAGCGGCGACCTGCTCGGTCTCCACACGCTGGCGCTCCAGCCCCGACGAACTCTTGTGCGCCAGCACATCGGATTGGCGCGCCTGGTCGCTCAGGTGCTCGGCGCTGTCCTGCAGGCGGGTGAGGCAGGTCTTGAGGCGCGACTCCTGGCTGAGCATGGCCATTTCCAGGCGCGCCTGCACGCCACGGCTGTCGGTGAACATCTGCGCGATCAGCGGGTCGGAGGTGGTCTGTTCGGCCAGGCGCAACAGGCGCTTGAGGCCGCGCTGCTGCCAGGTCAGGCCAAGCAGGCCGAGAGGGACGGAAACGGCCGCGGCCAGGGCAAAGCCCCAGGAGTGGCCGAGCCAGTTGCCGATGAGGAAGCCGATCTGGCTGATGAGAATGAACGGCAGCCAGTCCTGCAGCACCGGCAACCACTTGTCACGGCGCGGCACCGCCGACTTGCCCTGGTTCAGGCGTTGGTACAGTGCTTCGGCACGGCGGATCTGCTCGGCGGTCGGCTTGATCCGAACGGATTCGAAGCCGACCACCTGGTTGTTCTCGAAGATCGGTGTGACGTAGGCGTTGACCCAGTAATGGTCGCCTGACTTGCAGCGGTTCTTGACGATCCCCATCCACGGCAGGCCCTGCTTGAGGGTCTGCCACATGTGGGCGAACACCGCCGAGGGCACGTCAGGGTGGCGTACCAGATTGTGTGGCGCACCCGTGAGTTCTTCGCGTGAGAAACCGCTGATTTCGATGAAGGCATCGTTGCAGTAGGTGATCACGCCTTTGGCGTTGGTGGTGGAAATCAACCGCTGCTGGGCAGGGAAAGTCCGTTCTCTCTGGGTAATCGGCTGGTTGTTACGCATTGGCTGTTCAATCCGCAAGGCTTTCCACAGGTATCGGCAAGCCCATGGTTTTATTGAATGATTATTTAACTTACTTGACCTGGGACAGTGGGTGGCTACGAGCCATCAGCTAGGGAGTCGGCTTGTTGCTTGCAGTTGCACCCAAGATGTCAGCATTTTTAACGATTTATGACGTTATGGTCCGATCATGACCCATTGCTCAGGCCGGGGCCAGCATCGGATAGGTAAACAGTGCGAAGTGGGTCAGGTTGACGGCGAAATGGCACAGCACCGCAGCGGGCAAGCCGCCGAGTCGATACGCCAGGCCGTAGCCGACGCCTGCAAGGCTTGCCAGGTAGAACCACTGCCAGCCGCTGGCCAGATGCGCCAGGCCGAACAACAGTGCGGCCGCGATCAGTGCAAGCCCCTGATGCCTGAACAGGCGTTGCAGCCCACCCTGGATATAGCCGCGGAACAGCAGCTCTTCGGTCAGGCTGACCAGCAACAGGTTGTTCAGGGCCCATATCCAGGTTTGTTCCGGCCATTTCGGCGCCCACCCCACCATTCCAAGCGACCAGGCGCCACCCAGGCAGGCCATCAGGGTCAGCGGCAGTACCAGCCCGACACTGGAAAGCACGCCGCGTCCGCGCAGGGTCAGGACCCATGGGCAGGCCAGCAGAAGCCAGAAGCCGATCAGTGGCTTGTCCAGGTTCAGGTACATGGAAAACGGTAGCGCGCCTTCGCTGAATACCACCCTGTCGATGACCTTCGCACTTGCGAAACCGGGCAACCAGTGCGACGCCAGGGCGCCGACCAGAATGATGAACAAGGTGTGCCCAAGGGCCCGCTGCCAGCCCGAGCGCTGTCGCACCAGCAGTGTGGTGCAACACAGGGCGAGCAAGGCGGGCAGGGCGGCCAGGCCCAAATGACCATGGAGCAGGGCCACGGCATAACCGAGACCAAGCAGGGCGAGGGCGATCCAGTGGGCAGGCGACATCTGTAATCCGGTTAGCGGCAAATCGATATGATGGTTTGACTCACCCCGAGGACGCCAGGACACGTCGCAGAGGCATCGCGAGCGAACCCGCGATGCCTTCCCTTCAACCGGCGATCAGTTGCCGCAGCACGTAGTGCAGAATCCCGCCCGACTTGAAGTACTCGACTTCATTGAGCGTGTCGATCCGGCACAGCACCTCGATCTCCTGCGGCTGGCCATCCTCGCGCAGGATGCGCAACTGCAGGGTCATGCCCGGGCGGATCTGCGCGCCGGTCAGCCCTAGTACGTCGATGCGCTCCTTGCCGGTCAGGCCCAGGCGCTTGCGATCATCCCCGGCCTTGAACTGCAAGGGCAGTACACCCATGCCCACCAGGTTGGAGCGGTGGATGCGCTCGAAGCTTTCGGCCAGCACGGCCTTGACCCCCAGCAGGTTAGTGCCCTTGGCAGCCCAGTCGCGGCTGGAGCCGGTGCCGTATTCCTGCCCGGCGATCACCACCAGCGGCGTGCCTTCTGCCTGGTAGCGCATGGCTGCATCGTAGATCGACAGTTTTTCGCCGCTGGGCACATGCAATGTATTGCCGCCTTCCTCGCCGCCGAGCATTTCGTTGCGGATGCGGATGTTGGCAAAGGTGCCGCGCATCATCACTTCGTGGTTGCCGCGACGTGAGCCGTAGGAGTTGAAGTCACGCGGCTCTACGCCCTTGTCGCGCAGGTAGCGGCCGGCCGGGCTGTCGGCCTTGATGTTGCCTGCCGGGGAAATATGGTCGGTGGTCACCGAATCGCCGAGCAGCGCGAGGATGCGCGCCCCGTGCACGTCGCCGATGTCCGGCAGCGGGCCGCCGATATCGTCGAAGAAGGGCGGGTGCTGGATGTAGGTGGAGTCGTCCTGCCAGACGTAGGTGGCGGCCTGGGGCACTTCGATGGCCTGCCACTGGGCGTCACCGGCGAACACCTCGGCATACTCCTTGTGGAACATGGCGGTATCGACCTTGGCCACCGCGTCGGCAATTTCCTGCTGGCTGGGCCAGATATCGCGCAGGTACACCGGCTGGCCGTCCTTGCCAGTGCCCAGGGCATCCTGGGTGAGATCCACGCGCACGCTGCCGGCCAGGGCATAGGCGACCACCAGCGGTGGCGAGGCCAGCCAGTTGGTCTTGACCAGTGGGTGCACCCGGCCTTCGAAGTTACGGTTGCCCGACAGCACCGAGGCCACGGTCAGGTCAGCGCTGCCGATGGCTTTCTCGATGGCGTCGTCCAGTGGGCCGGAGTTGCCGATGCAGGTGGTGCAGCCATAGCCGACCAGGTCGAAGCCCAACTGGTCCAGGTAGGGGGTAAGGCCGGCCGCCTTGAAGTAGTCGGTGACCACTTTCGAGCCTGGCGCCAGCGAACTCTTGACCCAGGGTTTGCGTGCCAGGCCTTTCTCGATGGCTTTCTTGGCGACCAGCCCGGCGGCCATCATCACGCTGGGGTTGGAGGTGTTGGTACAGGAGGTGATGGCCGCGATTACCACCGCGCCGTCGCGCAGTTTGTGGGTCTGGCCATTGTGCGTGTAGTCGATCTCGCCGGCTTGGTCGGCATTGCCCACGGCAACACCGCCACCTCCTTCGCTTTCCAGGCGTCCGACCTCTTTGGCCAGGGGTTTGGGTTGCAGTTCGATGAAGCCGTCGAAGGCCTGGCTGACCTTGGACAGCGCCACTCGGTCCTGCGGGCGCTTGGGCCCGGCGAGGCTGGCTTCGACCTCGTGCATGTCCAGCGCCAGGCTGTCGCTGAACAGCGGTTCCTGGCCCGGCTGGCGCCATAGGCCCTGGGCTTTGCAGTAGGCTTCGACCAGTTGCACGGTCTCGTCAGGGCGACCGGACAGGCGCAGGTAGTCGAGGGTGACGTCATCGACCGGGAAGAAGCCGCAGGTGGCGCCGTATTCCGGCGCCATGTTGGCGATGGTGGCGCGGTCGGCCAGGGGCAGGTCGGCCAGGCCGTCGCCATAGAATTCGACGAACTTGCCGACCACCCCCTTCTTGCGCAGCATCTGCGTGACCGTCAGCACCAGGTCGGTGGCGGTGATGCCTTCGCGCAGTTTGCCGGTGAGCTTGAAACCGATCACCTCGGGTATCAGCATCGACACCGGCTGGCCGAGCATCGCCGCCTCCGCCTCGATGCCGCCGACACCCCAGCCGAGCACGCCCAGGCCGTTGATCATGGTGGTGTGCGAGTCGGTGCCGACCAGGGTGTCGGGGAAGGCGTAGATGCGCCCGTCTTCCTCGCGGGTCCACACGGTGCGGCCGAGGTACTCCAGGTTGACCTGATGGCAGATACCCGTGCCCGGCGGCACCACGCGGAAGTTATCGAAGGCACTCTGGCCCCAGCGCAGGAAGGCGTAGCGTTCGCCGTTGCGCTGCATCTCGATGTCGACGTTCTGTTCGAAGGCTTCGGCGGTGGCGTAGCGGTCGACCATCACCGAGTGGTCGATCACCAGGTCCACCGGCGACAGCGGGTTGATCCGCTGCGGATCGCCGCCAGCCTTGGCCATGGCCGCACGCATGGCGGCCAGGTCGACCACGGCGGGCACGCCGGTGAAGTCCTGCATCAGTACCCGCGCGGGGCGATACTGGATCTCGCGGTCGGAGCGCCGCTCTTTCAGCCAGCCGGCCAGCGCTCGCAAGTCGTCGCCGGTGACGGTTTTACCGTCTTCCCAGCGCAGCAGGTTTTCCAGCAGGACCTTGAGCGACATGGGCAGGCGTTGCAGGTCGCCCAACTGGCTGGCGGCCTCGGTGAGGCTGAAATAGTGGTAGGCGCGGTCGGCCACCTGGAGGGTCTTGAGGGTTTTCAGGCTATCGAGCGAGGGCATTGCCAACTCCTTGTGCTCCGGTGCCCGGCAGTCGTGGTTGCCGGTGTCACCGCTCTGTATCGGCCCGCACGGCACGGGCCAGGCTGAACAGTCAGGTTAGACCGCTTTGGCGGGCCTGACGTTGTTCTGGACCTGCGGGGCGTGTCGCAGGTTCCGAACTTCCTTTATCATTCGCCGCCCTGACGCTGTCTGCGCCAGAGATGTGGAGTAAGAGATGAATACCCTGTTCATGCATTGCCGGCCCGGCTTCGAGGGCGAGGTCTGCGCCGAAATCAGCGAACACGCCGCGCACCTGGGTGTGGCCGGCTATGCCAAGGGCAAGCCGCAGAGCGCCAGCGCCGAGTTCGTTTGCCTCGACGAGGGCGGCGCCGAACGTCTGATGCGTGAGCTGCGCTTCGACCGGCTGATCTTCCCGCGCCAATGGGCGCGCGGCGACTTCGTCGAGCTGCCGGAAACCGACCGGATCAGCGTGCTGCTCGAACACCTGGCGGGCCTGCCGGTGTGTGGCAGCCTGTGGCTGGAGGTGCTCGACAGCAACGATGGCAAGGAGCTGTCGACCTTCTGCCGCAAGTTCGAAGTGCCGCTGCGCAAGGCGCTGGAGAAAGCCGGGCGCCTGGTCGATGACGCCAGCAAACCACGTCTGCTGCTGACCTTCATCAGCGGTCGGCGGGTGTTTCTCGGCTTGGCCGAGGCGGGCAATTCGGCGCTTTGGCCGATGGGCATCCCACGCCTGAAGTTCCCGCGCGAGGCGCCGAGCCGCTCGACCCTCAAGCTTGAAGAAGCCTGGCACCAGTTCATTCCGCGCGATCAATGGGACCAACGCCTGAACGACGACATGACCGGCGTCGACCTGGGCGCCTCGCCGGGCGGTTGGACCTACCAACTGGTCAAGCGCGGCATGCTGGTCACCGCCATCGACAACGGTCCGATGGCCGAAAGCCTGATGGACACCGGGCTGGTGCAGCACCTGATGGCCGACGGCTTTACCTGGAAGCCCAAGCAGACCGTTGACTGGATGGTCTGCGACATCGTCGAGAAGCCCGCACGCACGGCCTCGCTGATCGAAACCTGGCTGGGCGAGGGGTTGTGCCGCGAGGCCGTGGTCAACCTCAAACTGCCAATGAAGCAGCGTCACGCCGAAGTGCGCAAGTTGCTCGATCGCATCGAGGCGTCGTTCAAGGCGCGCAAGGTCAAGGTGTCGATCGCCTGCAAGCAGCTGTACCACGACCGTGAAGAGGTCACTTGCCACCTTCGCCGGCTCGACCTCAAGCCGCGCTGAAGCGATCGGGGCCGTGCTGCGGCCCCTGTTTGACCTGCACGCGGTTTGCGCGACAATACCCCTCAATTTGCGGAGCCCACCATGACCGACTTCACCCCAGACGCGACCCTCGACGCCACCGGCCTGAACTGTCCGGAGCCGGTGATGATGCTGCATCAGCACGTGCGCAACCTCGCTGCCGGCGGCCTGCTCAAGGTCATCGCCACCGACCCCTCGACCCGCCGCGACATCCCCAAGTTCTGCACCTTCCTCGGCCATGAACTGGTGCAACAGCAGGAAGACGCCGGCACCTACCTGTACTGGATACGCAAGAAGGCCGACTGAGCTGGATCGCGTCGGCCACAGCGCCTACACTGCGCTCCCCTGACAGGAGAGCACCCATGCTGATCGTTGCCGACGAAAATATCCCGCTGCTCGATGCCTTCTTCGCTGGATTCGGCGAAATCCGCCGTTACCCCGGCCGGGCCATCGATGCCGCCTGCGTCAGGGATGCCGATCTGCTGCTGGTGCGCTCGGTCACCCGCGTCGACCGGCAACTGCTCGAAGGCAGCAAGGTGCGCTTCGTCGGCACTTGCACCATCGGCACCGACCACCTCGATCTCGACTACTTCGCCCTGGCCGGTATCCACTGGAGCAGCGCGCCTGGCTGCAACGCCCGCGGCGTGGTGGACTACGTGCTGGGCAGCCTGCTGACCCTGGCCGAGCTCGATGGCGTGGAGCTGCCCAAGCGGGTGTATGGCGTGGTCGGAGCCGGTGAGGTGGGCGGGCGTCTGGTCCGTGTACTGCGGGGCCTGGGCTGGCGGGTGCTGGTGTGCGATCCGCTGCGCGCAGCCAGCGAAGAGGGCGATTTCGTCAGCCTGGACACGTTGCTTGAGCAGTGTGACACCATCAGCCTGCATACCCCGCTGCAACGCGGCGGCGAACATCCGACCTGGCATCTGCTCGGTGCGCAGCAACTGGCCCGCCTGCGCCCAGGGGCCTGGCTGATCAATGCCAGCCGCGGGCCGGTGGTGGACAACGACGCCCTGCGCGAGCTGCTGCTGCACCGCGAGGATGTCCACGCGGTGCTGGATGTTTGGGAGGGCGAGCCGCAGGTCGACCTGGCGCTGGCCGACCTGTGCACCCTGGCCACGCCGCATATCGCTGGCTATAGCCTCGATGGCAAGCAGCGCGGGACCGCGCAGATCTACCAGGCTTTCTGCCGTTCGCAAGGTTTGCCGGAGCAGGTGCAACTGGCCGACCTGCTGCCGTCGCCAGCTCTGGCACGCCTGGACTTCGATGCCAGCGCCGACCCGGCCTGGGCGCTGGCAACCCTGTGCCGTGCGGTCTACGACCCGCGTCGCGACGATGCGGATTTTCGTCGCAGCCTGAGCGAGGATCCCACCGAGCAACGTGCGGCATTCGACCTGCTGCGCAAGCAGTATCCGTTCCGTCGCGAGATCGAAGGGCTGGCGGTACGGGTACAGGGTGACGCGCCACAGCTGGTGCAGGCCATCAATGCTTTGGGCGCGGTGCTGGTCTAGCCCGCCTCGGGTACGGGTGTCTGCCAGGCGGGTTTACGGGCAATCTGTAAATTTCGTAAATAAGATTTAAACCTATTTGAGAATCGTTATATTCACCATCCCTGACGGACCCGCCTTTTGCCGGGCCGGTGGGCGAGGGGCCCGCCGACCGGGGCGTGGCTTGCTTCTCGCACACGATTTCAGGAGATGTACCGATGCACACCCGATCTTCCCCGCACCGCCTGGCCCTGGCCATCGTCGCCCTGACCGCGCCTGTGGCAGCGACTTCAGCATTCGCCGAGCAGGCGCTGGTAATCGAGGATACGCTGGTGACCGCCGAGCGCGAAGCGCGCCAGGCGCTGGGATCGTCGGTCATCACCGAAGAGGACATCAAGCGCCGCCCGCCGGCCAATGACCTGTCCGACATCATCCGCCGCGAACCGGGGGTCAACCTCACCGGTAACAGTGCCAGTGGCGCCCGTGGCAACAACCGGCAGATCGACCTGCGCGGCATGGGCCCGGAAAACACCCTGATCCTGATCGATGGCAAGCCATCGAGTGCACGCAACGCGGTGCGCTATGGCTGGAACGGCGACCGCGATACCCGCGGCGAAACCAACTGGGTGCCAGCCGAAGCGGTCGAGCGCATCGAGATCTTGCGTGGCCCTGCGGCGGCGCGCTATGGCTCGGGTGCGATGGGCGGGGTGGTCAACATCATCACCAAGCGCCCCAGCGAAGCACTCAAGGGCAATGTCAGCCTGTACACCCTGATGCCGGAGGACAGCGCCGAGGGCGCCAGCCGCCGGGCCAACTTCAACCTCGGTGGCGGCCTGACCGACACGCTTGGTTTTCGTCTCTACGGCGGCCTGGCCAAGACCGACGCCGACGATCTGGACATCAACGCCGCACACGCCGGCAGCTCGACCGTGGCGGGGCGCGAGGGTGTGCGCAACAAGGATATCAACGGCCTGCTGAGCTGGAAGCTCAACGACGAGCATCGCCTGGAAATGAGCGCAGGCTACAGCCGCCAGGGCAATATCTACGCTGGCGACACCATGAACAGCAACGGCGGTGGCAACCCGGAACTGATCTCCAGCCTGTATGGCCACGAGACCAACGTGATGCAGCGCAACACCTACGACCTGACCCACCTGGGTGATTTCACCTGGGGCACCAGCAAGACCGTGCTGGCCTATGAATACGTGCGCAACTGGCGCTTGAATGAGGGCATGGCCGGGCGTACCGAAGGGGCGATCAACGGCAACGATGCGGCATTCTCGCGCTTGCGCAACACGCGCCTGTCGAGCGAGGTCAACCTGCCGTTCGCAATGGGTGCCACGGAGCACGTGCTGACCGTCGGCGGCGAGTACCTCTATGAAACCCTCAACGACCAGGGCTCGCTTCGTCCGCAAAGCTCCGACCCAACAGGTACTGGCAACAACGCGATCGAAGGCTTCGACCGCAGCGATTCGAAGATGCAGGCACGCAGCCATGCCTTGTTCGTCGAGGACAACATCATCATCGGCGCAACCACCGTCACTCCTGGCCTGCGTTTCGATCACCACGAGACGTTCGGCGACAACTTCAGCCCCAGCTTGAACCTGTCGCACAAGATCACCGACGAACTGACCTTCAAGGGCGGCATCGCCCGTGCCTACAAGACGCCGAACCTGTACCAGTCCAACCCCAACTACCTGCTCTACAGCCGCGGCAATGGCTGCAGCGTGCGGCAGACCAACTCCGGCGGCTGTTACCTGCAGGGCAACGCCGACCTCAAGCCTGAGATCAGCGTCAACAAGGAGATCGGCCTGCTGTATGACCGCGGCACCTGGCGCACCAGCGCGACCTATTTCCGCAACGACTACCAGAACAAGATCATCGGCGGCACCGATGTGGTCTACGCGATCAATGGCGGCAGTCGTGTGACCCAGTGGGAAAACGCCGGCAAGGCGCGGGTGGAAGGTCTCGAGGGCAACCTGTTCATCGAGCTGACCCCGAGCCTGGACTGGAACACCAACCTGACCTGGATGCTCGACAACGACAACCGTGAAACTGGCGAGCCGCTGTCGGTGATCCCCGAGTACACGCTCAACTCCACCCTGGACTGGCGCGCGACCGACAAGCTGTCGCTGCAGTTGGCGGGCACCTGGTTCGGCAAGCAGAAGTCGCCGACCTGGAACTATCGCACCCAGGAGCGCTATGACGATGCGGCGCAGAAGGACGTCGAGGCCTATGGGCTGGTGGATGTCAGTGCCGGGTACAGGTTCAACGCCAACTACGATGTACGGGTGGGGGTGAACAACCTGTTCGACAAGCAGATCCTGCGCGGCGGCAATGCCAGCAGCGCAGGTGCCAACACCTACAACCAGCCGGGCAGGGCGCTGTTTGCGGCGTTGAATATTTCGTTCTGATATGTGTAGGAGCGGGCTCGTCCCGCGATCGGGCGCGTAGCGGCCGTAAAGCCGGGCTTCGAGGTGTTTCAGGAATACCCCGGTTGCCTGATCTACGCCCGCTTCGCGCCCGATCGCTGGACGAGCCCGCTCCTACAGGGTATGTGACGTTTTTCAGGTCGATCAACGGTGGCGCTTAGCATTCAATTGCCTGCAACAACACCGCGCGCTGCTCCAGCCAGCGCTCGAAGCAGGTGAAGGTAGCGACTGCCGCAGCCACGGTGCGGGCCTGATTTTCGGGTGGCAGGGGGTGCCGATCCAGGCGTTCGAGAAAGCCGCGCCACTGGCTGGCGGTGGCGCTGCCATACACATCGAGAAAACCACCGCCGCTGTCGGCGTCGATACCCAGGCGCTGCGCCATGGCACGCTTGAGCACCTGGCCACCGAGGGTGGAGCCCTCCAGTACGTACATCACACCCAGCGCGCTGGCCTCATCGGTGATGGCGGGCAAGTGCCGGCACAGCGGCAGCGTGTCGATCTGCTCGGCACTCAGCTTGAGTGCCTGCAGGTCGCGGCACAGTGCCGGCGCCTTGTTGCGCCCACTGTCCTGGTGCGTCGCCAACAATGCTTCGAGCGGTGCGTGAAAGCCGTAGTACGCCTCGATCAGGCGGCGATAGGCATCGTGGTCGAAACCTTCGCTGAAAAATGGCAGGCGTGCCTCCAGTGTCTTGTGGCAGGCCTGCGTACCTTCACGCAGCGCGAGCAGGACAGGACCGGGAGGAGGGCGGGAGGTGATGGTCATCGAATCGACTCTGATGGCTAATTGCCTGGGTTAGACTGGCGATCTTAGCGCAGCGTTCCTCGATGCCCTAATCCTCATTGCCAGAGAGCTCCAAGGTGAAAGCCGTCCGTCTGACCCTGATCAGCCATGCCCTGACCCGCGCCCAGAAAACCGGGCGATTTCCGTTGAGCGACGATCCCGTGCTGGGTGATGCCCCGTTGTTGAAGGCTGTGCCCGAGGGCGTGCAGGTGCTCAGCGCGCCCGAACTGCGCGCCCGTGAAACCGCCGCCTGGCTCGCCCCCGAAGTGCGTATCGAGACGGCGCTGGCCGACTGTGACATGGGGCATTGGCAGGGCGTTGCGCTCAAGCAGTTGCAGCGCGAGCAGCGCGAAGCCCTGGCGTGGTGGCAGGTCGATGTGGACGCGGCGCCCCATGGTGGAGAGTCCTTCGCCGCGCTGCACAAGCGCGTGGCGCACTGGCTGGAGGCGTTCGACACGCCCGGTGACTGGTGGGCCGTCACGCATCCGATGGTGATGCGTGCCGCGATGGTCGAAGTGCTCGGCAGTTCGCTCGGGGCCTACCAGTGTATCGACGTCCCGCCGTGCTCACGGCTCGAACTCAGCCGTACACAGATCTGGCGCCTGCGTCTTGCGCCGGCCTGAGGCGCCGGAGTATCAGAAGGCCAGCTTGTAGCCGATCAACAGCAGCATGCCCGCCAGGCAGGGACGCAACACACGATCGGAGATGCGGCCGGTGAGGTGGCTGCCGAGGTAGATGCCCGGCAGCGAGCCGAGCAGCAGGTAGCCGAGCAGCGACCAGTCCATGTTGCCCATACCCGCGTGGCCCAGGCCTGCGACCAGGGTCAGGGGGACCGCGTGGGCGATCTCGGTGCCGACCAGGCGCCGGGTCACCAGGAAGGGGTAGAGCAGGAACAGCGCCACGGTGCCCAGGGCGCCGGCACCGATCGAGGTCAGGGTGACCATGACCCCGAGCACCACACCGGTGATCACGGTGAGGAGGTTCAGGCTGCGGTCGCTGAGGTGGTAGTGATCGCCTGCATGCTTGCTGGCGAAGGCCTGCAGGCGCGACTTGAACAGGATCGCCAGGGCGGTAAGGATCAGCACCACCGCCAGGCCCTGCTTGATGATGGCGTTGAGTGCCGAGGTGTCGGCATGCAGGGTGCTGAGGAACCACAGGGTCAGCGCTGCCGCGGGCACGCTGCCCAGGCTCAGCCAGCCGGTGATCTTCCAGTCGATGTTCTTGTTGCGCGCATGCACCCAGACGCCACTGGCCTTGGTGATTGCCGCGTAGAGCAGGTCGGTGCCCACGGCGGTGGCAGGGTTGATACCGAACCACAGCAGGATCGGGGTCATCAGCGAGCCGCCGCCGACGCCGGTCATGCCGACGATGAAACCCACGACCAGCCCGGCAATGGTGAAACCGAAAGAACCTACATCCATACGTTACTCAATCTGCCCGCTAGCCCGTTGTCGGATGGGAGCAGGATATAGATTGTTCTTTATAGCCAAATAGAATTGTTGGTTATTAGGTTATAACGCGGCATCTTCACTGTTCCCCTGTAGGAGCGGGCTTGCCCGCGAACACGGGCGTAGCCCGTGCCAGGCACCGCGCTGTCTTTTTCGCGGGCAAGCCCGCTCCTACAGGGGAACCGTGAAGCAGTTTCAGATCCTGAAACTGCCCACCAACTGCTTCAAGCGTCCCGCCTGCTGGCTCAGGGCATCGCAGTGGCGCAGGGTTTCGTTGAGATTCTGCACCCCTTGCTGGTTGAGGGCGTTGATCTGGGTGATATCCAGGTTCAGGCTCTCGACCACTGCGCTCTGTTCCTCGGTCGCCGTGGCCACCGACTGGTTCATGCCATCGATCTCGCCGATGCGCAGGGTCACGTTGGCCAGTCGCTCACCTGCCTGGTTGGCCACCTGCACGGTCTGCTCGCTGGAGACCTGGCTGGCGTTCATGGTGTGCACCGCCTCGCGCGAGCCAACCTGCAGGCTGGTGATCATGCGGTGGATCTCTTCGGCCGACTCCTGGGTGCGGTGTGCCAGGTTGCGCACCTCATCGGCGACCACGGCAAAGCCTCGCCCGGCTTCCCCGGCGCGAGCGGCTTCGATGGCGGCGTTGAGCGCCAGCAGGTTGGTCTGCTGAGAGATGCCCTTGATCACGTCGAGGATCTTGCCGATCTCGTCGGTGCTGGCGTTGAGGGTTTCGATCTGCTCGCACGACTCGCTGATCTTGTGCGACAGCGCGGTCATGGCGCTGATCGCATCCTCCACCACCTGGCGCCCGTCGTTGGCTTGATCGCTGGCGCCGCTGGCGTGCTGCGAGGCATCGGCGGCGTTGCGCGCAATCTCCTGGGTGGCGGCGCCGAGCTGATTGATCGCCGCTGCCACGCTGTTGGTGCGCAGGCTCTGTTCCTCGGACCCGTTGATCGAGGCGTTGGAAGCGCTCATCACCTGTTCGGACAGGTCGTGCACCTGTCGGGTGGCCGAGGCCACTTCGCTGATCGAGGCGTGGATACGCTCGACGAAGCGGTTGAAGGCTGCGGCCAGTTCGCCGAACTCGTCCTTGTGCTGCACCTGCAGGCGACGGGTGAGGTCGCCTTCGCCTTCGGCGATATCGTGCATGGCGCGGCCCATGGTGGTCAGCGGGCGCATCAGCAGTGGGATCAGCAGGCCGAGCACGGCTGCGATGGCGGCCACCGCGATGATCATGGCAATGATGGCCGAACTGCGGAACTGGCCGAGGGCGGCGTAGGCTTTGTCCTTGTCGATGGACAGGCCGATGTACCACTGCGCCGAAGGCAGCCCCTTGACCTGAGTGAAGGAGACGATCCGCTCTTCGCCGCCGAGGGTCACGTCCTGCATGCCCGGCTCGACCCGCAGGGAGCTGCCGGGGTAGATGTCCTTGAGGTTCTTCATCAGCTGGTCCTTGTCGGGGCTGACGATCACCTGGCCTTCGCGGTCGACCAGGAAGGCGTGGCCGATACCGCCGAAATCCACGGCGTTGATGATGTCGACCAGGCTGTCCAGGCTCAGGTCACCCCCGACCACTCCGAGCAGCTCGCCATTGCTGCGGGCCTTGACCGGGATGGCGATGGTCACCACCAGCCCGCCGACCGATGCCTGGTAGGGCGGTGTCAGCAGGGTCTGGTTGGCGCTCGCGGCGGCGGTGTACCAAGGGCGTTTGCGCGGGTCGTAGCCTTCGGGCATCTGTGCGTCGGGGCGCTGGGTGAAGAGTCCGGTGTTCTGGCCGAAGTAGGTGAACTGGAAGTTGCTGGTGTAGGAGGGTTGGTCGACCAGCCCGGCGACCTGACTGCCGGTGCCTTGCTGGGCGATATCCTGGGCGAGGTTCTCCAGGATCAGGATGCGTCCGCTCATCCAGTTCTGCACGCTGCTGGCCGTCAGTGCGCCGGCCTGCTGCACGGAGGATTCGATGTTCTGGCGGATGGTGTTGCGTTGCAGGTAGTCGTTGTAGAGGGTGAACAATGCGAATGCCAATACCACGACACCGCAGGCGCTGAGGAGAATCTTGTGGCGGAACTTCAGGTTCATGTTTCGAGACCTTGAGCCGATGCTGGGGAGCCCGCCGTGCACTCGTGGCGCGTGGCGGTGCCTGTCGGAATCGGTATCGCCCTGCGGGCCAAATGGTTGAGTTAGACGTCGTTCTGGCCGACGGGTGGTCATGGACGGATCAGCCGGCAGCCAGCAACTCCACCAGCGCCCGAGCAGCCTGCCCCAGTGGCTGCTCCTTGAGCCACAGCACATGCACGGGTAGCTGCAGCTCGTTGCGGGTGTTGCGAAACGCCAGGCGCACCAGCCGGCCGGCCTCTACCCGTGGCATGACCCTGGCCGCAGGCAGGTCGCCCCAACCCAGCCCTGCTTCGACCATCTGCAGGGCCAGGTCGACGCTGTCGGTGCGCCAGTGCGCGGTGCCGATCAGTGAGCGGGTGTCGCGCAGTGGCAGGTCACGGCTATGCACCAGGATCTGGCGGATGTTCACCAGGTCTTCCAGGTCGCGGATACGCCCTTGGCGCAGGGCTGGATGGTGAGGCGACAAGGTGGCCACCAGCGACTCGGTGCCCAGGTGCTGGAAACTGCGGCGCGGATCGACCTGCAACCCGGCAAAGGCCAGGCACAACCTGACGCGGCCGCTGTCGAGCAGTTGCAGGGCGTCCTCCTGCGGGGCACTGAGCAGTTCGATGTCGAGCAGCGGGTAGCGCTCGCCCAGCCGGGCGATGGCTGTCAGCAGTGGACGGGGGTTGATGTCCGGCACCACGGCGATGGCCAGGCTGCTTTCCAGCCCTCGCGACAGTTCGAGCGCATGCACTTGCAGCAACCCCAGTTGCTCGGTGATCAGCCGCGCGTGCGGCTCCAGGGCGCGGGCGCGGTCGGTGGCGCGCACCTCGCGGGCACCGCGCTCGAACAGGGCGTAGCCCAGTTCTGCCTCCAGATTGCCGATTGCCATGCTGACCGCCGACGGCACCCGCCCCAGTACCCGTGCGGCGGCAGAGAACGAGCCGCGGTCGAGCACGGCGAGGAACAGTTGGATGTTGTCGCTGGAAAAGTTCATGCAAGTCTCCTTTCAGTAAATCTGAAAGGTGCTGACTTTTTCTGTCAAGATTATTGATTCATTCTCCGCGCCTTCATTCACTGTATCCCGAGGTCGTCACGGTGCAAGGCGTCAAACGCAAACTGGTCTACGTGACCTTCTATGAACTCATTGGCTTGTGCATGTCCACGCTGGGCCTGGCCTACCTGTCCGAAACCCCGGCCTCGCACACCGGGCCACTGGCGGTGATGATCACCACCATCGCGATGCTCTGGAACCTGGTCTACAACAGCCTGTTCGAGCGCTGGGAAAGCCGCCAGGCCAAGCGCGGTCGCAGCGTGGCGCGGCGAGTGGCGCACGCGGTGGGCTTCCAGCTGACGCTGGTGCTGTACCTGATTCCGCTGATTGCCTGGTGGCTGGACATGAGCCTGGTCGAGGCGTTCGTGGTGGACCTGGCGTTCATCGTGCTGGTGCCGGTCTACACCTTCGTCTACAACTGGGCGTTCGACCGCATCTTCGGCCTGCCGACCTCGGCCATGGCCGTGGCCTGAGGCGTCAGGGCCGGCCTGCGCCCGACAGCAGGCCATCCTCGACCTGCCCCGACAGGTAGTACACCCCCGAGAGGGCGCCACTCTGGCGGTTCTCCATGAGCTCGCGCCATTCCTCGTTCAGCGCCACGTTGAGGATCACTCGCAGTTGCTCGACCATCTGTGGATGATCGCGGTCGTGGGTCATCATGCCGAAACCGGCCACCGCCACCGAGATCATCGCCCCGGCGGCCTTGCCTACTGCCGCCGCCACCGCGCTGGCGATGCCGCGCGGGGCGAGGGTGGCGCCGAGTGTTTCGCTGGCCCGGGTGGCCACCGACGACAGCCCCACCTCGGTTTGCCCGGGTGCCTTGGCGGCCTGGTCGTGCAGGTGCTGGCGCAGCGCCTGCCAGGCGGGCTGCTGGTCCAGTGACTGGGCGCGCAGCAGTTGGTAGAGCGTCGCGTCCCTGGCCGCAGGTGGGCCCAGGGCGATGGCTGCAAGGTGATTCAGGCGTTGGCTGACCTGATCAGGCGGGGCGTTGTAGCGCTGGATGATCGTCGGCAACTGCTGGGCGAACAGTTGCAGGTACAGCTCGCTGGCACGGTCGCGGATGCCTTCGGGGTTGATCTGCTCGGCGACCGGTTCGATCACCCGCTCGTGGTACTGCTCCTGCAGGTAGAGCGCCAAACGTTTTTCGGGCGGGTCGCTGCCGTTGCCGCTGTTCAACTTGAACCAGGCAACCTTGAGGGTCAGCCATTGCTGGGTCCAGTAGCCGGTGAACCAGGGGATGAAGTCGCTTTCGGTACGTTGCTGCACCTGTTCGCGCCAGACCCTCATCGAGCGACGGGCATAGTCGCTGGCCGAGCCGGTGGCGGCAACCGAGGCGCCAATCAGGTCCTGGTCGATCTGTTGCCAGAGGGCGGGGGTGAGCGTGACCGGGGGCGGGGCTGGTGGGGAGCGTTTGCCGGCGCAGCCAGCCAGGGTCAGCAGCAGGCACAGCAGCAACAGGGGGATGCGCGGGTTCACGCTGGTAGCCTCCCTGGGTAGAGGCTGGATGAGGTCTTCTGATTATAGAAGCGGGAAGGGCCGCAGAGCGGCCCCCTTTTGCAGTTCGAAAGCCATGTTCAGCCCTCGCGTTTCAGATGCAGCAGCGGATACGGATCGCCCTGCCCATCGACTTCGCTGCGTCCGGTCTGGACGAAGCCCTGGTTGAGGTAGAAGCCCACGGCCTGCGGGTTCTGTTCGTTGACATCGACCTCGCGCACGCCCATTTCGGCGACGACCTGGGCCAACAGGGCCTTGCCGATGCCCTGGCCGCGGTAGGTCGGGTCGACGAAAAGCATCTCTAACTTGCCCTCGTGTACCCCGGCAAAGCCACGGATCCGGCCCTGTTGATCGTACTCGGCGCGCAGTTGGACGAAGCCCAGGTACTGGTCGCGCACTAGCGGGCGCAAGCGTTCGATGTAGCCTTCGGGAAGAAAATCGTGCGTCGCCCGCACCGAGGCTTCCCACAGTTCGGTCAGGCGCTCGAACTGTTCTGCGCCGACTGGGGCGATGGTGTGTTGCATAAGGCCTCCTGGCGTGTGATTTGCCGGGCGCATGGTAAGGCGCCCGGCAAGCCTTGGCCAGCGAGGCCTCAGCTTGGCCAGCAGGACTGGCGGATCACGCTGCAGAAGTTGCCGGGATGGAAGCCCGGTTCCTTGTCGGCGATGACATCGCCCTTGACGTTGCCGAAGGTGGTCTGCGGCTTGTGGCGGATGCCATCGTAGAAGGCCTGGATGATCGCTTCCTTGAACTGCTCGCCACGGGGATGGGCCTGGACCACGGCGTCGCGCTCGGCGGTGCTCAGCCCTTCATGGTGCAGGCCAAGGACGTCGGTTTCGACGCCGGCGGTAACCAGCGCGATCAGCGGGTGCATGAATTCGGGAATACCCGGTGTGGTGTGCAGGGCGATGGCGGTCCAGACCCGCTCGATATCGCGTTCTGCGATGCCGTGGCCCTTGAGGAAGTCGCGGGCGACGTTGGCGCCGTCGACCTCGAAGCGGCAGCAGTCGCTGCTGTGCTGATGGGTCAGGCCCATGTCGTGGAACATGCAGCCGCAGTACAGCAGTTCGCTGTCGAACTTCAGGCCCAGGCGCTTGCCGGCCAGGGCGGCGAAGTAGAACACCCGGCTGGAATGGTGGAACAGCAATGGCGAGGCGGTGTCGCGGACCAGTTCGGTGATCTCGCGGGCCATGGCGCTGTCGGGTACCTGGATACCGGCGATGGAGGTGGACATGGGTGACTCCTTGGGGTGGTTGGTGGTGGAGTCAGTGTGGCGGTGAGGGGGTATGTCCTCAATTGACGTTATACGCCAGATCCTGCCATTGTCGGTTTGCGACGGACATGGCCTGCGCGATGGGCAGGCTGGGGTCTTATGCTGTCGCTGTCAGCCTTTTCGCGCTCCTACAGGATCTCCAGATGCCCTCACTGACCCTCGCCATCCTGGCCATGCCCGGTGTCCAGTTGCTCGACGCCAGCGGCCCGCTCGATGTCTTCGCCGAGGCCAACCGCCAGGCCGGTCGCGAGGTCTATCGCCTGCGCCTGCTGGCCTGCGAGCCCGGCCCGCTGGTCAGTTCGTCCGGCGCGCGCCTGCTGCCCGATGGCTGGATCGGCGACACCATTGAGCCCATCGACACCCTGCTGATCGCCGGTACGCCACAGGCGGCCAGCCAGCATCTGCGCAGCGGTATCCTCGACTGGTTGCGTGGGCGTGCCGCCAGTTGCCGGCGCTACGGATCGGTCTGCACCGGGGCCTTCGCCCTGGCTGCTGCCGGTCTGCTCGATGGCCGACGCATCACCACGCACTGGGCGGTCGCCGAGGCCTTGGCCGAGCGCTATCCCGAGGTGCAGGTGGAGGCCGATGCGATCCAGGTCCATGACGGCAAGGTGCGCACTGCGGCGGGTGTGACGTCCGGGCTGGACCTGGCGTTGAGCCTGGTGGAGGAAGACCTGGGGCGAGAACTCGCCAAGCAGGTGGCAGGGCAGTTGGTGATGTACTTCAAGCGTCCGGGTGGGCAATTGCAGTTCAGTCGCCAGGGTGGCTCTTCGCCGGTCGGTCGCTCGGTGCTTCAGGGGTTGCAGCGCTATGTGGCGGCCAATCCGGCCGAGGATCACAGCATCGCCAGCCTGGCGCAGCGGGCGGGCCTCAGCCCGCGGCACTTCGCCCGGCTGTTCCAGGCCGATGTCGGCATGACCCCTGCGGCCTGGGTGGAACTGGCACGGGTCAATGCCGCGCGCGAACGCCTCGAGGGCGGACGCGAGCCGCCCAAGCAGGTGGCGGCCTTGTGTGGCTTCGCCAATGTCGACACCCTGCGCCGCGCTTTCGTGCGGCATGTCGGAGTTACCCCGGCGGACTACCGCAAACGTTACGCGCGCACGCTCTGATCGAGGTCGAGCTTGGCTTCGAGGCGGTCCAGGTGCTGGTGCATCAGCTCAAGCGCCGCGGTGCTGTCGCCGTCTTCCACCGCGTCGATGATTGCCGCGTGCTCTTCCCAGGCGCAGTGCTCGCAGCAGGGCGACTCGTAGCGGGCGATGATCAGCGAGGTCATCGGCACCAGGCCGTTGAGAAAGCGCGCCAGCGGCGCGTTGTTGGCCATCTGCGCAAGCTTGAGGTGGAATTCGCCGCCCAGGCGGATGGCCGTGCAGCGCTCGCCACGCTCGTAGTGCAGGCGTTCGCGCTCCACCAATTGGCGCAGTTGACGGATCTGCCCCGGGCGCGCGCGCTGGGTGGCCAGGCCGATCAGCGTGGTTTCGGCCAGGCGCCGGGCACTGAGTACCTGGCGCGCTTGCTGTGGATCGGGTGCGGCCAGGTGTGCGGTGTGGCTGGGGCGCTGCACCACCACCTGCTGGTCGGCCAGACGCCCGAGCACCCGGCGGATCACGGTGCGGCTGACGCCGAAAGCATTGCCCAGCGCCTGCTCGGGCAGGGCGCTGCCAGGGGGCAGGCGCTGTTCGAGGATGGCGTCGAACAGGCGTGGGTAGATCTGTTCGGCGCCCAGGCGGCCTTCGCCGGTCTTGATCAGCTGGGGCAGGCGCGGGTCGGCGTGGGCGAAGGCGGTCATGGTCGCTCTCCTGACGTCAAAGATGCGGGTCCGGATGGTCGTCCGGGATGTTCAGTTCGATGCCCATGCGCTGGCCTTCGGCGAGGATGTGCCGGCGCATCTGGGCGCTGGCCTGGGCGCTGTTGCGTGCACGGATGGCGCGCACCACGGCCTCGTTCTCTTCGAGCCGTGCGGCCAGGTGTTCGGGGGAGTCGCGCAGCATCGCCGCGCTCTGCTTGAGCGCGTTGCTGGTCTGCTGCACCACGCTCTGGAAGATCGGGTTGGTGGTCAGCGCGAACAGCGCTTCGTGGAAGGCGATGTAGGCGGCCACGCCTGCCTCGCTGTCGCTGGCGTCAACGGCTTCGCGCAGGTCCACCAGGGTCAGGCGCAACTGGCCGATGTCCTGGTTGCCCGCCGATTGCGCGACCAGCCCGGCGATGAAGGGCTCGAGGGTGTAGCGCAGCTCCAGCACATCGGCCAGGCTGGCGGCGCCGACACCCTCGGTGCCTGGTGTCAGGGTGGCGTCGGCCTCCAGCACCAGCACACCTTTGCCGGGCATCGAACGTACCAGCCCGAGGGTTTCCAGAACGATCACCGCTTCGCGCAGGCTGGGGCGGCTGATGCCCAGTTGTTCGGCCAGCTCGCGCTGGCCGGGCAGCATTTCGCCGCTGCGCCACTGACCGCGGGCCAGGGCCTTGCGCAGCTTTTCCACCACGGAGTTGACGACGGTCGATGAGCTGATCACGGTTCGCTCCTTGATTGAAACCTGAGTCTTGTCGCCTGTGGGCCGGCGCTTAACGTCGGCCCTGGTACGGTCAGAATTCCTGCTGATGGGCCTGGCCCTGCTTGCGCGCTACCGGTTCGAAGCCAGGCTTGCCGGCCAGCACGTTGTTGGCGCGCTCCATGTCGATATCCTTCTCCCAGCGGGCGATGGCCACGGTGGCGACACAGTTGCCGATCAGGTTGGTCAGTGCCCGGCCGATGCCCATGAACCAGTCCACGGCCAGCACCAGCACCAGGCCGACCACCGGGATCGCCGGAACCGCGGTCAGGGTGGCGGCCAGGATCACCAGCGCCGAGCCCGGGATGCCGTGGGCGCCCTTGGAGGTGACCAGCGACACCAGCAGGATGGTCAGCAGGTCGGTCATGGCCAGTGGCGTGCCGGTGGCGTTGGCGATGAACACGATGGCCAGGGTGAGGTAGATCGAGAAACCGTCCAGGTTGAACGAATAGCCGGTCGGAATCACCAGCCCCACGGTGGAACTGCCGATCCCCAGGTGTTCGAGCTTGCGCATCACCTGCGGCAGTACGGCGTCGGAGGAGGCGGTGCCGAGGACGATGGTCAGTTCCTCGCGCAGGTACTTGATGAACGGGATCAACTTCAGCCCCGACACCCGCATCACCGTGCCCAGGATCAGCAGCACGAAGCCTGCACAGGTGATGTAGAACAGCGCCACCAGCCCGCCCAAGTGCTGCAGCGACTCCAGGCCGTACTTGCTGGTGGTGAAGGCGATGGCGCCGAACACGCCGATCGGCGCCAGGCGCACGATCATGCCCATGATGCGGAAGATCACATGGCTCAGTTCGTTGACCAGGCGCGAGATGCCCGAGGCCGACTCGCCGACCAGGTTCAGCGCACTGCCGAACAGCACGGCGAACAGCAGGACCTGGAGGATGTTGTTGTCGGCGAAGGCACCGATCACCGAGGTCGGGATCAGATCCATGAAGAACGCCGTGGCGCCGTGGATGTGCGCACCGCGATCGGCCAGGGCACCGGCGTCGGCGCTGGAGAGCTGGTCGAGGTGGATGTTGGCACCTTGGCCGATGCCGGTAGAGAAGGCCAGCACCAGGCCGATGATCAGGGCGATGGTGGTGAGGATTTCGAAGTAGATCACCGACTTCAGGCCAATGCGCCCGACCTTCTTCAGGTCGCCCGCGCCGGAGATGCCACTGACCACCACGCAGAACACGATGATGCCGATGAGCATCTTGATCAGCTTGATGAAGCCGTCACCGAGGGGTTTGAGCTGCAGGGATACTTCAGGAAAGCTGAGACCGCAGATAACGCCCAGGGCAAGGCCCAGGACAACTTGGAGGAAGATCGAACGCGAGCACCATTTGAGCATGGGAGGGATCTCTGATTCGGTGTCCCTGCTTCGATGCACGCCAGGGGCTGGCGGGCGAAAGAGCGCAGGACTTAATTATTGTGGTCTTACCGGTTTGTCCAGTGCGGGGTAAATGTAAGCGCGAATTTCGGCGCTTGGCAAGGCTTTTTGGACTTACCGGTCTGACCAGTTGGCGATCAGTCGAGCTCGGAGGCTCTGGTGTGCCGGTTAGCGCAGGGAAGGGGTGTGAAGCGCGGGTGGGTGAGGTGAAGGGGGCGCCAGGCGGCCCCCAAGGATGTTTCAGGCTTGTGGTGCGAGGCTCTTGACCGCCGCCAGCTCCGGGTGGGCGACCAGCTTGTCGATGTGCAGTTCGTCGTCGTTCATCCAGGCCTCGGTCAGCACCCGGTAGTGCTCCATGTCGCGGCAGCGCATGCGCAGGCTGTAGTCGAAATGGCCGCTGATCAGCTGGCATTCAAAGACCTGCGGGCAGGCCCGCACGGTGGCCTCGAAGGCACGCTGGGCGGAACGCCCGCTCTGGTTGGACAAGGCCACCAGCACCAACAGCGACAGGCCGGGCGACACCTGCTGCAGGTCGATGATCGCACCGTAGCCGCGGATCACACCTCGTCGCTCCAGCTTGCGCACCCGCTCAAGGCAAGGCCTGGGCGTCAGGTGCACGAGGGTCGAGAGCTTCTCGTAGGTGATCCTGCCGTGGTGGCGCAGCACATCGATGATCGCTTCATCGATGCGGTCCAGCGGCGGGTTGGCAGGGGAACGGGTGGCCTTGCTATCCATACGGCGTGACTTCACTTCAAACGGTTTGAGAGAAACTGTTGCAGGCGTGGGCTCTGCGGGTGGTCGAGGATGTCGGCACTGCCGTGTTCCTCCACCAGTCCCTGGTGCAGGAACAGCACCTGGCTGGACACCTGACGGGCAAAGCCCATCTCGTGGGTGACCATGAGCATGGTACGTCCTTCCTCGGCGAGCGTCTGTATGACCTTGAGCACCTCGCCGACCAGCTCGGGGTCGAGCGCCGAGGTCGGTTCGTCGAACAGGATGATCTCCGGTTCCATGGCCAGTGCGCGGGCGATCGCCACCCGCTGCTGCTGGCCGCCGGAGAGGAAGGCAGGGTACTGCTCGGCGGCGCGCGCGGGCAGGCCGACCTTGTCCAGGTAGGTGCGTGCCCGTGCCTGGGCTTCGGCGGCACTGATGCCCAGCACCTTGCGCGGTGCCAGGCAAATGTTTTCCAGCACGGTCAGGTGGCTCCACAGGTTGAAATGCTGGAACACCATCGCCAGGCGCGTGCGCAGGTTCTGCAGTTGCGCAGGTGGCGGCGTGCGGGTGCCGGGGCGGATCTGCAGGGTCTGGCCGTCGAGGGTGATGCTGCCGGCATCGGGCTGTTCGAGGAAGTTGATGCAGCGCAGGAAGGTGCTCTTGCCCGAGCCACTGGCGCCGATCAGGCTGATCACGTCGCCCTTGCGGGCCTGCAGCGATACGCCCTTGAGCACCTGATGCTCGCCGTAGTGCTTGTGCAGGGCGTCGACGCTGAGCTTGATCGCGCTCGCATGGGCCTGGGTGGAGGGCGCGTGTTCGAAGTTCAAAGGCAGTGCGGTGGCGGTCATGGGATCAGCCTCGTACGGGATCAAGGAAGCGCATCCAGCGGCGCTCGGCGAGTCGGAACAGGCCGACCAGGGCGAAGGACAGCAACATGTACAGCAGCGCGGCCACACCGAAGGCCTGGAAGGTCAGGAAGGTCGCAGCGTTGGCATCGCGCGCCACCTTGAGGATGTCGGCGACGGTGGCGGTGAAGGCCAGCGAGGTGGCATGCAGCATGAGGATCAGCTCGTTGCTGTAGGCCGGCAGCGAGCGGCGCAGGGCCGCGGGCAGTACCAGGAACAGGTTCAGCTTCCAGCCGCGCAAGCCATAGGCCTGGGCCGCCTCCAGCTCACCGGCGGGCAGGTTGCGAATCGCCCCGGCGAAGATCTCCACGGTGTAGGCGCAGGTGTTGAGCACGAACGCCAGCAGGGTGCAGTTGAGTGCGTTGCGCAAGAACTGGTCGAGTAGCGCGTGTTCGCGCACCACCTCCAGGCTGTAGAGGCCTGTGTAGCAGATCAGCAACTGGATATAGAGCGGTGTGCCGCGGAACACGAAGGTGTACACCTGCACCGGCACGCGCAGCCAGCTGTGGCGCGATACCCGCGCCAGCGCCAGGGGTAGCGAAAGGACGAAACCCAGGACCATGCTTGCCAGGAACAACCACAGCGTCATGGCCAGGCCCGACAGACCACTGCCATCGTTGTACAGATAGGCGATGCCGTATTGCTGAAGGAGTTCGATCATCGTGCCAGTCCCCGCACGCCGGTGTTGTAGCGCCGCTCAAGGTGCTTGAACAGGCGGTTGGAAAGGGTGGTGATCAGCAGGTAGACCAACCCGGCCAGGCACAGGAAGAACAGCATGTCGTTGGTGGTCTTGCCGGCGTTCTGCGCGGCCTTGACCAGGTCGGCCAGGCCGATGATCGACACCAGTGCGGTGGACTTGAGCAACACCAGCCAGTTGTTGCCAAGCCCTGGCAGGGCGAAACGCATCAGTTGCGGGAACAGCACCAGGCGAAAGCGCTGGGCACGGCTCAGGCCGTAGGCGGTGGCTGCCTCCAGTTGGCCGACGGGCACGCTGAGGATGGCGCCGCGGAAGTTCTCGGTGAAGTAGGCGCCGTAGATGAAGCCCAGGGTCAGCACGCCGGCGCCGAAAGGGTCGATTTCAACGTAGTCCCAACCCAGTGCTTCGGTGAGGTCGTTGAGCCAGATCTGCATGCTGTAGAACAACAGCAGGATCAGCACCAGGTCCGGGACGCTGCGGATCAGTGTGGTGTAGAGGGTGGCCGGGATACGCAGCAGCTTGGAGTGCGACAGCTTGGCGCTGGCGCCGACCAGGCCGAGCAGCAGGCTGAGCAGCAACGACAGGAATGCCAGCTTCAGGGTCATCCAGGTGCCTTGGGCCAGCAACGGGCCGAAGCCTTGCAGAGAAAGCAAGTCGTTCATGAGAGGGTCTCGTGCGACGGGATGGCTTGGGGATCGACGATGTCGGCAGCTGGCTGCGTCGCGGGCAGGTCGGGGCCAGCGCCGGCAGCGACGATCACTCGTTGTAGATGTCCAGGTCGCCCACGTACTTCTTCTGGATTTCGGCATAGGTGCCATCGGCGTGGATCGCCGCGATGCCCTTGTCGAGCAGCGCCTTGAGCTCCGGGTCGGTCTTGCGCAGGCCCATGGCAATGTCCAGTGGCAGGCTTGGGTCCTTGATCGCCGGGCCGCTCTTGAAGTCGGCGCCTTCGGGTTTGGAGAGGAAGTTCAGTTGCGCCTCGAGGCGGTCGGTCACGGTGGCGTCGAGGCGGCCGTTCTGCAGGTCGGCATAGTTCTGGTCCTGGGACTGGTAGGCCCTGACCTGCACGCCCAGCGGGGTCAGCACGGCGCGGGCATAGGCTTCCTGCAGCGAGCCCTGCAGTACGCCGACCTGCTTGCCCTTGAGCGATTCGGGGGTATCACCGAAGTCGGCGGACGCGCGCACCACCACCGAGGTGGGGCTGAGGAACAGGCGGTCGGTGAAGTCGATCTGCTTCAGGCGCGCTGGGGTGATGGCCATCGACGACATGATGGCGTCGAACTTGCGCGCACGTAGCGCCGGGATCATGCCGTCGAATTCGTTATGCACCCAGGTGCACTTGACCTGCAGCTTGGCGCAGATGGCGTTGCCCAGCTCGATGTCGAAGCCTTGCAGGCTGCCATCGGCGGCGACGGATTCGAAGGGGGGGTATTCGGGGAAGACGCCGAAGCGGATTTCGGTCCATTCCTTGGCCTGGACGGCAGTGGCACACAGCGAGAACAGCAGGACGCCGAAGCGTTTTCGCATGGAGAGCATAGGTGTGGTCCCTGGGTGTTGTTATTGGTTGTAGGGCGGTGTAGTGCGTAGGTCTGTCCGTGACTCGGGAGTCGGGCTCAGGATGCGCGAGGCAGAGGGTTTTTTTGTGTCGTTTGTACAGGTGCAGGGGACCGGATTCGGTCGTTAACGGCGGGGTGACGGCGGAATCGGCTGTCATGACATCGATTTACAGATGTGCGACAGCGTTTTTGGTGTGTGAGCCCTGGAATACAGCGGGTGCGATAGCGGTCGATGCTACTCCAGGGTGCGTCCGGCCCGCCAATAGCCCATCAGCGTCAGGCTGTCGCGCGCCAGGCCACGCTCCTTGATCAGGTAGCGACGGATCTCCATCACCGTCGCCGACTCCCCGGCGATCCAGGCATGAAAGGCCGCGGCCTTGTCGCTGGCCAGTTCCCAGAGGATGCGCTGGTCGATGTCGACCTCCTCGAGTTCGGCGTTGCGGGTCGCTGTCGGGTTCGGCAGCGTGGCCAGTTCGCGCACCGCGTGCAGCATGCCTTGGCCGTGATCGCAGGCCAGCACGTCGCGGGGCAGCCAGTGCACCCGGGTGGCCGGGCCGTGGCGCAGGTCAAGGCAGTCCAGCTCCAGGGGAACCTCGATGAAGGCTTCGACCGCCAGGTGCGGGCGGGTGTCGGCCAACTGTTCGAGCGCCCCGGCAATCGCCGGCAGTGCGGTCTCGTCGCCCACCAGCAGAATCTGCCGTGCCTCGCGTGGGGGCTTCCACTCATAACCGCCGGGGTCGCCGTCATAGGCAAGGTTCGGTGCAACCATCTGCAGCCGATCACCGGGGCGCGCATGGGTCGCCCAGGCCGAGGCGGGGCCATTGACCCCATGCAGGACGAAATCCACCTCCACCTCATGCTGCGCGCGCCGCAGGGCGCGCAACGTGTAGGTGCGCATGGGGGGCGTCTGCGCCGCCGGGAGGTCGCGCCGTGCCTGCTGCCATTTCTCGTGCTGGGGGAGTCGTGGTGGCTGGCCGTCGGGGGAGGGGAAGAACAGCTTGATGCGCTGGTCCGGCGCCAGGGTGGTCATTTGCCCGATGTCTTCGCCGGTGAAGACGAAACGACACAGCGAAGGGCTCAGGGGCACGATGGTCTTGAGCTCGACATCGAAGATCCGGTAAGCGCTGGCCCGGTTCGGGCGAATCAGGCGCGAGAGGAAGGAGGTCATCGGCAGCCTCTGCTGGCAAGGAGTCTTCTGAAGGAACGAGCGCCAGCCGTGGTTAATTAGCCCCGGTAAATTTTGCCCGCCAGCGTACGTTCTAGCTTGGATAGAAGCCGCAGCATGGCTGGAACGGATAGAGGCGCAATGACCATTTCCCGACGAGGATTCATCGCAAGCCTGGCAGTGGCGGGGGCCGCGGGTACCGCCGCCTACTATGCGCACAAGGAGCTGACCCACGACCCTGAAGACGACATCGTCACCCCGGGTGAGGCCAGCGTCGAGCTTGCCGACCTTGCCGGGCAACTGCTGGCCGATCACTTGCGGGGTGTCTGGGATATCCGTTTCGATGGCGCCGATGGCGGCCTCGAGGGCTTGCCGCGCGAGGGCGTCGAGGTGTTCTTCGACGTCGCCACCAAAGGCCGTGGGCTGCGTGGTTTCGTTGATACCGGCGAGCGCCTGCGAGCTGATGGTCCGGCCGCCTACCGGGTGCTGGGCGATCTGGTCGGAGCCTCGTCTGCCCAGGTGCGCTGGCGCCTGCTCAGTCAGGACGGTGGGCCGAGCTATGAGTGCGTGGCCAGCCTCGACGAGGTGTGGGGCGAGTTCGCCAACGCCGGCAGCGGCACCCTCAGCGGCCGCTTGCAGCGCCTTGATCGGCCCCTTACCTTGCCGGTGGCGGACAGCCGCTTCGTTGCCGTCAAGCGCCTGTTCCCAGAGGCGCGTGAGCGCCTGCCCTATACCCCGGCCATGCAGGCCTGGGTCATCAGCCCCGAGCATCGTTTGTTCCACCAGCTCTGGCATGCGACCCGCGATCAGTGGCACAAGATTCCCGAAGACAAGCGTAATGCGTTGCGCGGCCTGGGCTGGCAGCCAGGGCCGCGCGACCACGAGCGCGACGCCCGTGGGCCGCGCAAGCACCGCAATGGCTCAGGTGTGGATTTTCTGTTCATGCACCGGCACATGCTCGATACCGCACGCGCCCTGCAGGACCTGCCCTCCTGGCAGCGCTTTCCGCTGCCACAGCCCAATGTCGAGTTCGACCGGCAGGGTTTTGCCCGCTATTACGACAACCACGACGGCTGCTGCGTGCCGCCGCCCTGGCAAGCGCCGGGCGACGACGAGTATGGCCAGTGGGTGTCGGCGATCAAGGCCGGGGAGACGTTCTGCAGCAACTTCCAGGTCTGGGAGTCGCAATACCAGGATCCGCAGTACCTGTCGAAGCTGAGCCTGGGCACCTTTGGTTCGGAAGTGGAGATGAACCTGCACGACTGGCTGCACATGTGCTGGGCCTCGGTGCCCCGGGACCCGTCCAACAGTGCGCCGGTGCCCTTTGCGCGCGACCCGTCGGATTTCGCCGGGCGCTGGTTCGGCCGTGAGAACGACTTCCTGGGCGATCCGTTTTCTTCCCATGTACACCCGGTGTTCTGGGGGTTCCATGGTTGGATCGACGACCGGATCGAAGACTGGTATCGCGCCCATGAACGCTATCACCCCGGCCAGGTGCGGCGCCTGGAGGTCAATGGCGTGAAGTGGTTCGCGCCGGGGCCTTGGGTGGAAGTCGGCGACCCCTGGCTGGGGCCGGACACTCATGGGTGCAGTACCACACCGGGTATTCGTCCGGGCAAGACAGTGGAGATGGATGTGGAGGTGATGAAGCTTGCGCTGCGTATCACCTTCGGCGAAGAGGACGGCATCGCCGACCTGCTGCGGCGGGTGCCGCGTCGGCCTTGGTACGCGCGTAACCTGTCGATGAAGAACATTCTTTCGTGATTAACGCCGAGTCGTGCTTTTCGCGGGCAAGTCGCAGCGGCGGTTCGCTGCGACTTGCCCGCGAAGAAGACCCCCCGCGCTGACGGACTCCCCTCAGAGCCTCCATCCCCCGCCCAGCGCCTTGTACAGCGCCACGCTCCCCTGCAACCTGGCCAGGCGCAACTGCGCCTGCTGGTCTTCGGCCAGGTACAGGGTGCGCTGCGTTTCCAGTACCGTCAGCAGCGTCTCTGCCCCTGATGCATAGCGCTGTTCGGCCAGGCTGAAGGCGATGCGCGCCTGTTCCACTTCCTGATCCTGCCACTGGCGTTGCCGGTCGACGCCATTGATCGCATTGAGCGCCTTTTCCACGTCGGCGAAGCCCGCGATGATCTGCGCGCGGTAATCCTCCAGCAACTCTTCCTGGCGCGCCTTGGCCTGGTCACGCTCGGCGCTGCGTCGGCCGCGGTCGAAGATGGGGGCGGTGAGGGCGGTGGTGAGGGTGTAGAAGGGGCTGTCGAGCACGTTGGCGAAGGTCCTGGCGCCACTGCCCAGGTCGGCACCGAGCACCACTCGTGGCAGCATGGCGGCCCTGGCTACCTGCACGTCGGCGCTGGCTGCCGCCAGGCGTGCCTCGGCGGCGGCGATGTCCGGGCGGCGACTGAGCAGTGCACTGGGAACGCCGCTGCCGATGCCTGGCCAGTTCAAGGCGCTGATCGACTCCTGGCCGGTATTCAGGCTCTGCACCGGATCACCGAGCAGGGTGGCAAGGGTGACGCGATTGTCCTGCCACTGTTGCTCCAGCAACGGCACCTGGCGCTCCTGGGCGGCGACCAGGCTGCGTTGCTGGGCCAGCTCCAGGCGGGTCGCCGAGCCCGAGCGTTCGCGGGCTTCGACCAGGCGCAGAACATTGTGCGCGTTATCGCGGTTGAGCCGGGCGATACGCAGTTGTTCCTCCAGTGTCAGCCCTTGCAGATAGCTGTCGGCAACGGCGCTGAACAGCGTGAGCTCGACCGTCTGGCGGTCGAAGCGGCTGGCGTCGAGTTTGCGCAATGCACTGTCACGGGCAGCGCGCCGGCCGCCCCAGAAATCGATTTCGTAGCTGGCGCTCAGGCGCGTGGCGAAGGCGGTGCTGGTGCGCTCGCTGCTGGTGGCGTCGAGCTGGTCGTTACCGTCGCCGCGCAGCAGGCGTTGGCGGCTGCCGTCCACCCCGAACTGCAGTTCGGGCAACAATGGCGCTCCGGCGATCACGGCGCGGGCCTGGGCCTGGCGCACCCGTGCTGCAGCGGCCGCCAGGTCGTGGCTGTTGCTGCGGGCGCGTTCGATCAGGCGATCCAGTTCGCGGCTGGAGAACGCCTGCCACCAGGTGCTGTCCGGCAGCGCCTGGTGGGAGTCGGTGGCGCCTTGCCAGGTGGGCGGTGGCGTGATGTCGGCCTGCGGCGCTGGTGTGCTGTTGCAGGCGGCGAGGCAGAGGCTCAGGGTCAGCAGGCTGATGCGGCTTGGCAATGTCATGGGCTACACGCTGGTAAGGGCTTTGACCGGGTCGAGTCGGGCGGCTTTGCGCGCCGGCATGAAGCCGAACACGACACCGGTGATCACGGCGCAGGCAAAGGCGCCGAGGATGGCAGGCAAGGCGAAGGCCACGGCGATATCGGCCAGCAGCAGGGCGCCTCCGATGGTCAGGGCCAGGGCGATACCGGTCACGCCGCCGACCATCGACAGCATCACCGCCTCGGTGAGGAACTGGCGCAGGATGTCGCGCTGACGAGCACCGGTGGCCATGCGGATACCGATCTCGCGAGTACGTTCACGCACGGTCATGAGCATGATGTTCATCACCCCGATACCGCCGACCAGCAGCGAGATGGCGGCAATCGCGCCGAGCATCAGCGACAGGCTGTTCTGCGTGCGCGCCTCGGCCTGGATCAGCGCTGCGTCGTTGGTCAGGTCGAAATCCTGCTTGCCCTGGTGACGCTTGCGCATCAGGTGGGCGATGGCCGCTTCGGTCTCCGACACTCGGCTTGAGTCGGCGGCGGTGATGATCACGTATTCGGGATCGTGCTTGCCGAACAGGCGCATGGAGGCTGCCGAGTAGGGCACCACGATGCGCTCGTCGCTGTCCTGGTTGCCGGAGCTTGCGCCTTTGGCGGCGAGCACGCCGACGATCTGGAAGGGCACGTTCTCGATCAGCAGGTACTGGCCCAGCGGGTTGCTGCCGGGAGGCAGGAGCTTTTCCTTGACCTTCTGGCCAATCACCGCCACGGCGGCACCGCTGCGCTCGTCGGCGTCGGTGAACAGGCTGCCTTCGACCACCGGCCAGTTGAGGATGTGCGGGAATTCGGTGTTGTTGCCCCCCACGTAGAACGACTGGTTGTTGTTGCCGTGGCGAACCATCAGCTCGCCGCCGATCACCGGCATGATGCGCTGCACCTGGGGCAGGCCGGCGATGGCGGCGACGTCGTCGAGGGAAACAAGGCCCGCCGCTTCGCGGGAGGTGGCGTGCTTGCCGCTCAGATAGAGGATGTTGGAGCCGAAGGCGGCCATCTGCGCCATCACCTGGCGCTTGCTGCCTTCGCCGACGGCGAGCATCACCACCACCGAGGCCACGCCGATGACGATGCCGAGCAGGGTCAGGGCGGTGCGGAAGCGGTTGATCCACATGACCCGCCAGGCCGCCTGCAGCGATTCGACCAGCTCGCCTTTCCAGGCGCCGCGCAGGCTGGCGCCGCGGTCCAGGCGCTGGCGCAGATCATCGGCCTGCAAGCCAGGTGTGGGCGCAGCGGGCGGGCGTTCGGCGGCCGAGTCGCTGATGATCGCGCCGTCGCGGATCTCGATGATCCGCCGCGCCCGCGCCGCCACCTCACGGTCGTGGGTGATGAGGATGATCACATGACCTTGGCTGGCCAGTTCGTCCAGCAGGCTCATGACCTCGGCGCCGCTGTGGCTGTCGAGGGCGCCGGTGGGCTCGTCGGCGAGAATGATGTGGCCGCCATTCATCAGGGCGCGGGCGATCGACACCCGTTGCTGCTGGCCTCCGGACAGCTGGTGGGGGCGGTTGCCGGTGCGGCTGGCCAGGCCCAGGCGTTCGAGCAGCGCGGCGGCGCGGGCATGGCGTTCGGTTGCAGGTGTACCGGCGTAGATCGCCGGCATCTCGACGTTCTCCTGGGCCGAGCCTGAGGGTATCAGGTGATAGCCCTGGAACACGAAGCCGAAGGCCTCGCGGCGCAGCCAGGCCAGTTCGTCGCTGTCGAGTTCGGCGACGTCACGGCCAGCGAAGCGATAGCTGCCACGGGAGGGGCGGTCGAGGCAGCCCAGGATGTTCATCAGGGTGGATTTGCCGGAGCCGGAGGCACCCACGATGGCGACGAACTCGCCCGGCTGGATGCTCAGGCTGATGCCACGCAGCACCTGGACCTCGGGCGAGTCGATGCCGCCGTAGACCTTGTGGATGTCATCGAGCTCGATCAGCGGTGCGTTCATTCAGCCTCCGCTGGCGCGTGGTGCGCCGATGACCAGTTGCTCGCCTTCACTGAGGCCGTCGAGGATCTGCACCCGCAGGCGATCGCTCAAGCCGGTGCGTACCTGGCGCTGTACGACCTTGCCGTTACGGGTCAGGACCTGTGCCAGGCGCATGCCTTCGGTGGGCGCGTCGTCCAGCGCCGCCAACGGTGCGGTGAGCACCTGGCTGGCCTGGCCTGCGACGAAGAACACCTGGGTGGTCATCTCGGCCATCAGGGCGCCGTCAGGGTTGTCCACGTCCAGCAGTACGGTGTACTGCACCACCTTGCTGCCGGTGGTGCCACTGCTGGCGCTGGCCGGGCTGCCGCCGCCCTGGCTGGTCTGGTCGAGCGGCTTGGGCGGGATCGGCAGGATCTGGCGCACGGTGCTGGTCCAGCGGCGCTTGCCACCGGCCAGTGTCGTGAAGTAGGCCGTCATGCCAGGCTTGACCTGGCCGATGTCGGCCTCCGAAACCTGGGCCCAGACGGTCATCGGCGACAGCCGGGCAATGCGCAGGATCAGCGGGGTCTGCTGCTGGGCGTTGAGGGTCTGGCCCTCGCGTGCGTCCACCGCCACCACGGTGCCGTCCATCGGTGCGTAGATCCGTGTGTAGCCCAGTTCAGCCTCGTCGCTGCGCAGGCTGGCCTGGGCCTGGCGGATCTGCGCCTGGTACATGTCGATGCGTGCCTGGGTCACCTTGAGCTGCGCCTGGGCCTGCTGGACATCCTCCTGACGCGTGGCGCCGGCACTGGCCAGCTCGTGCTGGCGCTGAAACTGCTGCTGGGCGAGCAGGTATTGGGCGCGCTGTTCGGCAAGCTGGGCCTTGAGGTTCTCGATCGAGTAGCGCCCGGCGTCCAGGCGTGCCTGTTGAGTGGAGGGGTCGATCTCCACCAGCAGTTGGCCCTTGCGCACTTCATCGCCAACTTCCACGTGCAGTTTGCGGATCTGCCCGGACGCCTGGGCGCCGACATCCACGTAGCGACGGGGTTGCAGAGTGCCAAGGGCGGTGACGCTGCTTTCGATGTCGCCGCGGGTGACCTGTACGGTGCTGACCGGCAGAGTGCCCAAGGGCAGGGCTTTCCAGGCCAGCAGGCTGCCCAGCGCGATCAGGCCCAGGCCGCCGAGAACGAGGCGGCGACGGAGTGTGGATGTACGTCTCATGCAGACTTCCAGCCAGGGATGAGGAGCGTGTCGCGCCTTTCAGGGCACGCACGGAGGTCACAGTTAGACGAACGCTGGGGAAATGGATTTAGCCGCAGGCGAGGGGTGTGTTGCTGAGAATGGTTGTAATTTGTAAGATGACACGCTGATATCACTGATGCGTATTTTCAATCGCATTGACGTTGCCCAACGGGAGAGGCAAGGGCCGTGGTGGAACATTACTATCGCGAACTGGTGAGTTTCCTCTCCTCGCGTCTGGGCAGCCGGCACGCGGCAGAGGATGTCGCCCATGACGCCTGCCTGCGCCTGCTCGAGCGCGGCGGTCACCCGCCGATCGAGCGACCCCGTTCCTTCCTCTACCGCACGGCGCTGAACCTGGTGATCGACCGGCACCGGCGTCAGACGGTGCGCCAGTCCGAGCCGCTGGATGTGCTGGACAACGACGAGCGCTGGCATAGCCCGGCACCGCCCCATCTGCTGCACCTCAATGAGCGCCTGGAGCTGGTTCAGCGTGCACTGGACGAGTTGAGCGCACCGTGTCGCGAGAGTTTCCTGCTGCGCAAGCTCGAGGGCCTGTCGCATCCGCAGATCGCCGAGCGCCTCGGGGTTTCGCAGAGCGTGGTGGAAAAGCACATCGTCAATGCCATGAAGCACTGTCGCTTGCGCATGCGTCAGTGGGAGCAGTGAAAAGCCCGTGGAACAGGGGTGAAAAATCCCTGTGCAGCGCCTTGATTTATCGTCGGTTCCCGACAACTATCTAGAGAGAGACCCGTCATTGCCCGCACAGGCGCAGCAAGGCCTGGCAGTGTCTCTGACCACCTTGTCGCCAGGGTCCGGACCATGCCGAACAAGTCCATGCGCATCCTCATCGCCGACGAGCATCCCGGCCAGCGCTTGCAACTGGAGCGCATGCTCAATGGCCTGGGCTACTACCGGATCGCCCCGGTGGAAAGCTTCGAAGACCTGCAGCGCCTGGTGCAGAGTGCATTGCACCCGTTCCAGCTATTGGTGGGCAACATCGAGCTGGGCAGCCATGCAGGCGTCGACCTGGCCCGTTTCTGCCGCGTCAGCCCGCAGATCCAGCATGTGCTGCTGTACCACTCCCAGCATCTGAAAGTGCCGAGCATCGCGCAGAGCGAACGCCGGGCGGTCAGTGTCAGCCTGCCCAAGGTGCCCGATAGCGAGGCACTGGAATCGTTCATGGCGATCATCGACACCCCGCAGGTGCTGGGGCAGGTTGCACTGCCGTCCGGGCTTGCCGGCGGCGCGGGCTATTCCTGGCGGCGGATGAACTTCTCGCACAACGCTTTCAGCCGTTCCAGCTGAGACGCATCGGCATTTGCTATCCTCTTGCCCTTTGCCGATCTGCGGAACCCAGAAATGACTGCCATCGATACCGCCCGCGCGCCTCGTTTCAGCCGCGGCGATCACCGTACCCTGGGCCTTGCGGCCCTTGGCGGCGCGCTGGAGATCTACGATTTCATCATCTTCGTGTTCTTCGCCCTGACCCTAAGCCAGCTGTTCTTCCCGCCACAGATGCCGGAATGGCTGCGCCTGCTGCAGAGCTTCGGGATCTTCGTCACCGGTTACCTGGCACGCCCTCTGGGCGGCATCCTCATGGCGCACTTCGCCGACCATCTCGGGCGCAAGCGCGTATTCAGCTTGAGCATCCTGATGATGGCCCTGCCGTGCCTGTTGATCGGGGTGATGCCGACCTACGCCGACATCGGCTACGCCGCGCCTCTGCTGCTGCTGGCCCTGCGCATCCTGCAGGGCGCCGCGGTCGGCGGTGAGGTGCCCAGCGCCTGGACCTTCGTTGCCGAGCACGCGCCTCCGGGGCGTCGCGGCTACGCCCTGGGCTTCCTGCAGGCGGGGCTGACCTTCGGTTACCTGCTTGGAGCGCTGGTCGCCACCTTGCTGGCGCGGCTCTACACCCCGCAGGAAATTCTCGACTTCGCCTGGCGTTATCCCTTCCTGCTGGGTGGGGTGTTCGGCGTGTTCGGTGTCTGGCTGCGCCGTTGGCTGAGCGAGACGCCGGTGTTTCTTGCCCTGCGTGAGCGCCAGACGCCGCCCGTGGCATTTCCGCTGCGCACTGTTCTCACTGGCCACCGCGCTTCGCTGATCCCGGCTGCGCTGTTGACGTGCGTGCTGACCTCTGCGGTGGTGGTGCTGGTGGTGATCACCCCGACGGTCATGCAGCAGCGTTTCGGGATCGATGCCGGGCATACCTTTGCGCTCAGCAGCGTAGGCATCGTCTTTCTCAATATCGGCTGTGTACTGGCGGGGCTTCTGGTCGATCGCATCGGTGCCTGGCGTGCGGTGATGATCTACAGCCTGTTGCTGCCGCTGGGGATCGGCGTGTTGTACGCCAGCCTGGTGGGGCAGTGGGGCTTGACCTGGGCGGCCTATGCGCTGGCCGGGTTGTCCTGTGGCGTGGTGGGGGTGGTGCCTTCGGTGATGGTCGGGCTGTTCCCGGCACAGATCCGCGTGTCAGGCATCTCCTTCACTTACAACCTGGCCTATGCGCTGTGGGCCAGTACAACGCCCCTGGCGCTGATTGCCCTGATGCCGTGGAGCCCCTGGGTGTGCGTGGGGTTCTGCCTGATCATGGGCGTGGTCGGGGCCTTGACCAGCGTCTTCTACGCCCAGACCACGCCCCTGTGTGCCGAGGAGCGTGCGGTCGGTTGCTGAGTGTGCAGGAGCGGGTTGACCCGCGAAAAAGACACCGCGCTGCCTGGCCGCCGCCCCACAAGGACGGTCAGGACTTGAAGCGTCCGACCAGCCCGTTCAGCTCTTCCGACAACTGCGACAACCTCCCCGAATCCGATTGCGCCGAGCTGGCCAGGCCTTCCACCAGCCTTGCCTCGTCGTAGATCTGCTGGATGTGCCGGTTGATCTCCTCGGCCACGCTGTGCTGCTCTTCGGCGGCTGCCGAGATCTGCAGGTTCTGATCGCGGATCTCGTTCACCGACAGCTGGATGCCCTCGAAGCTGTCCCGCGCGCGTGCGATCGAAGACACGCTGGCTCGCGACAGGTCCAGGCAGCTTTCCATCTTCTGCGACACTTCCTGGGTCTTGTTGCCCAGGGTGTTGAGCAGTTGGTCGATCTCGCCGGTGGAGTCGGCGGTACGCTTGGCCAGGGCCCGTACTTCGTCGGCGACCACGGCGAAACCGCGGCCTTGATCGCCCGCGCGGGCGGCCTCGATCGCTGCGTTCAGTGCCAGCAGGTTGGTCTGCTCGGCGATGGCGCGGATGGTGCCGAGGATCTGGTTGATGTTGCGGCTGCCTTCCTCGAGCTCGACCATCGCCTGCGACGACTCGCTCAGGCGGCTACCCAGGCGATTGACGTTGTCGGTGGTCAGCTCGATCTGCTGCTTGCCCTCGGCGACGCGGTGATGGCCGTTTTCTGCGGCGTCGGCCGCGCTGCTGCAGGAGCGTGCGACTTCGTTGGCGGTGGCGACCATCTCGTTGAAGGCAGTGGACACCAGTTCCACGGCTTCACGCTGGCGCCCTGCGGCTTCGTTCATGTTACCGGCCAGTTCGCTGTTGGCCCGCGATGCTTCGTGCAGGTTGCCCGAAGCGGCGCCGATGCGCTGGATGAGTTGGCGGATCGCCGCGAGGAACTTGTTGAACCAGCCGGCCAGCTCGGCGGTTTCATCCTTGCCCTGGATCACCAGGTCCTGGCGCAGGTCGCCTTCGCCCTGGGCGATCTGCTGCAAGCCGGTGCTGACTTGGCCGATGGGCTTGACGATGACCCGCGAGAACGCGGCTGCAACCAGGGCGAAGACCAGTGCCAGCACCAGTACGATGATGGCGGTGAGGTAGGTCATGTGGGTGGCGGCGCCCATCACTTCGCTGTACTCGATCAGGCCGACGAAGCGCCAGCCCAGGCCTGGCGAGGTCCAGACATTGGCCATGTAGCGCACCCCCTCGATCACCACCTCGGTGGATCCTTGTTCGGTGGCTGCCAGTTGTGCATACGGCTCGCCAAGGTCCTTCAGTTGCTTGAAGCCATGGCTGGCATCGCGTGGATCAACCAGCACGGTGCCGTTCTCGATCAGCATCACATATCCGCTCTTGCCCAGCTTGATGCTCTTGACCAGTTCGGTGAGGTTCTTCAGCGACACGCTGACCACGAACACGCCCTTGGGCTTGCCGCTGGCATCGTTGAGCGTGCGCGCGGTGCCGACCAGGGCGACGTCGTCCTTGTCGTAGTAGTAGGCGGCGGTGCGCACGGTCTTGCCCGGAGTAGCCATGGCGGCCTTGTACCAAGGACGCGCGCGTGGATCGTAGCTGGCCAGCTTCGGGTCATCCGGCCACTTGGCGTAGGTGCCGTCCTCAAGGCCGATGGAGATGATGGCTGCCGCCGGATGGGTAGCGCCATAGCGGGCAAAGGCGTCGATGACCTGCTGGGTGGCTGCAGGCAGGGGGTGGCTGGCAGCGTCGGCGGAGGTGTAATCCTTGAGTGTACTCACTGATGTGTATACAGGATCTGTCGCCATTTGTTCTACGTTTTGTAGCGTGCCATCGAAGAACTGACGCATGTTGCCGTCGATCTGGCGAATTTCACGGGTGCTGCCGTCGAGGAACTGATCCACCGCCTCGGCGCGGATGTTAACCACAGAAATCACGCCGACCAGGGCTACCGGGATGAAAGCCACCAATACGAACGCAAGCACCAGCTTGTTTTTTATCTTCATCGGGACGAACCATTCGTGGGAGTGAAAAGCAGGAGGGCCATTTCGCATGCGTAGTGGCTATCTGCTATTTATCCTGTTTCGGCGCGTCACGGGAAAATCTTTAGTGCATAGTTCGTGTACAAAAAAATAAATGATTGTTCTGGTTCTGCGAGGCGGCCCAAGGCGCAGCAACGAAAAACCCGGCGCAAGCGCCGGGTTGTAAGGGATTCATTGGCTTTCAAGCCTTGCGGACTTTCTCCACCCGGCTCTCCTCGAGCTCCTTGCAGGCCTTCTGGATCATCTGCTCGGTGATCGGGACCTCACGGCCCTGGGCATCGATGATCGAGCCACACACCTGGGGCTTCGGGGGCTGGGCGCTTTTTACGGTGTCGCTGCTATGTTGCAAGCTCATTTCCTGTCTCCTCATCAGGTTGCAAGCTCAGGGTAACCACTCGCCGTGACTGACCTGTGACAGCTCCTTCGGCATCACGACAGGCACAGTGCAACAGAAAGTGCGGTAAAGCTCCAGTGACAGGTTAGACCGATAAGCTATAGCCACTGGCCCTACCGAACTGCGACCCCTCGGCAGCTGCAGGCGTTCCACCCAGGCAGATGAATGGTAGTCTGCAGGTTTCCCGCTCACCGGTCCGTGCCATGTCCGATCCCCTTTCCTCCCGCCAGCGCCGCGCCTTGGGCCTGGCCTGGCAATTCGCGCGTCCCTACCGCCGGCAGGCCATGCTTGCCTTGCTTGCACTGATCGTCACGGCAGCCATCACCCTGTCCATGGGCCAGGGCATTCGCCTGCTGGTGGACCAGGGGTTCATGACCGGTTCTGCGCACCAGCTCAACCAGACGATTGCGCTGTTCATGGTGCTGGTGCTGGCCCTGGCGGTTGGAACCTTCAGCCGCTTCTACCTGGTGTCGTGGATTGGCGAGCGCTGCGTCGCCGACATTCGCCGTGCCGTGTTCGATCACTTGATCGGGCTGCATCCGGGGTTTTTCGAGGATAACCGCAGCTCGGAGATCCAGTCGCGCCTGACCGCCGACACGACGTTGCTGCAATCGGTGATCGGCTCGTCGCTGTCGATGTTCCTGCGTAATGCGCTGATGGTGCTGGGCGGGGTGGTGTTGCTGTTCGTCACCAATCCCAAGTTGACCAGTATCGTGGTGCTGGCCTTGCCGCTGGTGCTGTCGCCGATCCTGCTGTTCGGCCGGCGGGTGCGCAGCCTGTCACGCCAGAGCCAGGACAGGGTCGCTGACGTCGGCAGCTACGTCGCCGAAACACTGGGGCAGATCAAGACGGTGCAGGCCTACAACCATCAGGCTCACGATCGCCAGTTGTTCACCGACACCGTCGAGGCGGCTTTCGATGTGGCGCGCCAGCGCATTGCCCAGCGGGCCTGGTTGATCACCGTCGTGATCGTTCTGGTCCTGGGCGCCGTGGCAGTGATGCTCTGGGTGGGCGGCATGGATGTGATTGCCGGGCGCATCTCCGGGGGCGAGCTGGCCGCGTTCGTGTTCTACAGCCTGATCGTCGGCAGTGCCGTGGGCACCTTGAGCGAAGTGATTGGCGAGTTGCAGCGGGCTGCCGGGGCCGCCGAGCGTATTGCCGAATTGCTCGCGGCAAGCAGCGCGATCGTACCGCCGTCGCAGCCTTCGACACTGCCGGGCGCGCGGGCCAACGGGCAGATCGAGTTGCGCGATGTGCACTTCGCCTATCCATCACGTCCGTCGGTGGCGGCCATCGATGGCCTGAGCCTGGTCATCGCACCTGGGCAGACAGTGGCGTTGGTGGGGCCGTCTGGGGCGGGCAAGTCGACGCTGTTCGACCTGCTACTGCGTTTTCACGACCCGCAGGCGGGCAGTATTCTGCTCGACGGACAGCCGATAGCAGCGCTCGACCCCGACGACCTGCGTCGCCAGTTCGCCCTTGTGGCGCAGAACCCTGCGCTGTTTCGCGGCACGGTCGAGGCGAATATCCGCTACGGAAGGCCGCAGGCGAGTGCCGCCCAGGTCGAGGCCGCGGCGCGCAGTGCCCATGCTCACGAATTCATCCAGCAATTGACCCAGGGCTACCAGACGCTGCTGGGCGAGGGTGGCATCGGTCTGTCGGGTGGGCAGCGCCAGCGCCTGGCGATTGCCCGGGCGCTGCTGGTGGATGCACCGGTGCTGTTGCTCGACGAGGCCACCAGCGCGCTCGACGCGCAGAGCGAGCACCTGATCCAGCAGGCCTTGCCGCAGTTGATGGCCGGGCGTACCACCTTGGTGATCGCCCACAGGTTGGCGACCGTGCAGCATGCCGATCGCATTGCGGTGATCGACAAGGGCAAGGTGGTTGCTGTCGGCAGTCATCGCCAGCTGGTCGAGGAGAACCCGCTCTATGCCAGGTTGGCGGCGCTGCAGTTCGCTGCAGGCAGCGCCTGAATCGCGATCAGGCAGGCACGAAAAAGCCCGCGCTGAGGCGGGCTTTTTCGAAGGATCTGGTCGGAGAGACAGGATTCGAACCTGCGGCCTTCTCGTCCCGAACGAGACGCGCTACCTGGCTGCGCTACACTCCGATTTCGAAAATCCTACTGCATCGTATTTTTGAACGCAAGCCCTTGTTGTTAAAAGGCCGTTAGCTCAAAACGAGGTGCAGATCAGAGCTCCTTGACGGTGCGAATCTGATCCTTGTTGATGCGTGTACGCTTGCCATCGAGTTGTTCGAATTCGTAGAAGCCGGAGTCTTCGTCGTAGGAAGGTTTGTCCACGGCCTGAATCTCGCGGCCGTCGTTCAAGGTGATGACGGTTGGCGAAGCGCAACCGGCGAGGGTGGCCAGGCCCAGGGCGAGCAGGAAGGCGGGAATTGTCCGTTGGATCATCGTGTTTCTCCAGTGCGATGGTGCTTGATGACGTTATGACGCGAGGCGTCCTTGCAAAGTTCCTCGCATAGTCGAGCATAGCGGCAATCAGTGGGCATTGACCAAGAACAAGGCTGCCTTGTGATATAACTGGCGCATTCTTTCCTCCTGCGACGGACCCCCATGAAAGCCAAGGCAGATACCCCCTTCGTGCCGTTGAACATTGCCGTGCTGACGGTCAGCGACACCCGTACCTTCGACACCGACACTTCCGGGCAGATGTTCGTCGATCGCCTCAGCGCCGCAGGCCACCGCCTGGCCGAACGGGTGCTGCTCAAGGATGACCTCTACAAGATCCGCGCCCAGGTCGCCACCTGGATCGCCGACGACCTGGTACAGGTGGTGCTGATCACCGGCGGCACTGGCTTCACTGGCCGCGACAGCACCCCCGAGGCCGTCGCTTGCCTGTTGGACAAGCAAGTCGATGGCTTCGGCGAGCTGTTCCGGCAGATCTCGGTGCCGGACATCGGCACCTCTACCGTGCAGTCGCGTGCCCTTGCGGGCCTGGCCAACGGCACCCTGGTGTGCTGCCTGCCCGGCTCGACCAATGCGGTGCGCACTGGCTGGGACGGCATCCTCGCCGAGCAGCTCGATGCCCGCCATCGCCCCTGCAATTTCGTCGCGCACCTGAAGCAGTCGCAGGCCTGTGACAGCCGTGGCTGAGACGGCGCCGAGCCGGCCGTTGATGCCGGTGGAAGAGGCCCTCGAGCGCCTGTTGGCACTGGCCGAGGCGGCGCCGATCGACGAAGTCGAGGTGGTCGCGCTGGCCGATGCCGAAGGGCGGGTGCTGGCCAACGATCTGTTCGCCACGCTCGACCTGCCGCCTTGGCCCAACAGTGCCATGGACGGCTACGCCCTGCGCCTGGCTGACTGGCAGGGCGAGCCCCTGGCGGTCAGCCAGCGCATCTTCGCAGGGCATGCGCCGCAGCGGTTGCAGCCAGGCACCTGTGCACGCATCTTTACCGGCGCCCCCCTGCCCGAAGGCGCCGACTGTGTCGAAATGCAGGAAAACGCCGAAGTGCTGGACGATGGCCGCGTACGTTTTCTCGAGGCGCTGGCGCCGCAACAGAACGTGCGCCCCAAGGGCCAGGAAACCCGCGCTGGCGAGCAGGTGATGGCTGCCGGCACATTGTTGGGCCCGATCGAACTGGGCCTTGCCGCCACCTTGGGCCACGGCCAGCTTCAGGTGCGGCGCCGGGTGCGGGTCGCGGTGTTGTCGACCGGTGACGAGTTGGTCGAGCCGGGGTTGCCGCTGGGCCCCGGGCAGATCTACAACAGCAACCGCCGACTGCTGGTCAGTTGGCTGCAGCGTATGGGCTGCGAAGTCATCGATGCGGGCATCCTCGCCGATGACCTGGTGTTGACCCGCCAGTGCCTGGCCAACCTGGGCGATGTCGACCTGATCCTGTCTACTGGCGGTGTGTCGGTGGGGGAAGCCGACTATCTGGGGATGGCTCTGCGCGAAGCTGGCGAGCTGGCACTGTGGAAGCTGGCGATCAAGCCGGGCAAGCCGCTGACCTTCGGCCACTTCCGCGGCGTGCCGGTGATCGGCCTGCCGGGTAACCCGGCGTCCACCTTGGTCACCTTCGCCTTGCTGACACGTCCCTACTTGCTGCGTCGCCTGGGTGTCCAGCAGGTCACGCCGCTGCGCTTCGATGTGCCGGCTGGTTTCGACTGGCCCAAGCCAGGCAATCGCCGCGAATACCTGCGCGCGCGGATCGAGGGTGGGCAGGTACGCATCTACTCGAACCAGAGCTCGGGCGTACTGCGCAGCGCAGCCTGGGCAGACGGGCTGGTCGAGGTGCGCGAGGGCAGTACGGTGAGCCCGGGCGATAGCGTGGCATTCATCCCGTTCAGCGAGCTACTTGGCTAGCATCCCGCCGAGCGGCGTGGTCTGCGCCGGGGCCAGTTGAGTCAGGCGCATGTGCACGTTCTCCAGTTGCTGGGCGGCAACGCTCCAGTCATGGCGCTGCCGGGCGAACTGTCGCCCGGCTTCCCCCAGTTGGGTCATGCGCCACGGCTGGTTGAGCAATTGGGTCAGCAGCAGCGCCAGCTGGCTGCCGTCGTCACTGCCCAGGTAGTGTTCGCCATTGTTCACCGCCAGGCCCGAAGCGCCTTTGCTGGTGGTGATCACCGGCAGCCCGGCGGCCATCGCTTCGAGAATCTTCACCTTCGACCCTCCGGCATAGCGCAGCGGCGCGAAGAACAGTGCCGAACGCCGTTGCACTTCGCGAAGGTCGGGGCGGTAGCCAAGCCATTCGATGCGTGGGTCGTTCCAGTGCAGTTTCCAGTGCGCGGGCAGGGCATGCCCGGCAATGGCCAGGCGCACTGCAGGATTGCTCTGCCAGACCTGGGGCAGGATGTCTTCCAGTGCCCACTCGATGGCTTCCAGGTTCGCGCCGTATTCGAAATTGCCCACGAACAACAGGCGCTGACTGTGCAGGGCCGGTTGCACATGCTGGTAGTGATCGCAATCGACGCCGTTGACCACCACGTTCACCGCCCGCCCGCTGATCTGCCCGATCAGCTCGGCGTCGTGCGGGCTGACCGCCACGACTTCGTTGGGCTGGCGCAGCACGCGCTGCTCCCAGCGCCGGTAGCGCCAGCGATCGAACGCGTTGAGCGGGCGTAACCACAAGGGCAGGCGATCGTGGCAGGCTGCGCCCATCACTGACTCGAGGGTGTGTTCGCTGAGCAGGTAGGGCAAGCCGCGCCGTTGCAGGGCCTTCTCGAAGGGCTGAAAGGCATAGCTGTGTTCGATCTGGATGACATCCCACGGCTCGTCCAGCAATTGCTCGAAGCGGTGCCGAAGGCAGGGCGCCAGGCCATTGATGATGGCGCGCATGGGGTAGTCGATGATGGGCGAGGCGAGCAGGTTGAGCGGGCTCTGCACGGGGCGCCGGGGCAACACGATCAAGCGTTCGAGCAGTGGTTCGAGGGCCTGTCGCGCAGGATCGGACAGTGGCACCTTGGACTGCACCAGCAAGGTGATGCGATGGCCGTGATGTGCCAGTTCGCGCAGCAGGTGGTACTGGCGGGTCTTGCTGCCGCTGGTAGTGGGCCAGGGCAGATAGGGCAATGTCCAGAGAATACGCATGACCGCTCCTGTCAGGTGAGGGCTGCACAAGGGTCAATAATCTGACTGTGTGGCGGGGCTCTCTTAAGCGTAGCCAAGTATTTGTCGAATGATGGCCTGGGTTGAATTTTGCGCCGCCGTGCAGCAATTGCCGGTTGCCTGTGGTCGAGATTGGAGTTGGCGTCTTATACGGAGAATCTCGGATGCGCGGGCACAAGGCGATGTTGATCCTGCATGGCAAGCAGGCCATGAACGAAGAGGTGCGCAGCGCCGTGGGCGTGCGACGCGAGCGTGGGCAGGTACTGGATGTGCGTCTGACCTGGGAAGCAGGTGATGCCCGGCGCCTGGTCGAAGAAGCCCTGGCGGCCGGTTACACGCAGGTGGTGGCCGGCGGTGGCGACGGCACCCTGCGCGATATCGCCGAGGCCATGGCCCAGGCGCAGGCCAACGCCAGCCTGGCCCTGTTGCCGCTGGGCACTGCCAACGATTTTGCCCGCGCCGCCGGGGTGCCATTGGAGCCGGCCGCCGCCTTGGCCTTGCTGGATGTGCCGGCCCGGCCCATCGACCTGGGGCGGGTAGGTGAGCAGATGTTCTTCAACATGGCCACCGGTGGCTTTGGCAGCCAGGTGACGGCCCATACGTCCGAAGACTTGAAGAAGGTACTGGGTGGGGCGGCCTACCTGTTCACCGGGCTGTCGCGCTTCAGTGAGTTGCAGGCCGCATCGGCGGCCCTGCACGGGCCGGATTTCCACTGGCAGGGGCAGTTGCTGGCGTTGGCCATCGGCAACGGTCGCCAGGCGGGCGGCGGCCACGTGCTGTGCCCCGAGGCGCTGGCCGATGACGGCTTGCTGGAGGTCGCGATTCTGCCTGCACCCGAGGCGATGGTGGGCGCATTGCGCGACTTGCTGACGGGCGAAGAACTGTTCGTGCGGGCGCGCCTGCCGTGGGTCGAGATCGGCCAGGCCGAGGGCTTGGATATCAACCTGGACGGAGAGCCGTTGCAGGCCGGTAGCCTGCGTTTCGAGGCAGCGCCGGGTGCCCTGCGGGTGCACCTGCCCGCAGACTCGCCGGTGCTCAGTCGTCCAGGCTGATGATCTTCTCGCGTACGGCGAACAGCACCAGGCCTGCGACATCGTAGATCTGCAGGCGCTTCATGATCTGCGAGCGATGGGTTTCAACGGTCTTGATCGACAGCCCCAAGCCTGCGGCGATCTCGCGGGTGGATTTGCCACGCACGATCAGGCGCAGGATTTCCAGTTGCCGGGCGGTGAGATTGTGGCGATCGCTGCTTGGCTGTTTGTTCGCCTGAGCGCGCAGCAGGGCCTGGTTGATCACCGTGTGGGCGATGGCCGGGCTGAGGTAGCGCTCGCCGTTGCGCAAGGCGGCCAGGGCGTGCTCCAGCTCGTTGGCGGTGGTGTCCTTGAGCAGGTAGCCGTGGGCGCCGCTTTCGAGGGCTCGCATGATCAGGTCGGGGTCGGTGTGCATCGACAGGATCAGCACCTTGCAGGTGCAACCGTTTGCGCGCAACTGCGTCAGGGCGTCGAGGCCGTTGGTCGAGCGCATCGAGATGTCCAGCAGGACGATGTCGGGGGACAGGCGCTGGACCATCTCCAGCAGGTGCTGGCCGTCATCGGCTTCACCGACCACGGTGTAGCCGGGAATATCCGACACCAGCGCGCGGACGCCGGCACGAATCAGCGAATGGTCGTCGATCAGCAGCAGTCTAATCATCGGTGGCGGGTGTCCTGGCACGTTCCTGGCTGCGTGCAGGCCAGGGGAACAGTGCTTCTATCCGGGTGCCGGCACCGGGCTGGCTGGTCACGCTCAGGGTGCCTTGCAGGGCGGTGGCCCGTTCCTGCATGCCGGCCATGCCGCGTTGCCCGGCCTCGCCCGGTTTGCTGTTCGGCACGAAGCCTTGGCCGTCATCGATGATCGACAGCAGCAACCCGGCTGGGGTGCGTTGCAGGCTGATCAGCAAATTGCGCGCCTGGGCATGGCGCAGCACGTTAGTGACCGCTTCCTGGGTGATGCGAAAGGCAGCCATGGTCACTTCGTCGGAGATGCCGCCCAGGCGCTGGTTGCACTCCAGGCTCCAGTGCACCTCGCTGTTCTCGAGGGCGCGCAGCAGGTGCGCGCGCAGGCTGGCTTCCAGGCCCAGGCTGGCGAGCTGCCGTGGGTTGAGCAACGCCGAGACGTCACGCACGTTGCCCAGGGTGTCGTCGAGGGTCTTGCGCAGGGTATCGCACTGCGCCTGCAGCGGTGCAGGCACCCGACGTTGCAACCAGTCGAGCTGAAGCTTGGCGGCGGTGAGCAATTGGCCGATGTCATCGTGCAGCTCGCGGCTCAGGTGCTGACGCTCGCTTTCCTGGACCTTGAGCATGCGGTCGGCCAGCTCTGCCGGCAGCAGGTTGATCGACCTGGCGCGACGGCGCAGGTGCCAGCCGGCCCCGAGCAGGGCAGCCAGCTGCAGCGCCAGGGCACCGGCCGACAAAGGTTGCCCGTTGCTGTAGAGCACCAGGTTGGTGACCAGCGATGCCACGCACAACACGGCGGTCGCCCCACGCAGCAAGGCGGTGCGAGAGCGACAACACAGGGAAATCTTCAAGCGTGGGAGCATAGATAGGAAAGCCACTGAATTATTGCCGGCGCAGGTCGCCAATCTCTCTGGAGAATCGTGAGTGTCCTGCCTTTCAACCAAAAACGAGCCCTGTTGTAATCGTTGAAGAGCCGTTGGGCGTTCGTTCATTTGCGCGCATGGTATCACTTCGAGTTGGTTTGGTCCCGGCTGGTTAGTTGCCTGGAATCAAGGTAATTCCGAGGCATGACAGTGGGGTGTAGCGCTCGGTAAGTGGCAATAAGCCATTATCGTTTGAAAAGGCAGGAACTTCCAAATTCAACTAACGGGGCGAGGCTGCAGGAACTAGACAGAACTTGTACAACTTGCCAGCTAGTTGTGTGTTTGGAGCTGGCCAGTTAGACGAGTTACGCAGGGCCACATCGCTAATCTTTACGAGTTGATGTGGCGTAGGTGTGCTTGGGCTCGATGTGAATGTTGAGCAGTTGGGCATGCACGCAGTGGCGCTCGTTCTCCTCGCACAGGGCACAGGCGTGGGGGAGTGGTTGATCCAGCACGTCGGCCAGGGTGACCAGCAGCAGGTGCTGCTCGCTGCTGTCCAGGTTCAGGTGTCCGGTGCGGGCATCGACCAGTTCCAGTTGCCAGGCCAGCAGTGTCAGGCAGTCGGCCAGTGCCGGTAGCGCGCCCAGCGGCAGGTTGCGACTGGTGCAGCCAGGCGCCAGCAAGCGGTGCAGGGTTGAGGCGTAATGGGCGATCTCGAGCACGCCCGAGGCGTCGGCTCGACGGGCGAGGGTGTCGAGGGCTTCGCTCAGGCAATGGCAGGCGTCAGCGTCGTTGCTGATCAGCTCCAGGTGTTGCAGGCACTCCTGTGACTCGTTCAGCAGGACCTGCGCATCCAGCAGGAAATCCTGAAGGATCGCGGTATTCAAGAGCGCCCGTTCCATCATGAAACTCCAACACGCTGGGTTGGAGCAGGGGTTGGCCACACCGAGATGTTCGCTGACAAGAGCCTGACTCCGTTCATGCAGTGAGAATGGCGTCACATTAATGGCTAATGGATATTGCGAATATCAGGTTGCTCCCGATTGCTCCTAGGGGTTTCCCTGATGAGGTCTCAGTGGCGGTGATACGTCCGCAGCGCGGCGGATGGGGAGGGATGTGGCAGCAGTAAAGCATGATGGTAAAGTGATATCAATCGCCGCCCGGGCATTTTTCTGCAGGGGTCAAGCTCCGGCAGATTGTGCCGATACAGGGCGGATGTATCCACTTTTTCCGGCTCAGAGCCAGGGGGTTGCGCAATGGCTGGCATTCTCGACACGGTAGATCAACGCACGCAATTGGTAGGCGAGAACCGCCTGGAAATCCTCATGTTCCGCCTGGCGGGGCGGCAGCTGTTCGCGATCAACGTGTTCAAGGTGCAGGAGGTGCTGCAACTGCCCAAGCTGACCCTGATGCCGCAGCGCCACACCTTCGTCTGTGGCGTGGTCAACCTGCGCGGCCAGACCCTGCCGGTGATTGACCTGTCCCAGGCGATCGGCATGCGGCCGCTGCAGCCAGGGCCGGACAGCACCATCATCGTCACCGAGTACAATCGCTCGGTACAGGCTTTCCTGGTCGGCGGGGTCGATCGCATCGTCAACATGAACTGGGAAGCTATCATGCCGCCGCCCACCAGCGCCGGCCGCCAGCATTACCTGACCGCGATCACCAAGGTCGACGAGAAACTGGTGGAGATCATCGACGTGGAGAAGGTGCTGGCCGAGATCGTGCCCTACAGCGCCAAGGTCTCCCGCGACAAGCTCGAAGACCCGGTACTGGCCCGTGCCCGCGGTCGTGAAGTGCTGCTGGTGGACGACTCCAGCGTGGCCCTGGCCCAGCTGCGTGACACCTTGTCGCAGCTGGGTGTGAAGCTGCACATCGCCAGTGATGGCCTGAAGGCGCTGCGCATGCTCAAGGGCTGGGCCGATGCCGGCGAAGACGTCTGCGAAAAGCTGCTGATGATCTTCACCGATGCCGAAATGCCAGAGATGGATGGTTACCGCCTGACCACCGAGATCCGCAATGACCCACGTCTGCGCGGGCTGTACGTAGTGCTGCACACGTCGCTGTCGGGCAGCTTCAACGAGTCGATGGTGAAGAAGGTCGGCTGCGACAACTTCCTCTCCAAGTTCCAGCCGGACCGCCTGGTGGATGTGGTGCGCGAGCGCCTGTCGCTCGATCACGTGGCAGTCTGATACCTGCACAGGCCGCGTGGTGGGTATAAGCTTGGCTTTTCGACTGGCACGAGGCGGGCGGGGATGTTTCTGAGTGCGTTGTATCGGTATCCGGTGAAGTCTTGTCAGGCGCAGAGCCTGGGCGAGTCGAAGGTGGATGCCATGGGGCTGTCGGGCGACCGGCGCTGGATGGTGGTCGAGCAGGACACCGGGCGCTTCCTTACCCAGCGCGCCTGGCCGCAATTGGGGCGGCTCACGGCCACCTGTGGCGATGGGGAGAGCCTGCTGCTGGAAACCCCCGGGCAGGCGCCGCTGAGGGTCAAGGTGCCGGGTGCCGATGACGACCTGCGCGGCGTGACCATCTGGCGCGACACCTTGCGCGTGCCCGACGCCGGCGACGAGGCCGCGGCGTGGCTCAGCCAGATGCTCGGCAAGGCGGTACGTCTGGTGCACTGCCCGCAGCAGCGGGCACGCTATCTGCCCAGCGGCTATGGGCTCAACAGTGACCGCGCGGCCTTCCCCGACGGCTTTCCTTTATTGCTGATCGGCCAGGGCTCGCTCGATGAGCTCAATCGGCGCATCGGCCGGCCAATGCAGATGCTGCGTTTTCGCCCCAACCTGGTGGTCGAGGGTGCCGAGGCGTTTGCCGAAGATGGCTGGAAGCGCATCCGTATCGGCGACATGACCCTGCGGGTGCTCAAGCCCAGCGTACGCTGCATCCTCACCACCCTCGATCCGCAGACGGGTGAGCGCAGTGGCGACCGGGAGCCGTTGACCACCCTCAAGACCTTCCGCGAGCGGGAAGGGGATGTGCTGTTCGGGCAGAACCTGGCGGTCGATGGCAGCGGGCGACTTGAAGTCGGCATGCCGGTCGAGGTACTCGAGTAACCGACGGCTGGCGCAGGCGACGAAACGCGGGGTGAGGTTCATAATCGGCGCTTAATCCCGTTTTGTTGCACTGCGCATCCACTTACCCGGAGATTTCCCATGCACGTACTGCTCTGCGAGGACGACGACCTGATCGCCAGCGGCATCTGCGCCGGCCTCACGGCCCAGGGCCTGACAGTCGATCGGGTCGCCAGCGCCTCGGCGGCACGTGCACTGCTCCAGGCAGCCCAGTTCGATGTGATGATCCTCGACCTGGGGTTGCCCGACGAAGACGGCCTCAAGCTGCTGCGTCGCCTGCGCCAGCAGGGCGAGGTGCTGCCCGTGCTGGTGCTCACGGCCCGTGATGCGGTCACCGACCGGGTCGATGGCCTGCAGGCCGGCGCCGACGACTACGTGCTAAAACCTTTCGACCTGCGTGAGCTGGCGGCGCGCCTGCACACACTCCTGCGCCGGGTGGCCGGGCGTGCGGTGAATGTCATCGAGCACGGCCCCTTGGTCTATAACCCCAGCAGTTGCGAGGCGACCCTGGCCGGTCGTCCGGTCGATCTGTCCCGGCGCGAACAGGCATTGCTCCAGGCCTTGCTGCAGAACCCCGGGCGCGTGCTGTCCAGCGAACAGCTCAAGGATTGCGTGTATGGCTTCAGCGATGAAGTCGAGAGCAATGCCCTCAACGTTCATATCCACCACCTGCGGCGCAAGCTTGGCAACAGTATCGTCGAGACGGTGCGCGGGCTGGGTTATCGCCTGGGTGCGGCGCAGGCCCCGCAGGAGACCGCACCATGAGCCTGCGGGTTCGTCTGTCGCTGATCCTGGGCAGTGCCTTCATCCTGATCTGGATCCTGGCGGCGGCCTGGATGTTGCGCGACCTGCGCCAGCAGATGATGTTCTCCCTCGACCAGCGCCTGGTGGCCTCGGCGCGGATGGTCGCGGGCCTGGTCGACCAGTTGCCGCAGCCGCTGGGGGCCAAGGGCCGGGACGCGCACTTCGCCGCCGACCAGTTCAGCGTGCCGGACGGTATGGCCTGCCAGGTCAGCTCCCTGCGCGGCGAGATCCTCGCCAGCAACCACAAGCATGATGGCAGCATGGACGATCAGCGCAGCGGCTTCCGTGACCAGACGATCGACGGCAGTTCATGGCGCACCTTCACCTACAACCATGGCGATGTGCGGATCACCACGGCCGATCGCCATCAGGAACGCGAGGCGCTCAACCAGTCGATCCTGCTAGCCGCTTCGGCACCGGTGCTGATGGCCTTGCTCGGCAGCCTGGGGTTGCTGTGGATTGGTCTGGGCAAGGGGCTGGAGCCGCTCAACCGCATGCGTGACGCCCTGCGCAAGCGTCGCGCCGACAGCGTCGAACCCTTGCAGGTGGCGGGCATGCCCAGCGAACTGCAACCCTTGCTGGAAACCCAGAACCAGCTGTTCCTGCGTATCGCCCAGACCATCGAGCGCGAGCGACGCCTGACCGATGATGCCGCTCACGAACTGCGCAGTCCGCTGACGGCCATCAAGACCCACCTGCAAGTGGCGCGCATGACCGACGGTAGTGTGCGCGAGCAGGCCCTGGAGCACGCCGAGCAGGGCGCCGACCGCATGCACCGGACCTTGGAGCAGTTGCTGATGCTGGCGAGGGTCGAGGGCAGCCTGTCGTTCGAAGATGGCGTGTTGTGCAGTGCCGAACAAGTCGCGCGCCAGGCGGTGCAGGATGCCGGTGGCGGTGACAACCGGCGAATCGTCGTGCGTCTGCCTGAAGAGGCCACCCGCATCTATCTGGGCATGCCCGCACCCTTGGCGGTGGCGGCGCTGCGCAACCTGCTGGACAACGCCCTGCGCCATGGCGGCAACGAGGCGGTGGAGCTGGAGGTGCAGATGGCCGATGGGCAGGTGGGCTTCCTGGTTCGCGATCATGGCCCGGGTATCGCCGACGAGGACCTCAAGCACCTGACCGAGCGCTTCTGGCGCAACAGCAAGAGTGTCGGCAGCGGGCTGGGCTTGGCGATTGTCCAGGCGATCGTCCAGCGCTGCGCGGGCAGCTTGCGTTTCGACAGCCGCAGTGACGGGCTGCGGGTCTGGCTGCAGGTGCCGACGCGGGAGGCTCGGGCCTGATCATCGGCCAATGTGGCATTTCGCGGGTGCGCCTGTGAAATGCCACATTGGCCTCCGAATCTGCTAAATCCACACCCCACTCAAGCGTCTCCCAAGCGATGACTTCCCGACACACATCCGGTTACAGGGACGTGGCGGGCATTCCTACTTGCTTGCGAGGGTTCGCCGATGTCTACTGCTTCCAGCCTTGCCCAGGCACTGCCGGCCGTTGCGCCGGAATCTCTGTACCACTTCGAGGATTCAGCCTTGCTGTTGCGTCAGCAGCAACAGGAATCCAATGCCCGCAGCTACCCGCGTCGCATTCCGCTCGCGCTCAAGCGTGCCCGTGGTATCCATGTCGAGGACGTCGAAGGCCGCCAGTTCATCGACTGCCTCGCCGGTGCCGGCACCCTGGCGCTGGGGCACAACCACCCGGTTGTGGTCGAAGCGATCCAGCGCGTACTGGCCGATGAGCTGCCGCTGCACACCCTCGACCTGACCACGCCGGTCAAGGATCGATTCGTTCAGGACCTGTTCGCGGTGCTGCCCGAGGCACTGCGTCGCGACGCGAAGATCCAGTTCTGTGGGCCAACCGGCACCGACGCGGTGGAAGCCGCATTGAAGCTGGTGCGTACCGCCACCGGACGCAGCACGGTGCTGGCCTTCCAGGGGGCCTACCACGGCATGACCCAGGGTGCGCTGAGCCTGATGGGCAGCCTGGGGCCGAAACAGCCCTTGGGCGCGCTGCTCAACAGCGGCGTGCAGTTCATGCCCTATCCCTACGACTACCGCTGCCCGTTCGGCCTGGGCGGCGAGGCGGGGGTACGTGCCAACCTGCATTACCTGGAAAACCTGCTGCTCGACCCGGAGGCCGGGGTACAGCTGCCAGCGGCAGTGATTCTTGAGGTGGTCCAGGGCGAGGGCGGTGTGATTCCGGCCGATATCGAGTGGCTGCGCGGCGTGCGCCGTATCACCGAGCAGGCTGGGGTAGCGCTGATCGTCGACGAGATCCAGAGCGGCTTCGCCCGCACCGGGCGCATGTTCGCTTTCGAGCACGCGGGTATCGTGCCGGACGTGGTGACCCTGTCCAAAGCCATTGGTGGCAGCCTGCCGCTGGCGGTAGTGGTCTACCGCGACTGGCTCGACACCTGGGCGCCTGGCGCTCACGCCGGGACCTTCCGTGGCAACCAGATGGCCATGGCCGCCGGGTCCGCGGTGATCAATTACCTGGTGGAGCATCGCCTGGACGAACACGCCGCCACCATGGGCCAGCGCCTGCGCGGCCACCTGCAACACCTGCAGCGTGACTATCCGCACTTGGGTGATATTCGCGGCCGAGGCTTGATGCTGGGGGTCGAGTTGATCGATCCGGACGGTGCGCTGGATGCCCTCGGTCACCCAGCCGCGTCACGCACCCTGGCACCGAAGGTTCAGCGCGAGTGCCTCAAGCGCGGCCTGATTCTCGAGCTGGGCGGCCGGCATGGCGCGGTGGTGCGTTTCCTGCCGCCACTGATCATCAGCGCCGAACAGGTCGATGAAGTGGCTGACCGCTTCGCCCGTGCCGTCCAGGCGGCAATGGCGAGCGACTGATCGAAGCCTGCGGGGGCTGTGCACCACAGCCCCCGCAGTGCTCATGCTGCGCTGGCCTTGCGCGCCGCGGTTTGTGGTTGCAGCAGGGCGAACAGGTCCTTCGGGTTCTCAAGCTCGGGGACCAGCGCAATGTCCTGGCCGATATCCAGCGCCTTGGCCACATCCAGCACATAGCGCAGCGCCGAATAATCCTCCAGGGCAAAGCCTACCGAGTCGAACAGGGTCACCTGCGCGGCGTTCTCGCGACCGGCAGCTATCCCTTCGACCACTTGCCAGAATTCGGTGGTCGGTGAATCCGCCGGCATCTGCTGGATTTCACCCTCGATGCGGCTCTGCGGTTCGTACTCGACGATCACCCGTGCGCGCTCGACGATCTCGCGGTGCAGTTCGGTCTTGCCTGGGCAGTCGCCGCCCACGGCGTTGAGATGCATGCCCGGCTCGATCATTTCGGGGGTGAGAATGGTGGCATAGGCCTTGTCGGCGGTGACCGTGGTGACGATGTCTGCACCGCGTACCGCATCGGCCACGGACGCTGCGATGATCAGCTTGAGCTTGGGGTAGCCGGCCAGGTTAGCCGCGAGTTTCTGCGAGGCGGCGCGGTCGATGTCGAACAGGCGGATCTCTTCGATGCCGAGCAGGGTGTGGAAGGCGATGGCCTGGAACTCGCTTTGCGAACCGTTGCCGATCAGCGCCATGCTGCGGCTGTCCTTGCGTGCCAGGTAGCCTGCGGCCAGGGCCGAGGTGGCGGCGGTGCGAATAGCGGTGGTGAGGGTCATTTCGCTGAGCAGCACCGGGGCGCCGGTGTCGACATCACCCAGCGCACCGAACGCCATCACGGTGAGCAAGCCGTTGTGAGTGTTCTTGGGGTGGCCGTTGACGTACTTGAAGGCGTACAGGCTGGCGTCGGACACCGGCATCAGCTCGATCACGCCATCGGGCGAGTGGTTGGCCAGGCGCGGGCACTTCTCGAAATCGTGCCAGCGCAGGTAGTCGCCACGAATGTATTCGGCCATCTCGGCCAGGCAGGTGGGCAGGCCCTTGCGGTTGACCAGGCGGGCGAGGTCTTGCACGTCGATATAGCGGGTCATGGAGTGCTCCTTTGGGGCTCAGTGGCGCGAGGGAAGGTGGACTTCGGCGAGCATGCAGCGTGCGCTGCCACCGCCAATGCGTTCGATGTGGTCGATGTCGACCACCAGCGGATGACTGTGGCGCTCGACCTGGCGGCGTTGGCCGGCGTCCAGCGAGCGCCAGGCGTTGCGCGACATCACCAGCAGCGAGCGGCCGCTGCGGTCGTGCACTTCGAGCATGTTGCCGGCGAAGCCCTCCAACTGGTCGAAACCTAGTGCCAGCACCTCCTTGCCGGTGTCGCGCAGGGAATGTTCGAGGGTGCGGCGTTCGTCGGCGTGGGGCAGGGCGTCTAAGCAGGCGACGGCCAGGGTGCGACCGACGTTCATCATCACGTTGCTGTGATAGATCGGTGCCTGCTGGCGATCGAGGGCGTGGAACAGGCACAGGCGGTAGCCGAGGTGTTCGGCGAACTGGCGCAGCGCCTGTTCGTGGGTGCGACCGGAATGGCAGGCGTAGCTGATACGGTGTTCGCGATCCAGCACCATGCTGCCGGTGCCTTCGAGGAACAGATTCTGCTGCTCCAGTGGGCTCAGGTCGATGGTGCGCTCGATGGCGAAACGCTCTTCGATCACCTGTAGCACACCCTTCTCACGCTCCAGGCGACGGTTGTGACCTTCCATCGGGTAGAGCACCAGGCTGCCATCGGCATGGCTGCTCCACCAGTTGTTGGGGAAGATCGAGTCTGGGGTGTGCGGTTCGGGCGTGTCCTGCACCACCAGCACCTCGACGCCGTGCTGGCGCAAGGTCTGCACGTAGCCGTCGAACTCTTCGAGGGCTTTGCTGCTGGCCGCATCAGGGTCCAGGGGGGCATTCTGGAAACGGTTGTTCAGGGCGGTGTCGGGGTTGAAGGCGAACCGCGCCGGGCGAATCATGAGGACGGTATTTGTTGTTTGCATTGGGCACGCATCCACAGGTGGGCTGTGTGTCCATTTTCCGGTGCGGCAGTGGGAAAAGCCTGCTGAACGGCAGGTAGTCGGCAGCGGCTCCAGCTGAAATGGTGGATGTGGCAGCGGAATCGGCTGTGGAGCCCGAGCTCACGCCCGCTCAGCCTGCGGCCGTCGAGCGCAGCCGCTTGTACAGCGTCGTGCGGCTGATCCCCAGCGCCCGCGCCACCGATGAAAGATTACCGTTGGCTTCGTGCAGCAGGGCGTTGAGGTCTTGCCCGGTGTCGGACCGTTCAGGTGTGGGCAGGGGCGTCGCAGCTTCCGCCAGGAACGCCGCTGGCAGGTGCTCCTCGCCGATGGCATCAGGCCCGGCCAACGCCAGGGCAACCTGCATCACGGTCACCAGCTCGCGCAGGTTTCCCGGCCAGGGATGCTGTTCGAGCAGCGCCAGTATCCGCGGCGACAAGCGTTGTACCTGCCCGGGTTCGCGGTAACGCGCATGCACCTGCTCGATCAGCGCCCGCCGATCGCTGCGCTCGCGTAGCGGGGGCAGTGCCAGTGCCAGCCCGGCGATGCGGTAGTAGAGGTCTTGGCGAAAACGCCCGGCCCGGACTTCGGCAGCCAGGTCCAGGTTGCTCGCCGAGACCACGCGAATGTCCACCGCCACCGGCTCACCGCTGCCCAGCGGCTGGATGCAGCGCGACTGCAGTACGCGCAACAGGCGGGCTTGGGTTGGCAGGGGCATGTCGCCAATTTCGTCGAGAAACAGAATGCCGCCGTCAGCCTTGCGGATCAGCCCGGTGTTGCCTTTGTGGTGGGCACCGGTGAAGGCGCCTTTCTCGTAGCCGAACAATTCCGACTCCACCAGTTCTGCCGGGATCGCCGCGCAGTTCACCGCGATCAGTGGCTGGTCGGCGCGGCTGCTGGCCTGGTGCAGGGCATTGACGAAGACTTCCTTGCCAACGCCTGTCTCGCCCTGGATCAGCACTGGAATATCCTTTTCCAGCAGCAGGCCGGCCTGGGCCAGCGCCTTGCTCACGCGAGGGTCGCTGCTCGGGGGTGTGCTGCGCACAGTTTGATGCGGTGCGCGCCACTGGCAGTGGAAACGGTGGCGACCGGCGACCTGCAGGGCGAAGGCGCTTTCCTGAGGGTGGGCGAGAATCTGTTTCAGCGAGGTCTGGAACAGCTGTTCGAGCGTGCACTGCCGCGGATCCTGGCCCAGCAGGCTGTCGGCGCGATGATTGGCGGCCAGCACTCGCCCATGCTCGTCGAACAGCAGCAAGCCGGCCCAGGGGCTGTCGAGGTTGTCGGGTGCGGTATTGAACAGCAGTTGCCCGTGCCGGTCGCTGTGGGCGGCGAGAATCAGGCGATTCTCCAAGCTCTGGCCCATCATGCGCACCAGGCCGAGGGTCTGGGCGACGGGCAGGTAGCCATCGCTTGAGACATCCAGTACGCCCACCAGCCGACGCTCGGCATCGAACAAGGGCGCGGCGGCGCTGGCCATGTAGCGGTTCTGGCGCAGGAAATGTTCGTCCTGGCCGACGTGGATGGCCTCACCGCAGGCCAATGCCGTGCCCAGCGCATTGGTGCCCACGCCGCGTTCCTGCCAGTGCGCGCCTGGGGTGAAACCGTGCTGCTGGCGCGGCTCGACGAAGCGCCGCGTCCCCCAGGCATCGAGCAGGCAGCCGCCGGCATCGGCGAGCATCACCAGGTAGCTGGAGTTGCCCAGCAGGTGTGTGTACTGCGGCAGTACTGCGTCGCGGGTCAGTTGCAGCAGGGCCTGACGATGCTCGAGCAGTTCGTTCAGTTGTGCGCCGGTCAGGCAGTCGAAATCCGGCGCGCTGTGCGGTTGCAGGCCGTATTCGCGGCAGCGGGCCCAGGAGGCCTGGATCAGGTGGGCGTGGGTCGGGGTGTCAGCGGCCATGGGCCTGTCCCTGTGTGATTGTTGTTGTCGGCGACCGCCCTTGAGTGTCGTTCACAACTGTTCATTGTCAATGCCGTGATTGTTCAACTGTCCAGCGAAACTGTTCATTTGTGTTCGCAGGCGAACAGGGTGCTGCTGCGTAGAGCCGGTGCCAGAGCGTTCGGCGGTTTCTGGCACGGTTCTGGCTCCGTTCGGCGGACAACAATCACAAGAAGGCTACGCCATGACCCTGGTGCTGGAGCAGGTCAGCCGCCACGTCGATAACCAGGCCTGGATCGCCGAGGCCAGTCTGCGTTTCGAGCCGGGCTCGTTCAACGTTCTGCTTGGCCGTACCCTGTCTGGCAAGACCAGCCTGATGCGTCTGATGGCCGGCCTGGATCGCCCGGACAGCGGGCGGGTGCTGATGGATGGCGAGGACGTCACCGGGCGCCCGGTGCGTGAACGCAATGTGTCGATGGTCTACCAGCAGTTCATCAATTACCCCACCCTCAGCGTGTTCGAGAACATCGCCTCACCGCTGCGCCAGGCGCGCCTGCCGGAGGCGCAGATCCGCCAGCGGGTGCACCAGACGGCCGAGATGCTGCGCATCGAAGCCTACCTGCAGCGCCTGCCGCTGGAGCTTTCCGGGGGGCAGCAGCAGCGCACGGCGATGGCCCGTGCGTTGGTCAAGGACGCTTCGCTGATCCTCTTCGACGAGCCGCTGGTCAACCTCGACTACAAGCTGCGTGAAGGGCTGCGCCAGGAGCTGCGCGCGCTGTTCGCCGAGCGCAACTGCATCGCTGTGTATGCCACCACCGAGCCGAACGAAGCCTTGGCCCTGGGTGGCACCACCACCATCCTTCATGAAGGGCGGCTCCTTCAAAGCGGCCCCACCGCCGAGGTCTATCACAAACCCTGCAACGTGCTGGCCGCCGAGTTGTTCTCGGAGCCGCCGATCAACCTGGTCAGCGGGCGGGTCGCGGGCAACGAGGTGAGCCTGGCCGGTGCGGTGCACTTCGCCCGTACCGACGATCTGCGCGCCCTGGCCGATGGCGACTACCGCTTCGGTGTACGCCCCAGCCACATCACCCTGGTGCCGTCCCATGACGACGACCTCGAGCTGACCGTGCTGGTCGAGCTGGCTGAAATCAGCGGCTCGGAAACCTTCCTGCATGTGCGCAACGAGCACTGGCGGATGATCCTGCACCTGCCGGGTGTGCACGAATATCAGGTGGACACCCAGGTTCCGGTGTTCATCCCCACCCACAAGCTGTTCGTCTTCGACAGCACCGGTCAATTGGTACAGGCCCCTGGCCTGCGCCAGGGGAGGCGCCGCTGATGGCCGAGATCCGCTTGCATCGCCTGGCCCACAGCTACAGCCGCCAGCCCGCCAGCGCTGCCGACTATGCCTTGCACGAGCTCGAGCACGTCTGGGAGCAGGGCGGGGCCTACGCCTTGCTCGGGCCTTCCGGCTGCGGCAAGTCGACCTTGCTCAACATCATTTCCGGTCTGCTCAGTCCGTCCCAGGGAGAGGTGCAGTTCGACGGTCAGCCGGTCAATGCGCTGTCGCCGCAGCAGCGCAACATTGCCCAGGTGTTCCAGTTCCCGGTGGTGTACGACACCATGAGCGTGTTCGACAACCTGGCCTTCCCCCTGCGTAACCAGGGCCTGGACGAGCGGCGGGTGAAGGCGCGCGTCGAAGAGATCGCCGAGGTGCTCGACCTGGGGCCGGTGCTGAAGAAAAAGGCGCGCAACCTGAGCGCTGACGAAAAGCAGAAGGTCTCGATGGGCCGCGGCCTGGTGCGCGACGATGTGTCGGCGATCCTTTTCGACGAGCCGCTGACGGTGATCGATCCGCACTTGAAATGGAAGCTGCGGCGCAAGCTCAAGCAGATTCACGAGCAGTTCAACATCACCATGATCTATGTCACCCACGATCAGCTGGAGGCCTCGACCTTCGCCGACAAGATCGCGGTGATGCACGGTGGGCGCATTGTCCAGTTCGGCACCCCGCGCGAATTGTTCGAGCGCCCGCGCCACACCTTCGTGGGCTACTTCATCGGCAGCCCCGGGATGAATCTGATCGAGGTGCGTGCCGAAGCCGATGGCGTGAGTTTCGGCGGTCTGCACCTGCCGTTGCCGGATGGCCTGCGCGAGCGCCTGGCCGAGCAAGCGGGCGAGCGCTTGCAGGTGGGGATTCGTCCAGAGTTCGTGCAGGTCTGGGACCGCCCGATCGATGATGCCTTCGAGGCCCATGTCCTGGATGTAGAAGACCTGGGCACCTACCGCATCCTCACCCTGGAGTTGGCGGGCGTCACCCTCAAGGCTCGCATGGGTGAGGACCGTCCCCTGCCTGAAGGGCGCGCATGGGTCAGCCTGCCGGCGCAGTGGCTGATGCTCTACGTCGATGACCTGCTGCTGGAGGCCGCGCCATGAACAAGGTGCCGAACAACAAGGCATGGTGGCTGGTGCTGCCGGTGTTCCTGCTGGTGGCCTTCAGCGCCGTGGTGCCGATGATGACGGTGGTCAACTATTCGGTGCAGGACATCTTCGACGCCTCCAACCGCTACTTCGTCGGTGCCGACTGGTACCGCCAGGTGTTGCGAGACCCCGCATTGCACGATGCGCTGTTGCGTCAGTTCATCTATTCGGGCTGCGTGCTGCTGATCGAGATCCCGCTGGGCATCGCCGTCGCCCTGACCATGCCGACCAAGGGGCGCATGGCCTCGGTGTGCCTGATCATCATGGCCATTCCACTGCTGATCCCGTGGAACGTGGTCGGCACCATCTGGCAGATCTTCGGCCGCGCCGATATCGGGCTGCTTGGGGCTACCTTGGCCAAGCTTGGGGTCAGCTACAACTATGCGGGCGATCCGCTGGATGCCTGGGTCACGGTGCTGGTGATGGATGTCTGGCACTGGACCTCGCTGGTAGCGCTGCTGTGCTACTCGGGGTTGCGCGCCATTCCCGACGTGTACTACCAGGCTGCGCGCATCGACCGCGCCTCGGGTTGGGCGGTGTTTCGCCATATCCAGCTGCCGAAGCTCAAGAGCGTGCTGCTGATCGCGGTGATGCTGCGCTTCATGGACAGCTTCATGATCTATACCGAGCCTTTCGTGCTCACGGGCGGCGGGCCGGGCAATGCCACCACGTTCCTCAGCCAGACCCTCACGCGCATGGCGGTCGGGCAGTTCGACCTGGGGCCGGCGGCGGCGTTCTCGCTGGTGTACTTCCTGATCATCCTGCTGGTGTCGTGGCTGTTCTATACCGCCATGACCCACGCCGACAAGGAGTAGGCCATGACCTTGCGCAAAGCGGTGCCTTTGCTGCTGTACTTCTTCTTCCTGCTGGTGCCGATCTACTGGCTGTTGAACATGTCGTTCAAGAGCAATACCGAGATCCTTGGCGGGCTGACCCTGTGGCCGCAGGCGTTCACCTTCGACAACTATCGGGTCATTTTCACCGACCCGAGCTGGTACAGCGGCTACCTCAACTCGTTGTACTACGTGTGCCTGAACACGGTGATCTCGCTGGCGGTGGCCTTGCCAGCGGCGTATGCGTTCTCGCGTTATCGTTTTCTCGGTGATCGCCACCTGTTCTTCTGGCTGCTGACCAACCGCATGGCGCCACCGGCGGTGTTCCTGCTGCCGTTCTTCCAACTGTATTCGTCCATCGGCCTGTTCGACACGCACATTGCCGTGGCCCTGGCCCACTGCTTGTTCAACGTGCCGCTGGCGGTGTGGATCCTGGAGGGGTTCATGTCGGGGGTGCCAAAAGAGATCGACGAAACCGCCTACATCGATGGTTACAGCTTCCCGCGTTTCTTCGTGAAGATCTTCCTGCCGCTGATCGGCTCCGGGATCGGCGTGACAGCCTTCTTCTGCTTCATGTTCTCGTGGGTCGAGCTGCTGCTGGCGCGAACCTTGACCTCGGTGAGCGCCAAGCCGATCGCGGCGGTGATGACCCGCACCGTGTCGGCCTCGGGTATCGACTGGGGAGTGCTGGCGGCCGCCGGGGTGCTGACCATCCTGCCTGGCATGCTGGTGATCTGGTTTGTCCGCAACCATGTGGCCAAGGGCTTTGCCCTGGGCCGGGTATAGGAGGGCGCAACGATGGAGTGGATGGCCTGGACCTTGCCCACGGCGCTGTTCTTTGTCGCCGTCGGCGTGCTGCTGTCGTGCATGACTGTGTTCGAGCTGCGTCGCCCCTGTGTGGAGCGGCGCGGTTTTCTGCCGCTCGTCACCAGTCGTGGCGACCGGTTGTTCATCGGCCTGCTGGCCAGTGCCTACCTGCACCTTGCGGTGATCGGCGCCAGCGACTGGCCGCTGTGGATGGCCTCGCTGCTGTCGCTGGCCTGGCTCGTGGTGGTGCTGCGCTGGGGTTAGCCCGGGGCGGCGGATCATTTCAATCGGGAGATCACAATGTTCGATAACGACAACAAGCGGCGACATTTGACTCTGGCCGCGGCGCTGCTGCTTGGCGGCCTGCAGGGCACGGCGTGGGCCGATCAGTACGAGGACGCGGCGAAAAAATGGATCGGCAGCGAGTTCAAGCCTTCCACCCTGAGTGCCGAGCAGCAGATGGCGGAACTCAAGTGGTTCATCAAGGCCGCCGAGCCGTTTCGTGGGATGAAGATCAACGTGGTGTCGGAAACCCTCACCACTCATGAGTATGAGTCCAAGGTACTGGCCAAGGCATTCAGCGAGATCACAGGCATCCAGCTCACCCACGACCTGTTGCAGGAAGGCGATGTGGTGGAGAAGCTGCAGACGCAGATGCAGTCGGACAAGAACATCTACGACGGCTGGGTCAACGATTCCGACCTGATCGGCACGCACTTTCGCTATGGCAAGGTGCAGTCGATCACTGACCTGATGGCCAACGAAGGCAAGGACTACACCTCGCCTACGCTCGACCTGAAAGACTTTATCGGTATTTCCTTCACCACCGCGCCAGACGGCAAGGTCTACCAGTTGCCTGACCAGCAGTTCGCCAACCTTTATTGGTTCCGCGCCGACTGGTTCGAGCGCCCTGATCTGAAGGCCAAGTTCAAGGAAAAGTACGGCTACGAGCTGGGTGTGCCAGTGAACTGGTCGGCCTATGAAGACATTGCCAAGTTCTTCACCGAAGACGTCAAGGAGATCGATGGCAAGCGTGTCTACGGCCATATGGACTATGGCAAGAAAGATCCTTCGCTCGGCTGGCGTTTCACCGATGCCTGGTTCTCCATGGCAGGTGGCGGCGACAAAGGCCTGCCCAATGGCTTGCCGGTGGACGAGTGGGGCATTCGCGTTGAGGACTGCCACCCGGTTGGCTCCAGCGTCACCCGTGGTGGCGACACCAACGGCCCGGCAGCGGTGTTCGCGACGCAGAAGTACGTGGACTGGCTGCGCGCCTATGCGCCGAAGGAAGCGCAGGGCATGACCTTCTCCGAGTCCGGCCCGGTGCCGGCCCAGGGCAATATCGCCCAGCAGATCTTCTGGTACACCGCCTTCACCGCCGATATGGTCAAGTCCGGGCTGCCAGTGGTCAACGCCGATGGCACGCCGAAGTGGCGCATGGCGCCGTCGCCGAAAGGGCCGTATTGGGAAGAGGGCATGAAACTGGGTTACCAGGACACCGGTTCCTGGACCTTCTTCAAGTCCACCCCCGAAAAGCAACGCCTCGCGGCATGGCTGTACGCACAGTTCGTGACCTCGAAAACCGTGTCGTTGAAGAAGACCATCGTCGGTCTTACGCCGATCCGCGAGTCGGACATCAACTCCCAGGCCATGACCGAGATGGCGCCCAAGCTGGGTGGGCTGGTGGAGTTCTACCGCAGCCCGGCCCGGGTGCAGTGGACCCCGACCGGCACCAACGTGCCTGACTACCCGCGCCTGGCGCAGCTGTGGTGGAGTCATATCGCCGAGGTGGCAAGTGGCGAGAAGACTCCGCAGGAAGCCCTCGACGGCCTGGCCCGTGACCAGGACCGCATGATGGAGCGGTTGCAGCGTTCCAACGCCCAGGCCACCTGTGCGCCCAAGCTCAACCCAGAGCGTGATGCGCAGTACTGGTTCGACCAGCCGGGCGCGCCGAAACCCAAGCTGGCCAACGAGAAGCCGAAGGGCGAGACGGTCAGCTACAACGAGCTGCTCAAGTCGTGGGAGGAGGCGCGCAAGTGATCAGTTGCCGAACCGCTTAATGAAAAACGGCACCCTTGGGGTGCCGTTTTTCATTGCTGCGCGCCGAGAATGCTTACTTGTGCAGCTCTTCAGCCGCATACAAGGTGTTCTCCAGCAGGCACGCTCGGGTCATGGGCCCGACGCCACCTGGAACCGGCGTGATCCAGCCGGCGCGGGGCAGGGCGGTCTCGTAGACCACATCGCCCACCAGCTTGCCGTCGTCCTGGCGGTTGATGCCCACGTCGATGACGATGGCGCCTTCCTTGACCCACTCGCCCTTGACCAGCCCCGGCTTGCCGGCAGCTACCACCAGCAGGTCGGCGCGACCGACGTGGCCGGCCAGGTCCTTGGTGAAGCGATGGCAGACGGTGACGGTACAGCCGGCCAGCAGCAGTTCCATGGCCATCGGGCGACCGACGATGTTGGAGGCGCCGACGATAACGGCGTTCATGCCGTACAGGTCTTGCCCGGTGCTTTCCAGCAGGGTGACGATGCCCTTCGGGGTGCATGGGCGCAGCAGCGGGATACGCTGGGCCAGGCGACCGATGTTGTAGGGGTGGAAACCATCGACGTCCTTGTCCGGACGAATGCGCTCGAGCAGCAGCGAAGCGTCCAGATGCGCTGGCAGCGGCAATTGCAGCAGGATGCCATCGACGGCCGGGTCGTCGTTGAGACGGTCGATCAGATCGGTCAGGGCTTGCTGCGTGGTGTCGCTGGGCAGGTCGAACGCCTGGGAGATGAAGCCGACTTCCTCACAGTCCTTGCGCTTGTGCGAAACGTAGACTTGGGAGGCCGGGTCGGTGCCGACCAGGATCACCGCCAGGCCTGGCGTGCGCAGGCCTTGCTGGCGGCGCTCGGCGACACGTTGGGCGATCTGCTTGCGCAGGTTGGCGGCGATCGCCTTGCCATCTATAAGGTGTGCAGTCATAGACGCGTGATTAACCATCGAGAAGGGAACAATAAAGAGGGCGCATTCTCGCACGAGCCGGGCCGAGGGCAAAGGCGCGTGGTCGGGCAAATCCCCTAACCCCTTAAATAATTTAAATTTTTTTGAAAAAAGTGTTGACGACCTTTCGGCTCGTCTATAACATTCGTCGCACTTGTCGGGCACAACCTAGCACTGGTTAGCAAAGTCAGGCAGAATGAGCGGATTTGCTAGCTCGTTCGGTAAGGCTGAAAATTGATTTGCAATCGTAACGGAAAGCAGATTGAATATGCGCCCGTAGCTCAGCTGGATAGAGCATCCGCCTTCTAAGCGGATGGTCGCAGGTTCGAGTCCTGCCGGGTGCGCCATAAGGCAGCTTAGGCAAGCAAGTAGGTAACGTAACACCGCAATATGGTGGGCGTAGCTCAGTTGGTAGAGCGCTGGATTGTGATTCCAGTTGTCGTGGGTTCGATTCCCATCGTCCACCCCATATTCTTCAAAGGCGCCTTGATTGTATAATCAGGCGCCTTTGTTTTAAGTGCATCACGCGGACGTGGTGAAATTGGTAGACACACTGGATTTAGGTTCCAGCGGCGCAAGCTGTAAGAGTTCGAGTCTCTTCGTCCGCACCATCTAAGCTACTGTTTTTAAAGGGTTTCACCATGTCGCGCCCTCTTTTCGGGAGCGCGGTGGGAACAAACTGGGAACAGCGGCACAAAAAAGGCAGCCATTCAGGCTGCCTTTTTTCGTTGGTGCGTGTCGAGCATCCAGCGCGCTTGGTCGGCGCCTTGAAGGCCAGCTTGTGCTTGATCTTGGCCTGAGCCGACTCGCCGATCTGGCTGAAGTCGAGGGTGATGGCTTTCTGGTAGTTGGTCATGGCCGCACTCGAATGGCGATGCGACGACCTTTCATGGTCACGCCGAGGCTGCGCGTCAGGCGGTCAAACGCATGAAAATCTCCTGAAAATGCCGCCTTGTGCGGCACTTTTCATTTCTGCGGCAAATTCCCAGGGCAGCGGAATTCTGGCGCATCCCTGTCATTTCGCTGGCGGGATTTTTTGTGTTCATCATTCGGCATCACCTCCCAGTCCAGTGTTAATGCGGGATGGGCCTCGGTGTTGGCGGCTGGTCGGATTCTTGCTTGGCGTTTGGCGTTGATGCGATTCCGCGAATAAAAGGAACGAACATGAAAGTCTGCAGCACGCATAGGGATAGTCTGTATTACGTGGTTGGCGCGGTTTTCAATGCGCTGGAAAAACGCCCGGTGGTTGCCGAGCTCGGTGTGCTGCGTGGCGAGAACGCCCTCAAGCTGCGCGCAGCACTGACGCCAGAGCGCATGGTGCTGGCCGACAGTTGGAGCAAGGAGGCGAACAAGGCTTACAGTCCATTCGATCAGTTGCCGCCTTGGGTCTCTCCGGTGGACGACTACGAGTACTACTATGGTGGCTCGCTGCACGACGATGCGACCTGGGACCGCTTGTACCAGGAGTGCGTGTCCAAGTTCGTCGACATGCCCGAGGTCACGGTGATTCGCTCCGAAACCATCGGTGCGATCGACAAGATCCGCGAGCAGACCGGCATCGAGCAGTTCGATTTCGTCTACGTGGATGCCAACCACCAGTACGAGTACGTCCTGCGCGACATGATGTACTACCAGGAGCTGCTCGGCCCGGACGGCATCATGATGCTCAACGACTGCTGCTTCAGTGCCAATGGCACCAAGCAGAACCTGGGCGTGCTGGAGGCGCTGGGCAGCTTCATGAAGCGTTCGGACTTCATTCCGGTGGCCATGACCAACACCGATTGGTCTGATGTGATCCTGGTGCGCCGCAATTCCGTGCTGGTGCAATTGTTCGACATGGCGCTGAGCAACTCCGACGTCCCTTACGTCGAGATCCCTCACCAGCTGATTACCGCCGCGCGCGTGGTATATGGTGCCCAGCGTCACAACCTCAGCTTCGTCTGATTTCGATGTGGGGAAGGGGTGTGCTGGCTGTTGTGGGTGCTCTTGTGCTCGCAGCATGCCAGTCGCCGCGCGAAGCGCTGGAGCACAGGGCTGCCGAGTACGGTCGTGAGGTACAGGTGCTGGCGCTGGAAAGCTTTCCACTGCTGGTCGTGGCGCCCGCGCGGATGCCCGCAGCCAACGTGCTACGGCTTTATCTGGAGGGTGACGGCCATGCCTGGGTCACGCCCTCGCAGCCGAGTCTGGACCCTACGCCGCGGCAGACTCTGGTGGTCGACCTGGCCATGCAGGATCCGACACCTTCCTTATATATAGCGCGGCCTTGCCAGTTCGTTCAGGCGTCCGGTTGCACGCCGACGCTGTGGGCGGGGCGGCGGTTTTCCCCCGAAGTGCTGGACAGTCTTGGTCAGGCGCTCGACCAACTGAGGGCACGTTATGGCAATCAAGGCTTCGAGTTGGTGGGCTACTCCGGTGGTGGCGCGCTTGCCTTGTTGCTGGCGGGGCGGCGTGAGGATGTGTGGCAGGTCCAGACTCTGGCCGGCAATCTGAGTCCGGCTGAATGGGTGCGAATGCGTGAGCTGACGCCGCTGGAAGGGTCGCTCGAACCTTTGCAGTATCGGGAGCGTCTGGCGCGTATTCCCCAGCGCCATCTGCTGGGTGCAGAGGATCGTCAGGTGCCTGCTGGCGTTGCAGCGTTTTATGCGCGGCAATTGGGAGTGGCACGTTGTCTTGAGCTGGTTTCCCTGCCAGGCGTGACCCATGAGCAGGGCTGGCAGCAGGCCTGGTCGAGCTGGCGGCAGCGGCCGCTGGCGTGTGCGCCTGTCGGCCTGAAGGATTGAGGGGCTTGCCCTCTGGTGGCAACGCTATAAAAGCTGATAGATTTCAGCCGGTTGAAACACCGGTCGGTGACCGGCAGGGGAAATACCGATGATTGCCAAAGAAGCGCGCCAGGCGTTGGCGCTGCAGCGATTTCGCGAGGCCAACCCGCAATTGCTCGAGGAGATCCACGAGCTTGACGCGCGCGAGCAGGCTCAGCAAGTCGAGTGGGCGTTCGAGGATGCGGCGCAAGAGCAGGGTGTCGAGCCCTGGGAACTGGCTCTGCAGTTGATCGCCGAAAGCCCGGAGCAATTGCAGGCCATGCGCCTGGAGACTCACCGCGAGGTGGCCGAGGCGCTGGGCATGTCGTGGGAAGAGTATTGCCAGTTCAATGAAATCGACCCGCAGTAACGGGCCGGCTCTGCAGCTGTAACTGTTTGACAAGTTTTTTCGGCGTGCGCCCTCCAAAGTGGTGCGCAGCCCTTGAGTAACGAGGCCTGACGCATTTTTGCGCCGGCCTGTAAACGAAATCGACCGGCGTGGTTGTCCGTCGTCCCGAGTGGGGTGACTTCTGGTGCGTGAGTCACTAGAATATTCGCCCTTGATTCTGGAGTCGGGCTATCGCCGGCTAACGTCTGTGCAACGAGGAATATCCATGCAAGTTTCTGTTGAAAACACTTCCGCTCTCGAGCGCCGCATGACCATCGCCGTTCCGGCCGAGCGCGTCGAGAACGAAGTCAACAAGCGTCTGCAACAGACTGCCCGTCGCGCCAAGGTCCCGGGCTTCCGTCCAGGCAAGGTGCCAATGAGCGTTATTCGTCAGCGTTACGAAGACGCTGCCCGCCAGGAAGCCTTCGGTGACCTGGTCCAGGCCTCCTTCTATGAAGCTGTGGTCGAGCAGAAGCTGAACCCGGCTGGCGCCCCGGCTGTGGAGCCCAAGTCGTTCGAGAAAGGCAAGGACCTCGAGTTCGTCGCCATCTTCGAAGTCTTCCCTGAATTCACCGTTGCCGGCTTCGAGTCGATCAACGTCGAGCGCCTGAGCGCCGACGTCGCTGACGCCGACCTGGACAACATGCTGGAAGTGCTGCGCAAGCAGAACGTCCGTTTCGAAGCCGTCGAGCGTGCCGCCGAGAAAGACGACCAGGTCAACATCGACTTCGTCGGCAAGATCGACGGTGAGGCCTTCGCCGGTGGTTCGGCCAAGGGCACCCAGCTGGTGCTGGGTTCCGGCCGCATGATCCCAGGCTTCGAAGATGGCCTGGTTGGCGCCAAGGCCGGCGAAGAGCGCGTTGTCAACGTGACCTTCCCCGAGGACTACCAGAACCTGGACCTGGCCAACAAGGCCGCCGAGTTCACCATCACCGTCAACAGCGTTTCCGCGCCTGTGCTGCCAGAGCTGAACGAAGCCTTCTTCGCCCAGTTCGGCATCAAGGAAACCACCCTGGAAGGCTTCCGCACCGAAGTTCGCAAGAACATGGAGCGTGAACTGCGCCAGGCCATCAAGGCCAAGGTCAAGAACCAGGTCATGGACGGTCTGCTGGCCGCCAACCCGGTCGACGTGCCGAAAGCCCTGCTGGAAAACGAAGTCAACCGTCTGCGCGTGCAGGCTGTCCAGCAGTTCGGTGGCAACATCAAGCCTGAGCAACTGCCGGCCGAGCTGTTCGAAGAGCAAGCCAAGCGCCGCGTGGTTCTGGGCCTGATCGTCGCCGAGGTGGTCAAGCAGTTCGAACTGAAGCCGGACGACGCCAAGGTTCGCGAGATGATCGAGGAAATGGCTTCCGCTTACCAGGAGCCTGAGCAGGTCATCAACTGGTACTACAAGAACGACCAGCAACTGAACGAAGTCCGTTCGGTTGTGCTGGAAGAGCAAGTTGTAGATACTGTCCTGCAGAAAGCGACTGTGACCGACAAGTCGGTCTCGTACGAAGAGGCTGTCAAGCCAGCACAGGCTCCTGCCGAAGCTGAGTGATTTGCTACTCTCGTAGGAAACCCCACAAGCCAGCCTTCGGGCTGGCTTGTGCGTTATTAAAGCCATGACTATTTGGGAGTGAGTGCAGGACATGTCCCGCAATTCTTATATTCAGCAGAGCTCTGACATCCAGGCCGCAGGCGGTCTGGTCCCGATGGTTATCGAGCAGTCCGCCCGTGGCGAACGTGCCTACGACATCTACTCGCGCCTGTTGAAGGAGCGTGTGATCTTCCTGGTGGGTCCTGTAGAGGACTACATGGCCAACCTGGTTGTGGCGCAGCTGCTGTTCCTTGAAGCGGAAAACCCGGACAAGGATATCCATCTGTACATCAACTCGCCGGGTGGCTCGGTCACCGCAGGCATGTCGATCTACGACACCATGCAGTTCATCAAGCCGGACGTCTCCACGATCTGCATCGGCCAGGCCTGCAGCATGGGCGCCTTCCTGCTGGCCGCTGGTGCGGCAGGCAAGCGTCACTGCCTGCCGAACTCGCGCGTGATGATTCACCAGCCGCTGGGCGGCTTCCAGGGCCAGGCGACCGACATCGAGATCCACGCCCAGGAAATCCTCAGCATCAAGGCGCGCCTGAACGAGCTGCTGGCCTTCCACACCGGCCAGGACCTCGAGACCATCAAGCGCGACACCGAGCGTGACAACTTCATGAGCGCCTCGCGCGCGGCCGAGTACGGCCTGGTCGACTCGGTCTACGACAAGCGGCAACTGGTATCCTGAGCCCAGGCGCCAGAGCGGGCGGGCGCCGAAAGGGCCCGCCTGCGGACTTGAAAAAGCCCGCAATTGCCTTCATCTTGTGTTGCAAGCCTACCGGATTGGATCGATCGAATGACTGACACCCGTAACGGCGAGGACAACGGCAAATTGCTCTATTGCTCCTTCTGCGGCAAAAGCCAGCACGAAGTGCGCAAATTGATTGCCGGGCCCTCGGTATTTATCTGCGACGAGTGCGTCGACCTGTGCAACGACATCATCCGAGAGGAGGTGCAGGAAGCCCAGGCCGAGAGCAACGCGCACAAACTACCTTCGCCGAAAGAAATCAGCGGCATCCTGGACCAGTACGTCATTGGTCAGGAGCGCGCCAAGAAGGTGCTTGCCGTAGCGGTGTACAACCACTACAAGCGCCTGAACCAGCGTGACAAGAAGGGCGACGAGGTCGAACTCGGCAAGAGCAACATTCTCCTGATCGGGCCTACCGGCTCGGGCAAGACCCTGCTCGCCGAAACCCTTGCGCGCCTGTTGAACGTGCCGTTCACCATTGCCGACGCCACCACCCTGACCGAAGCCGGTTATGTGGGTGAGGACGTCGAGAACATCATTCAGAAGCTGTTGCAGAAGTGCGACTACGATGTGGAAAAGGCCCAGATGGGCATCGTCTACATCGACGAGATCGACAAGATCTCGCGCAAGTCGGACAACCCGTCCATCACCCGTGACGTTTCGGGCGAAGGCGTGCAGCAGGCATTGCTGAAGCTGATCGAGGGCACCGTGGCCTCCGTGCCGCCCCAGGGTGGCCGCAAGCACCCGCAGCAGGAGTTCCTGCAGGTCGACACGCGTAACATCCTGTTCATCTGCGGTGGCGCATTCTCGGGTCTCGAGAAGGTCATCCAGAACCGCTCCACCAAAGGTGGTATCGGATTCGGCGCGGAAGTGCGCAGCAAGCAGGAAGGCAAGAAGGTGGGTGAGTCGCTGCGCGAAGTCGAGCCGGACGATCTGGTCAAGTTTGGCCTGATTCCGGAATTCGTCGGTCGCTTGCCGGTTCTGGCCACGCTCGACGAGCTGGACGAAGCTGCCTTGATGCAGATTCTCACCGAGCCGAAGAACGCCCTGACCAAGCAATACGCCAAGCTGTTCGAGATGGAAAGCGTGGACCTCGAGTTCCGCAGCGACGCCCTCAAGGCCGTTGCTCGCAAGGCTCTGGAGCGCAAGACCGGCGCCCGTGGCCTGCGTTCGATCCTCGAAGGCGTGCTGCTCGACACCATGTACGAGATTCCTTCGCAGAAGGATGTCAGCAAGGTGGTGATCGACGAGAGCGTTATCGACGGTACTTCGCAGCCGCTGCTGATCTACGAGAACAGCGAGCCGCAAGCCAAGGCCGTGCCTGACGCCTGAGTCGCACGCCTGACACGTTGAAACAGAAAGGGGCCCATGGGCCCCTTTCTGCTTTTCTGGCGCCAGCGGCTTGTATTTTTGCGGACCTGCCCCCACATTAGCTCCAAGCACTATTTCCACCGGTTTCCGGCCCCAAGGCCGCTGTAGAGGCGAAATCATGAAGACCACCCTCGACTTGCCTCTTTTGCCATTGCGCGATGTCGTCGTTTATCCGCACATGGTTATCCCGCTGTTCGTGGGACGCGAGAAGTCCATCGAAGCCCTAGAGGCCGCGATGACGGGCGAAAAGCAGATCCTTCTGCTGGCCCAGAAGAACCCGGCCGACGACGATCCGGGCGAAGATGCCCTGTATCGCGTCGGCACCATTGCTACCGTCCTGCAACTGCTCAAGCTGCCTGATGGCACCGTCAAGGTGCTGGTCGAAGGCGAGCAGCGCGGTGCGGTCGAGCGCTTCACCGAGGTCGAAGGCCACGTTCGCGCCGAAGTCAGCCTGATCGACGAGGTCGAGGCGGCTGAGCGCGAGTCCGAAGTGTTCCTGCGCAGCCTGCTGTCGCAGTTCGAACAGTACGTTCAGTTGGGCAAGAAAGTGCCTGCCGAAGTGCTGTCATCGCTCAACAGCATCGAAGAGCCGGGGCGCCTGGTCGATACCATGGCCGCGCACATGGCGCTGAAGATCGAACAGAAGCAGGAAATCCTCGAGATCATCGACCTGTCGGCCCGTGTCGAGCACGTGCTGGCGCTGCTGGACGCCGAAATCGACCTGCTGCAGGTCGAGAAACGCATCCGTGGCCGGGTCAAGAAGCAGATGGAGCGCAGCCAGCGCGAGTACTACCTGAATGAGCAGATGAAGGCCATTCAGAAGGAGCTCGGTGATGGTGATGAAGGCCACAACGAAGTCGAAGAGCTGAAAAAGCGTATCGATGCCGCTGGCCTGCCCAAGGATGCCCTCACCAAGGCCCAGGCCGAGCTGAACAAGCTCAAGCAGATGTCGCCGATGTCCGCCGAGGCCACGGTGGTACGCTCTTACCTCGACTGGCTGGTGCAGGTGCCCTGGAAAGCCCAGAGCAAGGTGCGTCTGGACCTGGCCAAGGCCGAGGAGATCCTCGATTCCGACCACTACGGCCTGGAAGAGGTGAAGGAGCGTATCCTCGAGTACCTCGCAGTCCAGAAGCGCGTGAAGAAGATCCGCGGCCCCGTGCTGTGCCTGGTCGGTCCGCCCGGCGTGGGCAAGACGTCGCTGGCCGAGTCGATCGCCTCCGCCACCAACCGCAAGTTCGTGCGCATGGCATTGGGCGGTGTGCGTGACGAGGCCGAGATCCGTGGCCACCGCCGTACCTACATCGGCTCGATGCCGGGGCGTCTGATCCAGAAGATGACCAAGGTCGGGGTGCGCAACCCGCTGTTCCTGCTCGACGAAATCGACAAGATGGGCAGTGACATGCGCGGCGATCCCGCCTCGGCACTGCTGGAAGTGCTCGACCCCGAGCAGAACCACAACTTCAACGATCACTACCTGGAAGTCGACTACGACCTCTCGGACGTGATGTTCCTGTGCACCTCCAACTCGATGAACATCCCGCCAGCGTTGCTGGACCGGATGGAGATCATTCGTCTGCCGGGCTACACCGAGGACGAGAAGGTCAACATTGCGGTCAAGTACCTGGTGCCCAAGCAGGTCAAGGCCAACGGCCTCAAGAAGGAAGAGCTGGAAGTCGATGTCGCCGCGATCCGCGACATCATCCGCTATTACACTCGAGAGGCCGGTGTGCGTGGCCTGGAGCGCCAGATTGCCAAGGTCTGCCGCAAGGTGGTCAAGGAGCATGCCGGCAACAAGCAGGTGAAGGTCAAGGTCACCGGCGAGCAGCTCGAACACCTGCTGGGTGTGCGCAAGTTCCGTTATGGTCTGGCCGAAACCCAGGACCAGATCGGCCAGGTCACAGGCCTTGCCTGGACCCAGGTCGGCGGTGAACTGCTGACCATCGAGGCGGTGGTGATTCCGGGCAAGGGGCAGTTGATCAAGACCGGCTCGCTCGGCGATGTCATGGTCGAATCGATCACCGCCGCGCAGACCGTGGTACGCAGTCGCGCCCGCAGCCTGGGCATCGCTGCCGATTTCCACGAGAAGCACGACGTGCACATCCACATGCCTGAGGGCGCTACGCCCAAGGATGGCCCGAGTGCCGGTATCGGCATGTGCACTGCACTGGTCTCGGCGCTGACCCAGATTCCGGTGCGTGCCGACGTGGCGATGACCGGTGAAATCACCCTGCGCGGCCAGGTGCTTGCCATCGGTGGGCTGAAGGAAAAACTGCTTGCGGCGCACCGCGGCGGGATCAAGACAGTCATCATTCCCGAGGAAAATGTGCGTGACCTGAAGGAGATTCCTGAAAATATAAAACAGGATCTGCAAATCAAACCGGTTAAATGGATTGACGAGGTCCTGCAAATTGCGCTGCAATACGCCCCGGAGCCCTTGCCAGATGTGGCTCCGGAGATTGTCGCGAAAGAAGAGAAGCGCGACAGCGATGCTAAGGAAAGAATTAGCACGCACTAGTTCGTATCTCATTGGGGCCTTTGGTTGACAGCTTTTTCGGGGCCTTGCTATAAAGCGGCACGCCAGTGTCAACAGACCACCCAATGATCGTTTCATAAGCTTTTCATTACATACTTAGAAACAAACTCAATAGAGAAATAAGGGGACTTAGAGTGAACAAGTCGGAACTGATTGACGCTATCGCCGCTTCTGCTGACATCCCGAAAGCTGTAGCCGGCCGCGCGCTGGACGCAGTAATTGACTCCGTAACCGGTGCCCTGAAAGCAGGCGACGACGTCGTTCTGGTTGGCTTTGGTACCTTCTCCGTCAAGGAGCGCGCTGAGCGCACCGGCCGTAACCCACAAACCGGCAAGGCGATCAAGATCGCTGCTGCCAAGGTTCCAGGCTTCAAAGCTGGCAAAGGCCTGAAAGACGCCGTCAACTAAGTCGTCTCTTTCAGCCGGACCCGGCCTGGCCAGGTCCGAGCACGTAGCGGCGGGGGCCGCAAACGTTCCCGCCTGCCACGTTTGCTAAGAAAAGGCGCATCCTCGGATGCGCCTTTCTTTTATCAGGATTCTACCCACTCTCCGCGGTTGTCGATGCAGTGGTACGACCGTTTCTGGGGGACGCATGCTGCAGAATATCAGGGACAATTCACAGGGTTGGATTGCCAAGACCATCATTGGCCTCATCGTCGTGCTGATGGCACTGACCGGTTTCGAGGCCATCTTCCAGGCCGCCAGCCACAGCCAGGATGCCGCCAAGGTCAATGGCCAGACCATCAGCCAGAACGAGCTGAGCCAGGCCGTCGACATGCAGCGCCGCCAGCTGATGCAACAGTTGGGCAAGGATTTCGATCCGGCGATGCTGGACGAGAAGATGCTGCGTGAAGCCGCGCTCAAGGGGCTGATCGATCGCAAGCTGCTGTTGCAGGGCGCCGAAGACGCCAAGTTCGCTTTCTCCGAAGCTGCACTGGATCAGTTGATCCTGCAGACGCCTGAGTTCCAGGTCGATGGCAAGTTCAGCGCCGAGCGCTTTGACGCCGTCATCCGCCAGATGGGCTACGGTCGCATGCAGTTCCGTGAAATGCTCGCCCAGGAAATGCTCATCGGCCAGTTGCGTACCGGCCTGGCAGGCAGCAGCTTCGTTACCGACAAGCAAGTCGACGCCTTCGCCCGTCTGGAGAACCAGACCCGCGATTTCGCTTCGCTGACCTTCAAGGCCAACCCGGCTGCGGTCAAGGTGAGCGATGAAGAGGTCAAGGCCCATTACGACCAGCACGCCAAGGAATTCATGACCCCTGATCAGGTGGTCATCGATTACATCGAGCTGAAGAAGGCTGCGTTCTTCGACCAGGTTTCGGTCAACGAAGACGAGCTCAAGGCGCTGTACGAAAAGGAAATCGCCAACCTCGCGGAGCAGCGCCGCGCTGCGCACATCCTGATCGAAGTCAACGGCAAGACCGACGACGCCCAGGCCAAGGCCCGCATCGAAGAAATTCAGCAGCGCCTGTCCAAGGGCGAGGACTTCGCCAAGTTGGCCAAGGAGTTCTCCCAGGACCCGGGCTCGGCGGCCAATGGCGGTGACCTCGGCTTTGCAGGTCCGGGTGTCTATGACCCGGCCTTCGAGGATGCCCTGTACAAGTTGAACAAGGACCAGGTGTCGGCACCGGTTCGCACCGAGTACGGCTACCACCTGATCAAGCTGCTGGGTGTCGAGGCACCTGAGGTGCCGACCTTCGCCAGCCTGAAGGACAAGCTGACCCACGAGCTGAAAACCCAGCAGGTCGAGCAGAAGTTCGTCGAAGTCACCAAGCAACTGGAAGACTCGGCCTTCGAAGCCTCCGACCTGGCGCAACCTGCGCAGGAGCTGGGCTTGAAGGTACAGACTTCGGCACCGTTCGGCCGTGAAGGCGGCGAGGGCATCACCGCCAACCGTTCGGTGATCCAGGCGGCGTTCAGTGAAGAGGTGATGGACGAAGGCGCCAACAGCACTGCCCTGGAGCTGGACCCTGAAACCGTGGTGGTACTGCGTGTGAAAGAGCACCGCAAGCCGGAGCAACTGGCGCTGGAAGCCGTGTCGAAGAACATCAGCGAACACTTGGCCAAGGAGAAGGCGACCGCCGAGCTCAAGGCCAAGGCGGACAAGCTGATTGCCGGCCTGCGTGATGGGTCGATCGCCAAGGGCGCCGACTACGAAGGGCAGAAGTGGAAGGTGCAGGAGGCGGTGACCCGCAGCCAGGAAGGCATCGACCCGGCCGAACTGCAGGCCGCGTTCCGCATGGCCAAGCCTGAGTCCAAGGACAAGCCGGTCTACGGCAGTGTCGTCCTGGGTGACGGCAGCCTGGTCGTACTGCAGCTCAAGGGTGTCAACGAAGGTGCTGCCGCCTCTGACGAGGAGAAGGTGCAGATTCGTCGCTACCTCGCTTCGCGCGCCGGCCAGCAGGACTTTGCAGCCTTCCGCAAGCAACTGGAAGCCAGCGCCGACATCACCCGTTACTGAGTGCTGTCGTCGTAACGAAACAGGCCGCTTATGCGGCCTGTTTCGTTTTCGGCATCTTCAGGTATTTTCGCGGACAGTCCCGTGAAAAAGTCACCGCCGATACTCCTGCCTAGCGCTGCTCCCCCTCATGACTGTCCAGGGTATCCCGCGCAATCTCGCGCCCCAGTGCGATCAGCTCCGGCGCCTTGTAGAACTCGAAGAACCGGCATACCCGTTTCGGTACATTGATCAGTACATCCGGTGGATACCCTGCGATCTTGTACTGTGCCAGCGAAGTCTGCATCACCTCGAAGCTTTGGTTGATCAGGTCGAGTAGCGAGGCAGGCCCGACGTTATCGATGATGAACGAACCGGTCGCCGACTTCGGGGCGCCTTCGCGCTCCGGTGCCGCTGCCGGTTGCTGGCTTTCCGGGTCGGCGGATTCACTCAGCCACGGGTTTGTCTGGCTCATGCGTTCGGCGACGATTTCCTGTTCGATACGCATCAGCTGCTCGGCCGGCTTGCGGCGAAACGGCATGCGTGCCCCCAGCGAACTGATCACCGATTCGAAACGCATCCTGAACGCCGCCGGGCGTTCGATCACCGGCAACTGGTACTGTTTCTGATTGGTGGCGTTGAGGTTGACCGCGATGATCAGGTCGCAGTGGCTGGACACCACTGGGACGATCGGCAGTGGATTGAGAATGCCGCCATCGACCAGCATGCGGTTGCCCTGCATGACGGGCGTGAACAGGCTGGGGATCGCCGCCGAGGCGCGCATGGCCTGGTGCAGGCAGCCTTCCTGGAACCAGATCTCCTGCTGGTTGGTCAGGTCGGTGGCAACGGCGGTATAGGGGATTCGCAATTGTTCGATGTTGATCTCGCCGACGATCTTGCGAATTTGCCCAAATACCTTGTCGCCGCGGATGGCGCCCAGGCGAAAGCTCACATCCACCAGGCGCAGCACGTCGAGATAATCCAGGCTTTCGATCCAGCGGCGATACTCGTCGAGCTTGCCGGCGGCATAGATGCCACCAATCACAGCACCCATCGAGCAGCCAGCGATGCAGGCGATTTCGTAGCCGCGACGCTCGATCTCCTCGATCACGCCGATGTGCGCATATCCCCGGGCACCGCCCGAACCGAGCACCAGTGCGACACGCTTGCTCATACTTTTTCCCCCAAGGCATTTCGCGCGTGTTCCCACAATGCACCCATTGCTGCCCGTGCTTCAATGTCGTTGCGCGCTGGGCTACGCTGAGCATGGCACTTTTCACGTTGCCGGCCGTCGAACAGCGACTGTTTTGTCCTTCCTGAGGTAATACTTGATGAAAGCCTGGATCTGCCTTCCCCTGATTGCCCTGGCCCTTGCTGGCTGTGCGGGCAAGACGGCCTATCGCGACAGTTGCGCGACCCAGTTGGATGCCGCCTGGAAGGAGCTCGACCTCGCCAAGGCCGAAGGGTTTGCAGGTACCGTGAGCTACTCCAAGGCGTTGTCGCTGCTGACCGGCGCCAAGACCCAGCAGCAGTTCGAGGCGTTCGAGGGGTGCAGCAGCAAAGCCGAGCGAGCGCGGTTCTATATCCGTGAGTCCCGTGCAGGCCGTTGACGGAGGAGGCTGACATGCCCGCCATGCTCGACCATGTAGTCGTTCAGATCCTGGCCCTGCAGGTGCGTCTGTTGGCCTGCCGGGAACGCCTGGCCGCCGATACCGACAGCGAAGCCTTGCACGACCTGCGCACTAGCGTCAGGCGCTTGCGCAGCCTGCTGCGACCCTTGCGCGAGCTGCCGGGTGTCGAGCAGTTGGAGGATGCCGCGAAATCGCTGGGCACGCTCACCACGCCCTTGCGCGACCGCGAGGTGCTGGCCGCGCAGTTGATCTCTGCGGGGTATGCGCAGGCCGGGCAGCGGCGCCTGCAGGGCAGGGCGGCGACGTTCGTCAGCGTGGCTGCCAGCCCGCAGTTGACCCGGCTGCTGGCGATACTGGATTCGTTCCCGCTGTTCCTGCGTGCTTCGCAACGCGAAGGCCTTGCGAATGACTTGGGCACGCGCATCGACAAACGCCTGCGCAAGCAATGGCGCAAGCTGGAAGCGGCCATCGACGATCCGGCCCACGACCGGCATCGCTTGCGTCTGTTGATCAAGCGGGTGCGCTACGGCGATGAAGCCTACCCGCAGTTGCGCCACGCGGCGAAGAAGCTTCAGAAGCTGCTCAAGCAGGCGCAAGGGGACCTGGGCGATTGGCATGATCGTGTTCAATGGTTGCTGCAGTTGCGCGAGCATCCCGACCTGGCGCCGTGCAAGGCGGCCTGGGAAACCGAGTTGCAGGAGGTCGAGCGCACCTGCGATGCCACCTTGGAGTCGTTGCGCAAGGCTCTGTCGCGTCGATAACCCCAGTAAATGACCGATATGCGGGCTGCCCTGCGCCAGCCCGCTGGTTACCATGCGCCTTGACCCCCGTTGTCGATAGAGGCCAAGGACTTCCATGAATTTCGATGAACTGCTAAAGGCTGTGCGCCGCAATCCTGCGGCGGTCAGTATCCCTGCAGACTGGGCCCAGGGCCGCGCTTCGTTTGGCGGGTTGATGGCGGCGCTGGTCTATGAGGCGATGTGCCAGAAGATCAGCGACGGACGTCCGGTGCGTTCGTTGGCCATCAGTTTCGTCGGCCCGGCGGCACCGGACGTGCCGATTCGTTTCGAAGCCGAGGTGCTGCGTGAGGGCAAGGCAGTGAGCACGCTGCTGGGGCGCGCGATTCAGGATGGGCAGGTGGTGACGCTGGTGCAGGGCAACTTCGGTGCTGGGCGCACGTCGGTGGTAGAGGTGCCGGCTGAGCCAGCGCCACCGTTCAAGGCTCTGGAGGACTCGGCGCCGGAGCTGCCCTACATCAAGGGCGTCATGCCTGAGTTCATGCGCAAGGTAGCACTGCGCTGGGCGATCGGGGGGCTACCGTTCTCCGGCAACGCATCGCGCCAGATGGGTGGCTGGGTGCGCCTGCGCGACCTGCCGGAGGCGCCGCTCGAAGTGTCGCACCTGCTGGCGCTGGTCGATGCCTGGCCGCCGAGCCTGATGCCTTATCTAAAGCGGCCTGCCGCAGGCAGCACCCTGACCTGGACCATCGAGTTCGTCCAGCCATTGCCTGAGCTGACCACGCAGGACTGGTACCAGTACTGTGTAGAGACCGAGCACGCCCGTGATGGTTATGGGCATGCCGCAGCCCGCTTGTGGTCGGCGGACGGCCGCTTGTTGGCCTTGAGCCGGCAGACGGTGACGGTGTTCGCCTGAGCCATGTCGCGCGTTCAGGGCCGATGCTTGTGGCGCTCGCGCCAGGCACGCCACCAGCCACCGCTCAGGACGAAACGTGGGAAGGTGATGAACTGTTCGGTTAGCAGACGTTTCAAGGCGTCCTGCAGATCGCTGAACGGCTCGGGTTGCTCGGCCTCCAGGCGATGGCCCTGGCGCTGCATGCCAAGCCCTGCGATCAGGGCGATCACGCCTACGGCAAGCTGGGTGATGTCGAGCGAGAACAGGCCTGAAAGCACCAGCAAGGCACCAAGGATGAACAGCGGTACGGCAATCAGGTGCAGCACCAGGTTGGTCGGGTGCCGGTGATTATGGTGGTAGCCGCGCCATTGCCAGGCGGGCAGATTCGGCAGACGTTTGCTCATGGACGATTCCCCTTGGTCATGTCCAAAGCTTAGTGCGGCCCCCCGCAGGGGGCCAATCGAGGCTGTTTATCGGGACTATAGCTTGAGCTGGCCAATGGCTTTGTTCAGCTCGCCGGCGAGGGTCGCCAGCGCGTTGCTGGTAGTGGCCGATCCGACGGTCTGCTGTACGGTTTCTTCGGTGACGTCGCGGATGCTCACCACTGCCCGATTCATCTCCTCGGCGACCTGGCTCTGCTGCTCGGCGGCCACGGCGATCTGTGTATTGCTCTCGCGCATCTGCGCCACCGCGCGGGTGATCTCGGCCAGTGCGTCCCCGGCCTCGCGGGCCTGTTTGACGCAATCGTCGGCTTTATAGGAGCTCTCCTGCATGTACTCCACGGCATCACGGGTGCCTGCCTGAAGTGCGGACACCATGGTGGTGATTTCGTTGGTGGAGTTCTGCACGCGCTTGGCCAGGTTGCGTACTTCGTCGGCCACCACCGCGAAGCCGCGGCCCAGGTCGCCGGCGCGTGCCGCCTCGATGGCGGCATTGAGGGCCAGCAGGTTGGTCTGTTCGGCGATGCTGTGGATCACGCTGACCACGCTGTTGATCTTCTGGCTGTCGTCCGCCAGTTGGCGAATCATTTCGGCCGTCTGCTGCACGCCGCTGGACAGCCCGGCGATCGAGTCCTGTACCCGGCTGACCACCTCCTGGCCGCTGCCGGCGAGGCTGTCGGCGCTTTGCGACAGGTCGCGGGTAGCGCCGGCATGCTGGGCGATATGGTGCACGGTGGCGGACATTTCGTTGATCGCCGTCGCCGCCTGGTCGGTTTCGCTCTGCTGGCCGATCATGCCGTGGCGCACATCATCCATGCTCGCCGCCAGGCGCGCCGCGCCCGAGTCCAGTTGGGCAGCAGTGTCGGCCACGGTGCTGACCACGCGGTGGTAGGTCGTCTGCATGGCGTTGAAGGCCCCGGCCATCTGGCCCACTTCGTCGCCGCAGGCCAGCGGCACGCGAGCCGACAGGTCGCCGGTTCTTTCCACGTGCAGCATCACATCCTTGAGGGTGTTGAGCTGGCTGAGCAGGAAACGGATCAGCAACTGCGAAGCGCAAAGCATCGCCAGCATGAGAATCAGCACGCACACCGCGTAGTTGCTGAAGCGGTCGATGAATACCTGACGCAGGCTTGGCGATGCTGCCAGCACGGCAATGTGCTGACTGCCCTGGCGCAGCACCTGGGCACCGCGCAACGGATTGTCGCCAAGCAGCCACGCGGCGGGCAACGCGACCCAGCCTTGGCCGTCACGCAGGGCCTCGAGGGGCTCGCCGGCAAAGCTCGGGGTCTGGCCATCCTGCCAACGGATCATTTGTGGCAGTTGGGGAAGGGGTTGTGCAACTGGCCAGGCGGCCAGCAGTTCGGCCTGGGCGACGGCTTGCGCCTGGGCCGACTCGGCGCGAGCCTGCTGCTCCAGGTACACCGCGTAGAGCACCAGCAGCAAGGTGGTTACGAAGGCCACTGCATTGACGGCCCAGAACTTGTACTTCAGGGAAATATTGCTAAGCCAGGCACCCATGGTAGGTCTTCTCTGAGTTGAGCGGAAACATTATTGGCAAGGTGCCATCATTGTGTCCGCTCGCTCGCGAAGCCTTCATGACATGCGTCAAGGGAGCTTGAAGAAATCCTTGGCTGTCGCCGTGGTGTGCCGGGCACAGTGTTCGAGGCTTTCGCCCCGATGCAAGGCGACTTCACGCAGTACTTCAGGCAGGAACGCCGGTTCGTTGCGTCCGCTCTTCGGTTTTGGCCGCAGGCTGCGCGGCAGCAGGTAGGGCGCATCGCTTTCGAGCATCAGCCGGCCTTCGGGAATATTGCCTACCAGCGGATGCAGGTGCGTCCCACGTCGCTCGTCGCAGATCCAGCCGGTGATGCCGATGTGCAGGTCCAGGTCGAGGTAGGCGAACAGCGCCTGGCGCTCGCCGGTGAAGCAGTGCACCACGGCCGCTGGCAACTGGTCGCGGTAGTGCTTGAGGATTGCCAATAGCCGCTCGCTGGCATCGCGCTCATGCAGGAAGACCGGCAACTGCAGTTCGACAGCCAGGGCCAGTTGCGCCTCCAGGGCTTGTTCCTGCTGTGGGCGCGGGGAGAAGTCTCGGTTGAAGTCCAGCCCGCATTCACCTACGGCGAGCACCCGCGGCTGGGCCAGCAGATCGCGCAGTGTGCGTTCGCTGGCACTTTCCCAATGGCTGGCATCGTGAGGGTGGACACCGGCTGTGCTGAACAGGTGTTTGCCGGCCTCATCCAGGCGCTGGCACAGCGCCAGGGCCTCTTCGCTGACGGCTAGGCTGGTGCCGGTCACCACCATCTGCGCCACGCCGGCGGCCCGGGCGCGTTCGACGATCGCCGCCTGCTGGTCGTGAAAGCTGCTGTTGGTCAGGTTGACGCCGATATCGATCAGTTGCATGGTGCTACCTCGTGCCGCGGGGCGGCCAGCATAGCAAAATCTGCAAGTTCGCAAAAAATCCAAGAACTTCAAACGTTTGCCATGGTCTCTTGCCGTCATTTGTCATGCGCAGCGCTCGGCGCATGGTTTCCGCCAACCGCTCCTGGACCCTTTTCATGCTGCGAACCCTGCTGACGACCTTGCTGTTGCTCGGGCTGATCGCCGCTGAGCCTGCCATCGCCCGCGAAGCCGGCCCATTGCAGCATGTGCCGACCAGCCAGAGTCGTGACCTTGCGCAGATTCGTGCGAGCAAGGTGTTGCGGGTGCTGGTCAACCAGAGTCGCAACAGCTCAGGCGAGGTCAAGGGCGAACCGGTAGGTATCGAATACTATCGCCTGCGCGCGCTGGAGCATTTTCTCAATGCGCGGGTCGCGGATGGTCAGGAAATCACGCTGCAGATCATCCCGCGCGCCAAGGAACAACTGATAGGTGCCCTGCAGCGCGGTGAAGGCGACCTTGCCGCGCCCGGCGAATTGCTTGATGCGGGGCTGGTGCAGGGTGTCGGTGTCAGTGCACCGGTGCTTGACCAGGTGCCGTTGCTGCTGGTCGGGCGCAAGGGCGAACGGGCCTTCAGCCGGGTCGAGCAACTGTCCGGGCGCACCATCGCGCTGACTACCGCCAGCGCTGCCGGCGCGGTGATCGAGCAGATCAACCAGCAGCTGGCCCTGCGCAAGCGCCCGCTGGTGAAGATCGAGTGGGTCGACCCCACCCTGGCCGTCGAGGATGTACTGGAGATGGTCCAGGCCGGCATCTATCACCTGACCGTGGTGGAGCGCCCCATCGCCCAACGCTGGGCGCGGGTGATGCCCAAGCTGCGCCTGGACACCCAGTTGCGCCTGAGCCAGCCTCAGGCCATGCGCTGGTATGTGCGCAGGGATGCCGAGCAGTTGCTGGCCAGCGTGGACCGCTTCCTCGCCGTTTACCGTGCGCCGGACAACCAGGATGCAGCCTTCGAGCGCATCTATCGACGCCAGTACCGCGTGCACAATCCGTTGGCTCGCCAGGATCGCCAGCGCCTGGAGTCGCTGCGCGCGGTGTTGCAGAAGCACGGCGCCGACCAGCAGATCGACTGGCTCAATCTGGCGGCCTTGGCGTTCAAGGAGTCGACGTTCGATCCCAAGGCTCGCGGCACAGGGGGCGCCCATGGGCTGATGCAGATCACCCCGGCCGCCGCGCAACGGGTGGGCGTGAGCAATACCGCCACGGTCGATGGCAATGTTCAGGCCAGCGCGCGCTACCTCGCGTTGATCCGGCGCAAGTTCTTTTCCAGTCCGCAGCTCAATGAGCGTGAGCGCATGGCCTTCATTCTCGCCGCCTACAACCTCGGTCCGGAGCGTGTCCAGGCCATGCGCGCCGAGGCCCGTCGCCGCGGCCTCAACGGCAACCAGTGGTTTTTCCAGACCGAGCGCATCGCCATGGAGCAGGTGGGGATGGGGCCGGTGAACTTCGTCAACAGCGTCAACAAGTACTTCCTGGCATTCAACCGTGAGCGCAGCGCCTTGGAGCGGGTTGCGAAACGCTGATAAATCGACTTTTTCGATTTGTTTGTTGGGTTTTTTGCGGTTTTCTTATTCGTTGTTTTGATTAAGATGGCGGCCATTCCAACCTGACATTTCAAGGAAGCTCACCCGATGAATCCCTCCCTCAACGCCCTGTTCGTCACCCGCGCCGGTTTCGGCCTCAGCATCATCCGCATCCTGGTCGGCATCATCTTCATGGCGCATGGCTCACAGAAGCTGTTCGGCCTGTTCGGTGGCCATGGCCTGGAAGGCACCGGTCAATGGATGGAAAGCATTGGCCTGGCCCCTGGCTATCTGATGGCCCTGCTTTCGGGCAGCGCGGAGTTCTTCGGCGGCCTGGCACTGCTGCTCGGCCTGCTGGCCCGCCCGGCGGCGCTGGCGCTGAGCGTGACGCTGGTGGTGGCGATCTTCTCGGTGCACATCGGCAATGGTCTGTTCATGTCCAACAACGGCTACGAGTTCGCCCTGGCACTGTTGGGCGGCACGCTGGCGGTGCTGGTCGAAGGGGCGGGGCGCCTGTCTCTGGATCGTCTGATCGCCCGCTGACATCTCGTTGCAACCACCCTGCGGCAAGCTGCAAGTGAATGCCCTCTTGCAGCTTGCCGTCCGACGCTCTACGATACCGCTTGCGCCGATTTAAACAGCTACTTGCGGGGCGCAGGAGAGGCCCCCGGGCGATCCGAAATACCGCTAAAGCGCTGGTTCGGTGACGCCTCCCACCGCTGCCCAGCGGGATTTGCGAGGCGAAGAGATACCACCATGAGTTGCCCACGTACCAGTGTCTGCCTGACCCCACTGCCTGTTGACCAGGCCTCCCGCACTCCGCGCATCCTGCTCGGTGGCCAGCATCAACCCACGCTCCTGCGTAACCTCGACGGCTTCTCGCGCCGCAAGGGCCAGGCCCGCGCCTTCCTCATCCAGTTCGCCGAAGCGGCTTGCAACCTTGCCCATTACGCCAACGATCGCTTTGACCTGGCCGTAATCCAGGCCCCGATCGGCGAGGATGCCGGCGAGATCATCGGCCAGTTGACCCGCATCGCGCGCCAGGGCCTGATCACCCGTCGCTGAGCGGGGTGTGGCGGCTTCTGTTTTTGGTTAAGCTCGGTAACCCGGCAGGCCCAAGGCGCCTGCTGTGGCTGTGCCGAGGAGAGCAAGCGGTTTGAGTACCAACATCATCACCACCGAAGGTTATGACGCCCTCAAGAAGGAGCTGGACCACCTGTGGCGCGTCTACCGCCCCGAGATCACCCAGAAGGTGACCTGGGCCGCGTCGCTGGGGGATCGCAGCGAGAACGCCGATTACCAGTACAACAAGAAATTGCTGCGCGAGATCGATCGGCGGGTCCGCTACCTGCGCAAGCGCCTCGAGGATGTGAAAGTCGTCGCCTATTCCCCGGAGCAGGAAGGCAAGGTGTTCTTCGGTGCCTGGGTCGAGATCGAGAACGACGACGGCGAAACCCTGACGTTTCGCATCGTCGGTTACGACGAAATCTACGGTCGCAACGACTACATCTCCATCGACTCACCCATGGCCCGCGCGTTGCTGAAGAAAGAAGAGGGCGACGAAGTGCTGGTGCATACGCCCACGGGCGAAGCGACCTGGTACATCAATCGCATCCACTACGGCGCCCAGTGAGCGCATCCCGGTACAGCCGCCCCAGCGAGTCCCCGGCCAGCGCAATCTGCGCCTCGGTCAACGAGGCGTAGCCCACCAGTACGCCTGGAGGCCAGGCATGTTCACGGGTGAACAGTCCGAGCGGCTGAAGCATCAGGCCCTGCTCGCGGGCCTGTTGGCAGAATTGCTGTTCGTTGCAGTTTTCGGGCAACCAGAGGATGAAATGCAGCCCTGACTGCTCGCCGGCAATTCGCACGTCAGTGTGCCGGCGCAGCCTGTCGATGAGCAGGTCGCGGCGTTGCTGGTAGGTCTGCCGGGCAATGCGCAGGTGGCGCGCGTACTGGCCGTTGCCGAGCATCTGCTCCAGGGCTCGCTGGCCGAGGGCGCCAGGCGCTTGCCCGGAGATCGTCAGCGTGTCCAGCATTTCGGCGTGCAGGCGGCGGGGCACCACGGCGAAGCCCAGGCGCAGGTTGCTGAACAAGGTCTTGTTGAAACTGCCGCAGAACAGCACTCGGTCATGGTGGTCGATCGCCTTGATCGCCGGCAGCGGTGCACTCGCATAGTTGTACTCGCTGTCGTAATCGTCTTCGATGATTACCGCGTCCTGTGCCTGCGCCCAGTCGAGCAAGGCCTGGCGGCGTTCGACGCTCATGCAGATGCCCAATGGCGCTTGATGGGCGGGCGTCACGTGCACCGCCCCGAGCGTTTCATGGTCGGCAAGGGTATCGACGCGCAGGCCCTGTTCGTCGAGTGGCGTGCTGAACAGCCTGTGCCCCGTGCGTTCGAAAATCCGCCTGGCCCAGGCATAGCCTGGGTCCTCGAGGGCGAGCGCCCGGTGCCTGGGCAGCACGCGGCTGAACAGGTCGAGGGTGTGGCGAATACCGTGGGTGACCAGGATGTCATCCGCCTCGCAGTCGATACCTCGATAGAGTCTCAGATGGGCTGCAATGGCCTGGCGCAGGCGTGGGTCACCCTGCGCAGGCAAGCTTTCAAGCAGGCCGGGGGCCTCCAGGCGTGCCGGGAAAAGATTCTGCTCCAGCAAGTTCGGGTCGGGCAGGCGCGCGACGAAGGGGACGCGCGCTTGGACCTGCGCTTGCAACAACTGTGGATCGGGCATCGGCCGCGCTGGTGGCGCGTGGCCGGTCGGGTTGCCGGATGCGATCAGGGCATCGGGCAGTTGCAGGGTGACCTGCGAGCCCGCGCCCTGGCGACGCTCGATGAAGCCTTCCAGCTTGAGTTGCTCGAACACCGCCTCCAGCGTGCCGCGCGCTACGCCCCAGCGCTGTGCCAACGTGCGTGTTGAGGGCAGCAGGGTGCCGGGTGGCAGATGGCCGCTGACCACCAGTTCCTGGAGAAAGCCATGCAGCAGCCGGTGCTTGCCGGTGGCGCTGCCGGCAGACAGTTCGAACGGCAGGGCGAGGTCGAGGGCAATGGCTTGCTTGCCTCTGGCCATAGTGGTCCATACCCGGGAAGGCCTAATGGGCCTTCATCTTATGCAGCGCCGCCCCTAACCTCAATCGCCTGACGCAGAGCCTTTGCGTCGTGCCCTTCAGGCGTCCCGAACCTTCATTCAAGGAACATCGAACCATGTGTAGAGCGGTGGGGCTGCGTTCGCCCGTCCGATTGTCTTTTGCGTTGCGGGTGCGGCCATGAACCGGCCCGGATTGTCAGTGGCCTTGCTGAGTGCGGTGGTGGTACCGCAGGTCGGTCTCGGCATCATGGTGCCAGCCTCGGTACAACTGGCCGAGCAGCTGCAGTCTGGCCTTGGTCAGGTACAGAGCACCTTGGTGATGTATATGGTCGGCTATGCGCTGTCGATGATGCTGGCTGGGCTTTTGAGCGATCGCTACGGGCCGCGCGCAGTGCAGTTGGGCGGGCTGTTGCTGGCTGCGCTCGGCACAGGGCTTGCGGCCAGTGCGACGTCTTTCGTTCCGTTCATGATTGGCCGTCTGCTGCAGGCCCTGGGCGGCTGCGTCGGCACGGTAACGACACGCATGGTGGTGCGCGAGGTGTTCGCCGAGCACGAGCGCATGGGCATTCTCACTACGCTGGCTTCGGCCATCGCTATCACGCCGTGCCTTGCGCCGCTGCTGGGCGGGGCGCTGCTGCCGCAAGTGGGGTGGCGCGGGATACTGGGGCTAGTGGGGGTGTTCAACCTGCTGGTGCTGCTCGTGTTCTGGCGCCTTGTGCCTCGCCTGCCGGGCACGGGGCAGGGTGTTGCGGTGGGCACGATCCTGCGCGTGTACAGGCGCAATCTGGGCACGGGAGCGTTCGTCTTTCACGCGAGTTGTATCAGCCTGGTCTGGATGAGCTACTTTGCGTTCCTGTCCTCGTCATCCTACGCCTTCCAGAGATTGCTGGGGTTCAGTGCGTTCGAGTACGGCGCCCTCATTGCGATCTGTGCACTGGGTTATGTCACCGGCAGTTTCCTGGCCCGGCGCCTGAGTCGCAGGCATGACCTGACGCAGATCCTGGCTGTGGGGGCCGGCATCGGCACTGTCGGCTGGGGCGGCCTGTGGCTGGCGGTCCATTGGATCGGGCCGACGGCGGGCGCCTTCGTCGTGCCGATGATGGCGATCCTGCTGAGTACTGGCATGGTGATCCCGGCCACCCAGGCTGGGTTGCTGCGCTGTGTGCAGCAGGACATCGGGCTGTCCACCGGGCAGTTCTTTTTCCTGCAGATGGCCAGCGGTGCGGCCTATGGGCTGGTTGCCAGCCACTGGCCGGATCTGGACGTGAGGCAACTGGCCTTGCTGGTGGGGACGCCAATGGTGCTGCTCACCGTGCTGGTGGGCACGGCGAGCTGGCGCCATCGGCTCAAGTCTCGCGCAGTACGCTCAGTGGTGTCGCATTGAGTGCGCGGCGGGTGCCGAACACACCGGCACCGCCTACCAGGATCGCGCCCAACAGTGGCAGCACCAACAGCCAGGGGTGGGGCGCCCAGTGCAGGTCGAAGGCGTAGCGATACAGGGCCCAGGTGATCAGTTCGCAGCCCAGGGCTGCGAGCAGGCCGCTGGCGGCGCCAAGCAGGCCGAACTCGATGCGCCGGGCCTTGACCAGTAGTGCACGACCGGCGCCCAGGGCGCGCAGTAGCGCGCCTTGGCGGATACGCTCGTCCAGGGTGGCCTGCAGGCCGGCGAACAACACCGCAAGGCCTGCCGCGAGCACGAACAGCAGTACGTACTCCACCGCCAACGTGACCTGGGCGAGGATGCTGCGCAGTTGCCCCAGCAGCGCATCGACCTGGAGGATGGTCACCGCCGGAAACGCCCGCGACAGGGCGACCACGTCGGTATCGTGCCCCGGTGCGAGGTAGAAGCTGGTCAGGTAGGTGGCGGGCAGGCCTTGCAAGGTGCCTGGCTGGAAGATCATGTAGAAGTTCGGCTGGAAGCTGTCCCAGTGCACCGTACGCAGGCTGCTGACCCGTGCCTGGCGGTGCTCGCCGCCAATGTCGAAGGTCAGCAGATCGCCCAGCTTGAGCTTGAGGCTTGCGGCCAGCTCCGCCTCGACCGATACCGCGGGTGGTCCGTCGGCCGGCGGTGGTGTCTGCCACCAGTCGCCTTCGCTCAAGGCATTACCCTGGGGCAGTTCGGCAGCCCAGGTCAGGCTCAGGTCACGCTGCACGGCACGGTCGCCGGTGGACTCCTTGCTCACCAACTGTTGTACCGGCTGATCGTTGATATGGGTGAGACGGCCGGGGATCACCGGGTACAGCGGCGCCGAGGTGGCATTGACCTCGCGCAGGCGCTGGGCAAAGGGTTCGCGCTCGTCTGGCAGGATGTTCAGGGCGAAGTGGTTGGGGGCATCCTTGGGTAGCTGCGCCTGCCAGTTGTCCAGCAACTCGGCGCGCAATAGCGCGACCAGGGCCATGGCCAGCAGGATCAGGCCGAAGGCCAGCGCCTGGCCGGCGGCTGCCAGCGGATGGCGCAGCAACTGGCCCAGCCCCAGGCGCCAGGGCAGCGGCGAACCGATCAGCAACCGGCGCAGGCTGCGCAAGCCGAGCAGTAGCAGGCCGCCGAGCAGCAGCGCGGCGATCATGCCGCCGCCGAGCAGGGCGAAGGTCAGCAGCAGGTCTAGGCTCAGGCGCCACATGATCAGGCCCAGGGCGAACAATGCGGCGCCATAGACCAGCCAACTGCTGGGCGGAACTGGCAGCAGGTCGCGGCGCAGCACACGCAGGGGCGGCACTCGGCCCAGTGCGGCGAGCGGTGGCAGGGCGAAGCCGGCCAGCGCCACCAGGCCGGTGCCGATGCCGGCCAGTGCCGGGGCGATGCCGCCCGGTGGCACGGTGCTGGGCAGCAGCCCCTGCAGGAGGGCGAACAGCCCCAGTTGCGCGAGCCAGCCAAGCAGGGCGCCGGCCAGTGCCGCCACCAGCCCCAGCATTGCCAGTTGCAGCGAGTACAGGCCCAACGCCTGGTGTCGTGACAGCCCCAGGCAGCGCAGCAGGGCGCTGGCGTCCAGGCGGCGGGCGGCGTAGCGGCTGGCCGAAAGCGCCACGGCCACGCCGGCCAGCAGTACCGCCACCAGGCTGGCCATGTTCAGGTAGCGTTCGGCGCGACCCAGCGCGCCGCCAATCTGGCGGTTGCCATCACGGGTGTCGAGCAGCCGCTGGTTGGCAGCAAGATCCTTCTCCACCGCCTGGCGATACTGCACGAGGATGTCCGGCTCGCCGCGCCACAGGTCGCGATAGGTGACCCGGCTTCCTGGCTGGATCACGCCGGTGGCGTCCAGGTCGGCGATGTTCATCAGCACTCGCGGGGTGAGGCTGTAGAAGTTGCCGGCGCGATCCGGTTCGTAGGTCAGCACCCGGGTCATGCGCAGGGTCTTCATGCCCACGTCGATGCTGTCGCCCAGTGACAGCCCCAGTGCCGCCAGCAGGCGTGCCTCGACCCAGGCTTCGCCGGGCGCCGGCCCGCCGCCGGGCGTTTCGCTGCCATAGGGCGTGGCGGCGCTGCGCAGTTGGCCGCGCAGCGGGTAGGACGGGTCGATGGCCTTGATGCTCGACAACTGGATGCCAGCATCGGCGGCTACCACGCTGGTGAACTCCACCACGCGAGCGTGGGTCAGGCCGCGCGAAGTGCCGGCGTCGATCTGCGCCGCCTGGGCAGCGGAGGAACCCTGCAGTACCAGGTCGGCAGCGAGGAATTCGCTGGCCCGCAATTGCATGGCACCGTTGAGGCGGGCGCCGAAGTAACCGATGGCGGTGCTGGCGGCGACGGCCACCAGGAGTGCGAAGAACAGTACCCGTACTTCACTGGCGCGAGCGTCACGCAGCAGTTGGCGCAGGGCCAGGGCGCACAGGCGCATGAACGGCAGGCGGGTCATCATGGCTCCAGGGGCGCCACCAGGCGTCCGGCGTCCAGGCGGATCAGGCGACGGCAGCGCTTGGCCAGCCGTTCGTCATGGGTCACCAGCACCAAGGTAGTGCCGCGTTCCTTGTTGAGCTCGAACAGCAGGTCGCTGATGCGCTCGCCGGTATGGCTGTCGAGATTGCCGGTGGGTTCGTCGGCGAACAGCACTGCCGGGTGCGCCGCGAAGGCGCGGGCGATCGCCACCCGTTGCTGCTCGCCGCCGGACAGTTGGCGTGGGGTGTGGCTCAGGCGCTGGCCCAGGCCGACCCGTTCGAGCAGGGTGCGGGCCTGTTCGCGGGCGTCGCGGCGACCGTCCAGCTCCAGGGGCAACATGACGTTTTCCAGGGCATTGAGGCTGTCGAGCAACTGGAACGACTGGAACACGAAACCGACGTGTTCGGCACGCACCCGTGCCCGCTGGTCTTCGTCGAGGGGGCCGAGGTCGTGACCGGCGAGCACGACACTGCCATCGCTAGGGCGGTCAAGGCCTGCGAGCAGGCCGAGCAGGGTCGACTTGCCGGAGCCGGATGCACCGACGATGGCCAGGCTGTCGCCTTGGTCAAGGTCGAGGGAAAGCGGGTGAAGGATGGTGAGGTCGCCTTCCGCGCTGGGGACCACTTTGCTAAGGTTCTGCGCAACGAGAATGCTGGGGCCCATGGAGAATCCGATGCGAATGTGGTGGTTGAGTGCCGGTCTGGCCCTGTGTTGCCTGGCCCAGGGCGCGGCGGCGGGAACGGTGCTGGTTGTCGGCGATAGTATCAGCGCCGGTTTTGGCCTGGATACCCGCCAGGGATGGGTCACGCTCCTGGAAAAGCGCCTGAAGGACGAGGGTTTTACCGACCGCGTGGTCAATGCCTCGATCAGTGGCGACACCAGCGCAGGTGGCCAGGCGCGGCTGCCGGCGCTGCTTGCAGCGCACAAGCCTGATCTGGTGGTGCTGGAGCTGGGCGGGAACGATGGGCTGCGTGGGCAACCTCCACAACAATTGCAACAAAATCTTGCCTCGATGATCGATCGCTCCCGTGAGGCCGGCGCCAAGGTGGTGTTGCTCGGGATGCGGCTGCCGCCGAATTATGGCGCGCGCTATACCACCGCGTTCGCCCAGGTCTATGAGCAGTTGGCGAACGAAAAGAAGGTGGCCTTGGTGCCGTTCTTTCTGGAGGGCATAGGTGGGGTAGCGGAGATGATGCAGGCCGACGGCATCCATCCGGCCCAAGGCGCCCAGCAGCGTCTGCTGGAGAATGCCTGGCCGACGATAAAACCCTTGCTCTGACGCTTTTATCGGGGGCCGCTTTCGGCTAATGTTGCGCCCCCCGTTTCGAGTGCCCCCGATGCCACGCCCCGCCTGGTCCCTGTATGCCTATCAACTGATCGAGCCCGACGAGCAGCTCGACCTGTTCGCCTGCCAGGAAGTCCGTGTCCATCTCGCCGCTCGCCAGCTCGAACTGGGTGCTCCGGTCGACCGCACCTTGTGTGGCGGCTTGCTGCCGGCGCAGCCGCGCTGGTCGTCGGTCGAGCGCGTGGTCTATCGCGACGAACGCCTGTGCCCGCTGTGCCGGGCCATCCTCGATGCCCAGCGCCGGGGTACACGCCCGGTGTGGCCGGAGCTCTGAGCTCACCTTTCATCATTTGTAACCCTTGCAACGCCTGCCGATGCCTCCCGCTTGAATCCGGGCGGGTGTACAATTGAATGTCTTGAACCCTCTTTCGAAGGATTTACCGGATGTTGCCGCGCTTTCCCGCCGTCACCCGTTGCCTGTCCCTGGCCGCCTTGCTGCTGACCGGTCCTGCCGTCGCGCTGGAGCTGCCATTGCCACCGCCCGGCGAAGACGTCGTCGGCCAGGTCCGGACGATCAAGGCCAAGTACGAAGACACCTTCGCCGACATCGGTACGGCCAACGACCTGGGCTACCTGGAGATGATCGCCGCGAACCCGGGCGTCGATCCCTGGTTGCCGGGGGCTGGCACCGAGATCATCCTGCCGACCCGTTACGTCCTGCCACCCGGGCCGCGCGAGGGGATCGTCATCAACCTGGCCGAGTACCGCCTGTACTACTACCCGAAAGGCGAGAACGTGGTGCACACCTTCCCGCTGGGGATCGGCCGTGAAGGCTGGGGCTCACCGATCGCGATCACCAAGATCACCGCCAAGACACCGAACCCGACCTGGACGCCGCCGGCCTCGATTCGCGCTGAACACGCCGCTGACGGCGATATCCTGCCTGCTGTCGTGCCGGCCGGCCCGGACAACCCGCTGGGTCCGTTCAAGTTCACCCTGGGCCTGCCGGGCTACCTGATCCACGGTTCGAACAAGAAGTTCGGCATCGGCATGCGCACCAGCCACGGCTGCTTCCGCATGCTCAACAACAACGTGGTGGCGCTCTCCAAGATGGTACCGGTGGGCACCCCGGTGCGGATCATCAACGAGCCTTACAAGTTCGGCGTGAGTGGTGGCAAGGTCTATCTCGAGGCACACACGCCGTTGGACGACCATGGCAACCCGTCGGTGGTCGACAAGCACACGGCCGTCATCAATGCACTGCTCAAGCGTGAAGACTTGACCAACAATCTGCGTATGAACTGGGACATGGTTCGTGACGTGGTGGCCGCCGAGGACGGCATGCCGGTCGAGATCGCCGTGCCGGTCAATGGGCAAGGCGCTGCCCCGATGGTGTCGAGCATCCCGCCAGAGCTGCAGTAAGCCCTTGCCTGCTTGAACCGAAAGGCCTGCCATCGTGCAGGCCTTTTCGTTTTTTGGGAGGGCGGGAGGCGAGGTGAGAGAGGTCTTTTTTCGGGCAATAAAAAAGCCGGCCCACAAGTGGGCCGGCTCCATAACAATCCGTGAGGATTATTACTTGCGGCTGGCTTTGTCCAGCATACGCAGAGCGCGCTCGTTGGCTTCGTCAGCGGTCTGCTGAGCCTTCTGAGCGGCTGCCAGAGCGTCGTCAGCCTTACGGTAGGCTTCGTCGGCACGGGCTTGAGCGCGAGCTGCTGCGTCTTCAGTCGCAGTCAGACGAGCTTCGGTTTCTTTGGATACGCTGCTGCAACCGGTAGCCAGAACTGCGGCCAGAGCCAGAGCAGAGAATTTCAGAACGTTGTTCATCGTGTTCCCCTTCAAGGACTTTCTATTAAATAGCCATCTCTCGGAAAAGAGAAACTGGCCGGCGTACATAGTACCCATTACTTGTAGTAAGTAAACTGACAGAGCGCAAGAACTGCAAAAAAAATGTTGCCACGGGCCGCGTGTGACGGGGTTTGTAAAGAAAGTGTGAAGACCCCGCAAATCGGACGCAAGCGGTTGTACCAAGGAAACTTTTTGTTGAACTAAGGGTGACTTTCACGGTCCTCAAACGTCTTACCCCGTAGAACATCCGGCGGGCTGTTTGGTGTCGACCGGCACCGGCGGCCCAACCCGCTTTCATGGAATTTTTAGCCATGTGCACCTTGAGCAATCCCGCGTTGCACGCCTACTATTTGGGTGTCCCGGGCGTCGAACGATTGCTGATGGACCACGGTCCAAGGGGCATGAGTGGCGTTGAGGTTCCTCCGCCGGATAAACCATCGGTCAAGGCAAAGGTCTGCCAAAAGACCTGCGAGGAGTAGTGATGAGTGACGCGCTGACCATCCACCATGACCAGGCCGGTCATCAGTTCGAGACCAACGTGGACGGTCATCGTGCCTACCTGACGTACATGGATCTGGGCAAGCAGACGCTGGACATCTATCGCACCTTCGTCCCCAACGCCCTGCGTGGTCGTGGCATCGCCGCCGCCTTGACTGAAAAGGCCCTGGAGTACGCCGAACAAATGGGCTACACCGTGATTCCATCATGCTCTTACGTCGAGCGTTACATGGAGCGCCAGCAGCGCCACTCGACCAAGGCCTGAATCGACACCGCACCAACGAAAACGCCGGGCAATTGCCCGGCGTTTTCGTTTGCGTGCGTATCAGCCGCGCTGGCGCTTGGGCAGCACATCCTTGAGCTTGGCTCGCATGCTGCGCAGGCTCTTCTCGGTGGCGGCCCAATCGATGCAGGCGTCGGTCACCGAAACACCGTATTGCAGGTCTTCAAGGTTTTTCGGAATGGCCTGGCAGCCCCAGTTCAGGTGGCTTTCGACCATCAGGCCGATGATCGACTGGTTGCCTTCCAGAATCTGGTTGGCGACGTTCTCCATCACCAGCGGCTGCAACGCCGGGTCCTTGTTGGAGTTGGCGTGGCTGCAGTCGACCATGATGTTGGCCTTGATCTTGGCCTTGGCCAGGTCCTGTTCGCACAGGGCAACGCTGACCGAATCGTAGTTGGGTTTGCCGTTGCCGCCACGCAGCACCACGTGGCCGTAGGCGTTGCCTTTGGTGGTGACGATCGACACGCCGCCTTCCTGGTTGATACCCAGGAAGCGGTGGGGCTTGGACACCGACTGCAGGGCGTTGATCGCCACGGTCAGGCCGCCGTCGGTGCCGTTCTTGAAGCCGACCGCCGAAGACAGGCCCGAGGCCATTTCACGGTGGGTTTGGGATTCGGTGGTACGGGCACCGATGGCCGACCAGCTGATCAGGTCCTGCAGGTATTGCGGGGAGATCGGGTCGAGGGCTTCGGTCGCGGTCGGCAGGCCCTTCTCGGCCAGGTCCAGCAGCAATTGGCGACCAATGTGCAGGCCGTCCTGGATCTTGAACGAGTCATCCAGGTAGGGGTCGTTGATCAAGCCTTTCCAGCCTACGGTGGTACGAGGCTTCTCGAAATACACGCGCATGACCAGATAGAGAGTGTCGGAGACTTCTTCGGCCAGTACCTTGAGACGGTCGGCGTACTCGTGGGCAGCCTTGATGTCGTGGATCGAGCAGGGGCCGATCACGACGAACAGGCGATGGTCCTTGCCGTCGAGGATGTTGCGCACCACTTCACGGCCGGCAGTCACGGTCTGCAGGGCCTTGGCGCTGAGGGGAATCTCTTTCTTCAGCTGATCGGGGGTGATCAGGGTCTCGTTGGAGGCAACGTTGAGGTCATCGATCGGTAAATCAGCCATCGTGTTACTCGTCAGGTCACGGGTGCCGGCCGCCAGCAAACCCCGTGCGGCCCAGCAGCAGATTGTTCGCAGCGGGGAGCCGAACCTTAGCGCGTTACATCGGGCGCGACAATGGGCAGGGGGCTGTCAGCGCTGAAAAGGTGACTTGCCCGTGCGCGAGCTGCCTTGCAGGCCGATCGCGATACAAGGATCGCGCAGTGGGCTCGCCGAGCGCGGCGACATCAGGGGGTGTTCGCCCAGCAGCGCTGCTTCGGAGAATTCGGCGCCGTGCTGGGCGATCCACTGCTGTGCCAACGCCTGCGCCTGTTCGCCCTGCAGGTCATGTTGCTGGTGCAGTTGGCAGTAATGATGAATATGGCAAACCTGCTCACCCATGCGTGCGCCGAACAGCGCCTGGTCGTCGGTGAAGGCGATGCCCACGCGGTAGCCAGCATCCAGCCGCTGGCACCAGGCAACATAACCGGCATAGCGTGCCTGTGCGCCCAATGAAGGAATGACCACTTCCACTGCAGTGCCGCGACGGTAGGCACGCGGATGGTTGCAAGCGATGCCGCCAAGCCCCAGGGTATGCAGGTGCCGACGGAACAGGCTGGGAGACGGGCGAAGATTCAGCTCGACCGGAATCCCGTCAGGGTGAGGCAGAAATCCACACATCGTCGACTCCGTGTCGATTATTTGACCTTCATGGCCTGAGTATAGTGAAGGATCGCAAACCGGCTGATTCACTGTAAGAAAATCGGACAGACAGTCATCGCTTCGACAGGAGAGCGGTATGGATCCTCGTAACAAACGCATCGGCATCATCGGTAGCGGTGCCATCGGTGGCTTCTATGGGCTGATGCTGGCGCGTGCCGGTTTTGACGTGCACTTTCTGCTGCGCAGCGAATATGGCGTGGTGCATGAGCAGGGGCTGACCCTGAACAGCGCCGTGCACGGAGAGCTGCAGATGAAGGTCCAGGCCTATGCCTCGGCCAGTGACATGCCGCAGTGCGACTGGTTGCTGATCGGCACCAAGGCCACCAGTAACGCCGAGTTGGCGCCGCTGATCGTCCAGGCGGGAGCGCCCGGTGCCAAGGTGGTGTTGCTGCAGAATGGCCTGGGCGTCGAGGAGCAGTTGCGTGGCGCGTTGCGCGACGACATGCACCTGCTCGGGGGGCTGTGCTTTATCTGTGTGAACCGCGAAGCGCCCGGGGTGATCCGCCACCAGGCACTGGGCGCGGTCAACCTGGGTTACCACAGCGGCCCCAGCGACGACCGCGGTGCAGCCATTGTCGCCGAGGGCGCCGAATTGTTCCGCGCTGCGGGGGTCGACTCGCAGCCGATGGACAACCTCGTTCAGGCGCGCTGGCAGAAGCTGGTGTGGAACGTGCCGTACAACGGCCTGTCGGTGTTGCTGCAGGCCAGCACGACGCCTCTGATGGGCGACCCCGACAGCCGCGCGCTGATTCGCGGGCTGATGGCCGAAGTGGTCGAGGGCGCACGGGCCTGCGGGCATCCACTGCCGGAAGGCTATGCCGAGCACCTGTTCCGGGTCACCGAGCAGATGCCTGACTACTGGCCGAGCATGTACCACGATCATGCTCAGCAGCGGCCGCTGGAGTTGCAGGTGATCTACGGCGAACCCCTGGCCCGTGCCCGCGAGGCCGGTTGCCACTTGCCGAAGATGGAAGCGCTGTACCAGGCGCTGGCGTTCATCGACCGGCGCAACTGCGCGGGCTGAAGCGTATGGCTGGCCGCTGCGCCGGACGGCGAAGCGGCTCTCCACGGCACTGCTAAGCTGTAGCTTGCTCTGCCCCCGTGGCAGTGGAGGAGGCCGAATGATCCGTTCCATGCTGTACGCCACCGATCTCGGCGTCTACGCGCCCTTCGTCATGCAACACGCCTTGGCCCTGGCGCGGACCTTCAACGCAGAGTTGTACGTGATCCACGCCGTCGAACCCATGGGCCAGTTCGCCGAGTCGTTACTGCAAAGTTATCTCGATGAGCAGACCCTCGACCGCCTGCACTCCCAGGGGGTCAACACGGTGATGGCCAACATCGAGCAGCGGGTGCTGGAAAATTTTCGCGAGGAATTGGGCGAGGCGGCCGATCTGGCGGTGATCAAGGCCGTGCGGGTGCGCCAGGGGGATCCTGCGCAAGTGATTCTGGAGCAGGCCCAGCGCCTGGCGGTCGACCTGTTGATCTTCGGCAGCCATGCCGAGGGCGCGGGTGTCGATGTGCCGATTGGCCGCACAGCGGTACGGCTGCTGCAACTGTCACCGGTGCCGGTGTACATGGTGCCGTTGGCACAGCATTTGGGGCGTAGGAAAGTCTGAAGCTAGCGGTAGGTCTTTTCCTTGGGGTGTAACAAAATAGTTCTAGATTTATTTCTCTTACCACTAATATAGTTATAAATCGTCGCTGCCAGCAGCCGGTGACCTACCGCTGATTCGAGGGGAATCTATGAAGCTTCAACAACTGCGCTATATCTGGGAAGTAGCGCACCATGACCTCAACGTCTCCGCGACCGCGCAGAGCCTGTACACCTCTCAGCCCGGGATCAGCAAGCAGATCCGTCTCCTCGAGGACGAACTGGGCGTCGAAGTCTTCGCCCGCAGCGGCAAGCACCTGACCCGCGTCACCCCGGCGGGCGAGCGCATCATCACCACTGCTGGCGAGATCCTGCGCAAGGTCGAAAGCATCAAGCAGATCGCCCAGGAGTTCTCCAACGAGAAGAAGGGCACGCTGTCCATCGCGACCACCCACACCCAGGCCCGCTATGCCCTGCCTCCTGTGATCAGCAACTTCATCAAGCAGTACCCTGAAGTATCCCTGCACATGCACCAGGGCTCGCCAATGCAGATCGCCGAGATGGCCGCTGACGGCACTGTCGATTTCGCCATCGCCACCGAGGCACTGGAGCTGTTCGGCGACCTGATCATGATGCCGTGCTACAAATGGAATCGTTGCGTGGTGGTGCCCCAGGGGCACCCGCTGACCAAGTTGCCGAAGCTGACCCTCGAAGCGGTGGCCGAGTACCCCATCGTCACCTACGTGTTCGGTTTCACGGGCCGTTCCAAGCTCGACGAAGCGTTCAACCATCGCGGCCTGACTCCGAAGGTGGTGTTCACCGCCGCAGACGCCGATGTGATCAAGACTTATGTACGCCTGGGCCTGGGTGTGGGCATCGTCGCGAAGATGGCGGTCGATCCGAAGCTCGACAGCGACCTGGTGTGCCTGGATGCGAGCGAGCTGTTCGAAGCCAGTATCACCAAGATCGGCTTCCGCCGTGGCACTTTCCTGCGTGGCTTCATGTGCGATTTCATCGAGAAGTTCGCGCCGCACCTGACCCGCGAAGTGATGGCCAAGGCGATCCAGTGCCACAACAAGCAGGAGCTGGAAGAACTGTTCGAAGGGGTTGAGCTGCCCGTGCACTGAGTTGGCATGAGGCAGGGGCCGCGTTGCGGCCCATCGCGGGGCAAGCCCGCTCCTACAGGTTTTGTGTAGGTGCGGGCTTGCCCCGTTTGTTTTCAGGCCTTGCTGATCAGGTTGCCGGCGTGCAGCCCGCATTCCTTTTGAGTCGACTCTTCCCACCACCAGCGTCCTTCACGCTCGTGCTGGTTCGGCAGCACCGGGCGGGTGCAGGGTTCGCAGCCGATGCTGATGAAGCCGCGTTCGTGCAGGCTGTTGTACGGCAGCTCGAGCATGCGGATATAACCCCAGACTTCCGCGCTGCTCATCTGCGCCAGGGGGTTGAACTTGTACAGGGTGCGTTCGGGCGTGGAGAACGCCGAATCGATCTCCAGTGCCGCGACCTGGCTGCGGGTGCCAGGGCTCTGATCGCGGCGCTGGCCGGTGGCCCAGGCGCTGACGGTGGCCAGCTTGCGACGCAGCGGCTCGATCTTGCGGATGCCACAGCATTCGCCATGGCCATCCTTGTAGAAGCTGAACAGGCCCTTTTCCTTGACGAAAGGATCGAGCTTGGCGCGATCCGGGCTGAGGATTTCGATTGGCAGGTTGTACTGCTCGCGAACCTGGTCGATGAAGCGATAGGTTTCCGGGTGCAGGCGACCGGTGTCGAGGCTGAACACCTTGACTTGCTTGTTCAGCTTCCAGGCCATGTCTACCAGCACCACGTCCTCGGCACCGCTGAAAGAGATCCACAGGTCGTCGCCGAAGTGTTCGAAGGCGAGCTTGAGAATGTCCTGCGGGGACTTGCTGGCATAGGTCGCGGCCAGGGCGGCGACGTCGAAGGGTTGGCTCATCAGGCGGTTTCCATCGTGTGTATGGCGCTGTGCGCTCGTAATGGGGCGATGGTAACAAAAAATGGCGGGGTAGACGGGCTCGAATAGAGGGTGCCTGCTTCGCGGGCAAGTCGGGGCGCCGAACCGCCGCTCCTACAGGCGAATCATCGGCTATAGGCCCTGCAAGGTCTCCATCAACACCCGCACCTTGGCGATCGACTCCTCGTATTCGGCCTCCCACGCCGAATCAGCCACCACGGCGCCACCGCCCCAGCAACTGACCTGGCCATCCTTGATCAGCAGGCTGCGGATGGCGATCGAGCTGTCCATCTCGCCGCGCACGTCAACGTATAGCAGCGACCCGCAGTACAGTGCCCGGCGTGTCGGCTCCAGTTCATCGATGATCTGCATGGCGCGGATCTTCGGAGCCCCGGTGATCGAGCCGCCGGGGAAACTGCCGGCGATCAGGTCCAATGCATCCTTGCCGACGGCCAGGCGTCCGGTGACGCTGCTGACCAGGTGGTGGACGTTGGGGTAGCTCTCCAGGCTGAACAATTCCGGCACCTTCACCGAACCGATCTCGCAGGTACGGCCGATGTCGTTGCGCAGCAGGTCGACGATCATCAGGTTCTCCGAGCGATCCTTGGTGCTGGCTTGCAACTCGCGAGCGTTGCGCAGGTCTTGCTCCGGGTCTGGCGAGCGTGGGCGGGTGCCTTTGATTGGGCGAGTCTCGACGTCGCCCTGATTGACTCGGATGAAGCGCTCTGGCGAAAAACTCAGCAGTGCGCTGTCTGGGCTCAACTGCTGGAAGCCGGAGAAGGGCGTCGGGCAGGCGCTGCGCAGCGCTTGGTACGCCTGCCACGGGTCGCCCTGGCAGGGGGCGCGAAAGCGCTGCGTGAGGTTGATCTGGTAGCAGTCTCCGGCGTGGATGTAGCGTTGTACCTGATCGAAGGCCGCGTGGTACTGCTCGGCACGAAGGTCGCCCTGCATGGGCGCGAGCAGCTTGAAGGTTCCGTTGGGTGACCTGTCATCGCCCTCGAACAGGCGGATCAGGCGCTCGCGTTCGCTGCTGGGCAAGGCGGGATGGAACACCAGTTGGCTGGTGCGCAGCTGGTGGTCGGTGATGGCAGCCCAGGCGTACAGGCCCAGTTGCGCATCGGGCAGGCCGAGGTCGTCTGTCGCCAGGTGCGGTAGATGCTCCAGGCGCCGGCCGAAGTCATAGCTCAGGTAGCCGATCAGTCCGCCGGCGAACGGCAGTTTGCTGCCCTCGGGCAGCGTAGCCTCGCCAAGTCCCGCCAGCGCCTCGCGCAACCGCTGCAGATAGCTTTCGCCGCTTTCGCCGTTCTGTGCTTGCAGTTGTTGCAGCGGCCAGGCACTGAACAGGTCGAAGCGCCCGCGCTCGGCGACCGGACGGGCGCTGTCGAGCAGGATGGCGCCGGGGGCCAGGCGCAAGCGGCTGAAGTAATGCGCAGGATCGGGCTGGTAGGGCAGGGGGTGCAGCGTACAGGTCGGCATCGGAATGGACGGCGATGAAAATCAAGGAGGGGGATTGTAGGCCGCTGTAGGAAAAGTGCCTAGCACCAGTTGGAGCAGGCCGCCCCTGCAGGGACGGCCTGTGCTGGAGTCATTGCTGGACGACGTGGCCGAACAGCCCCTGTGCCACCCGCACGCGAGTCTCGGCATCTTCGCTGATGCCGTCCTTGGCCAGCGCCTCGATATGCGCCTCGATGGCGTGGGTGCGCTGGGTCAGGCCGCAGTCGTTGGCGATCTGGATGTTCAGGCCGGGGCGGGCGTTGAGCTCCAGGATCAGCGGGCCCTTGTCCTGGTCCAGCACCATGTCCACGCCGATGTAGCCCAGCCCGCACAGCTCGTAGCAACTGGCAGCCAGCTTCATGAAGCCGTCCCAGTTCGGCAGCTGCACGCCGTCCACTGCGTTGGTGGTGTCCGGGTGTTTGCTGATGATCCGGTTCAGCCAGGTGCCGCGCAGGGTGACGCCAGTGGCGAGGTCCACGCCGACGCCGATCGCACCCTGGTGCAGGTTGGCCTTGCCGCCGGACTGGCGGGTCGGCAGGCGCAGCATGGCCATCACGGGGTAGCCCATCAGCACGATGATGCGGATGTCAGGCACGCCTTCGTAGCTGATGCTCTTGAAAATCTGGTCGGGGGTGACGCGGTACTCGATCAGGGCTCGGTCGCGGTGCCCACCCAGCGAATACAGCCCGGTGAGAATGCTCGAGATCTGGTGCTCGATTTCCTCATGGCTGATGATCTTGCCAGAGACCGTGCGATAACGGTCCTCGAAGCGGTCGGCGACTACCAGGATGCCATCGCCGCCAGCGCCCTGCGCTGGCTTGATCACGAAGTCGCTACGCCCGCCGATGATCTCGTCGAGCTTTTCGATCTCTTTTTCGGTTTCGATGATGCCGTACATCTCCGGCACATGGATACCGGCCGCCAGTGCGCGCTCCTTGGTGATGATCTTGTCGTCGACGATCGGGTACAGGTGGCGTTTGTTGTACTTCAGAACATAGTCCGCGTTGCGCCGGTTGATACCCATGATGCCCCGGGCCTCCAGGGCTTTCCACGTCTTGATCAGTCCGAACATCAGGCGTCAGCCTTCTTCAGGAATGCCTTGAAGCGAACGAGCTCGGTCAGGCGGTAGCCGCGATAGCGACCCATCGCCAGCATGAAGCCCACCAGGATCAGCAGCACGGCCGGGAAGGTGAAGACGAAGTACACGGCTTCCGGCACGGTCATCAGCAGGTGCGCCAGCGAGGCTGCGAACAGGGTGCCGACGGCGACTTTCATCGCATGGCCGCCGCCACGTTCTTCCCAGGTGATCGACAGGCGCTCGATGGTCATGGTCAGGATCACCATCGGGAACAGCGCCACCGACAGCCCGCGCTCCAGGCCCAGCTTGTGGCTGAACAGGCTGATCGCAGCGATCAGCACCACGACGAAGGTCAGCACCACCGACAGGCGGGGCAGCATCTGCAGCTTCAGGTGTTCAAGATAGGAGCGCAGCGAAAGGCCCAGGGCGGTAATCACCGTGAACAGCACGATGCCGAAGCCTAGCTGCGTTTCGCGGAAGGCCAGGGCAATCAGCACCGGGGTGAAGGTGCCAAGGGTCTGAATGCCGATCAGGTTGCGCAGTACGAGGATGACCAGCACGCCGATCGGGATCATCACCATGATCATGAAGGTCTGCTGGGTTTGCAGCGGCAGGCCGTACAGGGAGTATTCGAGGAAGTCGGCGTCGGTGTTCTCGTCGGTCAGCTTGGCCAGGCGGATGGCGTTCATCTCGCTGTTGTTCATGCTGAAGGTGACGGTGGCCTTCTTGCCGCCATCGACGGTGATCAGGTTTTCATCGCCGGTCCACCACAGCAGGCGGTCACTGGGCAGGCCTTGCTCGCCGGTTTCCGGGTTGAAGTACAGCCAGGCGTTGCCGTTGAAGCTGCGCAGCCACAGCTCAGGGCTCTGCGGGGTGTCGGCAACCAGGCGGATGGTATGGACCTTTTCCATCGGCACGTGGGCGATCGACAGCAGCAGGTCGATGACCTGGGCTTTCTTCATGGGGGAGTTGTCGCCGGCCAGCAGCAGCTTGGCGTTGTCGTCGTTGGCGTTGTTGACACGCTTGATGGTTTCGCTGACGAAGGTCTCGACGTCGGCAGAGTGTTGGCGAATCGGTGCCATCAGTGCTTCGGCGGCGATCTTTTCGGGGCCTTCGACCGCCAGGCTGTCACGGAAGGTCGGACCCTTGATCTTGGCTTTCTCGGTGCTGTAGCGCTTGGTCAGGACCAGGCGGTAGTACAGGGTCTGGTTGCCACTGGCGCGGCGAGCCGACCAGGTGACCTTGCGATTGCCGTCGGTGCGATTGACGCTGACCCCGTAGTTGTTGGAGATGAAGCTCTCGTTGAGGCTAACGTAGTCGCGGTTCAGCGGCGGCACGAACATCTGGATCTTCACCGGGTCCTTGGGACTGGCGACGAACTCGACCTTGGCGTCGATGTTCCACAGATCGTCGGTCTCGTCTTCGGTCACCGGGATGCCCAGGATGAAGATCTGGTAGCAGGTGACCGTCACGCCCAGCAGCACCAGGATGGTGATCAGGACTTTCAGGTGCAGGGTAAGAGAGCGCATCGGAATTACTCTACTTTGGGAGCTTCGGTGGCACAGGCAGGTTTGCCGGCGGCGTATTTGAGGCTGGGGTCGACCAGCGCGTCGAAGTGCTTGAGTGCCTCGGAGCCGATCAGCAGCGGAAACTGGAAGGCGCTGCGGTCGGTGAGGTTGACTTCGATGGTGCGCAGGGCCTGGCCCATGCAGATGTTCAGTTCGATCACCGGGCGGGCGGTGTAGGCCTTGCCTTCGTCCGGGTCGTAGTCACCGGCACGCCGCTTGATCTTGCTGACGCGGGCCAGTGGGCGTTCGATGGGGTGCTTGTGGGCGGCGTCGATGGCCAGGTAGAAGCGCACCCAGCTTTCGCCATCGCGCTTGAAGCGCTTGATGTCGCGTGCGCTGAGCGAGGCGGTCTTGGCGCCGGTGTCGAGCTTGGCGGCCACTTCAAGGTCAAGATCGCCCAGGCGGGCGTATTCGTTCAGGCCGTACACGGTCTTTTCGGCCGCATGGCCAAGCGCCGGCAGCAAGGCGAGGCTGAACAACAGTGAATAAAACGTGGGTCTCATAGTCCTGGCGCGGTGCTGTCTGTGTTCGGGGCAGGGCGCAAGCGCCTCGTTCATCTGTCAACAGCATGAAATGATGACAGGCACACTATCCGTAATCCTTGGGAAGCGCGGCATTCTATCACGCCGACGTCTTGACGCCAGCGCGCTGCGATGAGACCGCGACAGTGCGGGGTAAGTTCGTTATTAGACAATTGTCGACAATGTTGTTTTTGTCTTTGACTATGCGCCTTCATTTGGCTAGTTTTGGCGCTATCAATTTGCAAGGTGTCGACAATCATGCTTGAAGCCCCTCAGGCCTTCGCACCGGTTGCAGATGAGTCCGAAACGCTTTCAGAGAATGTCTTTCGGCGCATCCAGGCGGCCATCGTGAAGGGGGATATCGCCCCGGGCAGCAAGATTTCCGAGCCGGAGCTGGCCCGCACCTACGGTATCAGCCGCGGCCCGCTGCGCGAGGCCATTCATCGCCTCGAGGGTCAGCGCCTGCTGGTGCGTGTGCCGCATGTCGGTGCGCGGGTGGTATCGCTCAACCATGCCGAGCTGATAGAGCTGTACGAAATCCGCGAATCGCTCGAAGGCATGGCCTGCAGGCTGGCCGCTGAGCGCATGACAGTGGCCCAGATCGACGAACTGCGCCAGGTGCTCGACACCCACGAGCGCGATGCGGCATTCCAGGCTGGGCTTGGCTACTACCAGCAGGAAGGCGATTTCGACTTCCACTATCGAATCATCCAGGGCAGCGGCAACCAGACCCTGGTCAAGATGCTCTGCGGCGAGCTGTACCAGTTGGTGCGCATGTATCGCATCCAGTTCTCGGCCACCCCCAACCGTCCGCGCCAGGCTTTCGCCGAACACCACCGCATACTCGATGCCATCGCCGACCGTGACGGCGAGCTGGCCGAACTCCTGATGCGCCGCCATATCGGTGCGTCCAAGCGCAATATCGAGCGTCACTACCAGGACGCCCACAACAACAGCCCACGAGGTGAGTCATGACTGTGAAGAGCACCCCCGGTCAGCGTTTTCGCGACGCCGTAGCCGCCGAGCATCCGCTGCAGGTAGTCGGAGCCATCAACGCCAACCATGCGCTGCTGGCCAAGCGCGCCGGGTTCAAGGCCATCTACCTGTCCGGTGGCGGTGTCGCTGCCGGCTCCCTGGGCCTGCCGGACCTGGGCATCAGTGGGCTGGACGACGTGCTGACCGATGTCCGCCGGATCACCGATGTGTGCGATCTGCCGCTGCTGGTGGATGTCGACACCGGCTTTGGTGCCTCGGCGTTCAACGTCGCCCGCACGGTGCGCTCGATGAGCAAGTTCGGCGCTGCGGCCATTCACATCGAGGATCAGGTCGGTGCCAAGCGCTGTGGTCATCGGCCGAACAAAGAGATCGTCTCGCAGCAGGAGATGGTCGACCGTATCAAGGCGGCAGTGGATGCGCGTACTGACGACAGCTTCGTGATCATGGCGCGTACCGACGCCCTGGCGGTGGAAGGCTTGAATGCGGCATTGGACCGTGCCCAGGCGTGCGTCGAGGCCGGCGCCGACATGATCTTCCCCGAAGCCATCACCGAGCTGCAGATGTACAAGACCTTCGCCGACCGGGTGAAGGCGCCGATCCTGGCCAATATCACCGAGTTCGGTGCCACGCCGCTGTACACCACCGACGAGCTGGCGTCGGTCGATGTATCGCTGGTGCTGTATCCACTGTCGGCGTTCCGCGCCATGAACAAGGCTGCCGAGAACGTCTACGCCGCCCTGCGCCGCGACGGTACTCAAAAGAATGTGATCGACACCATGCAGACTCGCATGGAGCTCTACGATGCCATTGGTTATCACGCGTTCGAGCAGAGCCTCGATGCGCTGTTTGCGCAGAAGAAAGGGTAAGCCATGCCGGCGGTGTCGGCCCCATCGCGGGGCAAGCCCGCTCCCACAAGGATCACGCAGTCCTCTGTAGGAGCGGGCTTGTCCCGCGATAGGGCCGATGCGATCGCTGCAGATTAGCCAGAACGACTTCATAACAAATTCAAGAAAGGAGAAACACCATGGCCGAAGCAAAAGTACTCAGTGGTGCCGGCCTGCGTGGCCAGGTGGCCGGGCAGACCGCGCTGTCGACCGTCGGCCAGGCCGGTGCCGGCCTGACCTATCGTGGCTACGATGTGCGCGACCTGGCCGCTGGCGCCGAGTTCGAGGAAGTCGCCTACCTGCTGCTCTATGGTGAACTGCCGAGCAAGTCCGAGCTGGCCGACTACAAGCACAAGCTCAAGGGCCTGCGCGACCTGCCGCAAGCGCTCAAGGAAGTGCTCGAGCGTATTCCGCGCGACGCCCATCCAATGGATGTGATGCGCACCGGTTGCTCGGTGCTCGGTACCCTGGAGCCGGAGCTGACCTTCGACGCCCAGCGCGACAAGACCGATCGCCTGCTGGCGCTGTTCCCGGCGGTGATGTGCTACTGGTACCGCTTCACCCACCACGGTGTGCGCATCGACTGCAGCAGTGACGAGGACACCCTCGGTGGCCACTTCCTGCACCTGCTGCACGGCAAGAAGCCCAGCGACCTGCACGTGAAGGTGATGAATGTCTCGCTGATCCTCTACGCCGAGCACGAATTCAACGCCTCGACCTTCACCGCACGGGTCTGTGCCTCGACCCTGTCGGACCTGTACTCCTGCGTCACGGCAGCCATCGGCTCGCTGCGCGGCCCGCTGCACGGCGGCGCCAACGAGGCGGCGATGGAGCTGATCGAGCGCTTCCAGAGCCCGCAGGAGGCCGCTGCCGAACTGCTGCGCATGCTTGAGCGCAAGGACAAGATCATGGGCTTCGGCCACGCCATCTACAAAGAGTCCGACCCGCGCAACGAGGTGATCAAGGGTTGGTCGAAGCAGTTGGCCGACGAAGTGGGCGACAAGGTGCTGTACCCGGTGTCCGAGGCCATCGACAAGACCATGTGGGAGCAGAAGCGCTTGTTCCCCAACGCCGATTTCTACCATGCCTCGGCGTATCACTTCATGGGCATCCCGACCAAGCTGTTCACCCCGATCTTCGTCTGCTCGCGCCTGACCGGCTGGGCGGCGCACGTGTTCGAACAGCGTGCCAACAACCGCATTATCCGCCCGAGCGCCGAGTACACCGGCGTCGAGCAGCGCCAGTTCGTGCCGATCGACAAGCGCTGAATAGTTATAGAGAGGCAACCCGTTTCCCCTGTGGGTGCGGGCTTGCCTGCGAATGCGTCCGTTCGGGCAACCGCTTCGCACCTGCTGACGCATTCGCGGGCAAGCCCGCTCCCACAGGGGCGGTGAATCCTTCCGAATCCTGTGAACGAGCCTGATTCCATGATGAACACCGCATACCGCAAGAACCTGCCAGGCACCACCCTGGACTATTTCGACACCCGCGCGGCGGTCGAGGCGATCAAGCCCGGCGCCTACGACGGGCTTCCCTATACTTCCCGCGTGCTCGCCGAAAACCTTGTGCGCCGCTGCGACCCGGCCACCCTCGACGCCTCGCTCGGGCAATTGATCGAACGCAAGCGCGACCTCGACTTCCCCTGGTTCCCGGCGCGCGTGGTGTGTCACGACATTCTCGGCCAGACCGCCCTGGTCGACCTGGCTGGCCTGCGCGATGCCATCGCCGACAAGGGCGGCGATCCGGCCCAGGTCAATCCGGTGGTGCCGGTGCAATTGATCGTCGACCACTCGCTGGCCGTGGAGTGCGGCGGTTTCGATCCGCAGGCATTCGAGAAGAACCGCGCCATCGAAGACCGACGCAACGAAGACCGTTTCCACTTCATCAACTGGACCAAGCAGGCGTTCAAGAACGTTGATGTGATCCAGCCGGGCAACGGCATCATGCACCAGATCAACCTGGAGAAGATGTCGCCGGTGATCCACAGCGATCGCGGCGTGGCCTACCCGGACACCTGCGTCGGCACCGACAGCCACACACCGCATGTGGACGCCCTGGGCGTGATCGCCATCGGCGTGGGTGGCCTTGAGGCCGAGAACGTCATGCTGGGTCGCGCCTCGTGGATGCGCCTGCCGGAAATCGTTGGCGTCGAGCTGACCGGCCGACTGGCACCGAACATCACCGCCACCGACCTGGTGTTGGCCCTGACCGAGTTCCTGCGCAAGCAGAAAGTGGTTGGCGCCTACCTCGAATTCCATGGCGTGGGTGCCCGGGCGCTGACCCTGGGCGACCGCGCCACCATTTCCAACATGGCACCTGAATACGGCGCCACCGCGGCGATGTTCGCCATCGACCAGCAGACCATCGACTACCTGCGCCTGACCGGTCGTGACGACCAGCAGGTGCAACTGGTCGAGACCTACGCCAAGGTCGCAGGCCTCTGGGCCGACAGCCTGGCCAAGGCCGAGTACGAGCGCACGCTGACTTTCGACCTGTCGAGTGTAGTGCGCAACATGGCCGGCCCGTCCAACCCCCACGCCCGCGTGGCCACCAGCGATCTGGCGGCAAAGGGCATTGCAGGGGCTTGGGAAGAAGTGCCAGGACAGATGCCTGACGGTGCAGTGATCATCGCCGCCATCACCAGTTGCACCAACACCAGCAACCCGCGCAACGTCATCGCCGCCGGCCTGCTGGCGCGCAACGCCAACCGGCTCGGCCTGGTGCGCAAGCCCTGGGTCAAGTCGTCGCTGGCGCCGGGCTCCAAGGCTGTGCAGCTGTATCTGAAAGAGGCGGGCCTGGAGCAGGAGCTCGAGCAGTTGGGCTTCGGTATCGTTGCCTTCGCCTGCACCACCTGCAACGGTATGTCTGGCGCACTGGACCCGGTGATCCAGCAGGAGATCATCGACCGTGATCTCTATGCCACTGCAGTGCTCTCGGGCAACCGTAACTTCGACGGGCGCATTCATCCCTACGCCAAGCAGGCGTTCCTGGCGTCGCCGCCGCTGGTGGTGGCCTACGCCATCGCCGGCACCATCCGCTTCGATATCGAGAAGGATGTGCTCGGTGTGGTCGACGGCAAGGAAATCCGCCTGAAGGATATCTGGCCAAGCGATGAAGAGATCGACGCAGTGGTTCGTGCCTCGGTCAAGCCCGAGCAGTTCCGCCAGGTGTATATCCCGATGTTCACCATCGAGGAAGACAAGGGGCCGAAGGTTGCGCCGCTGTACGAATGGCGCCCGATGAGCACCTACATTCGTCGCCCCCCTTACTGGGAAGGCGCCCTGGCCGGTGAGCGCACCCTGCGCGGCATGCGTCCGCTGGCGGTATTGCCGGACAACATCACCACCGACCACCTGTCGCCGTCGAACGCCATCATGCTCGACAGCGCTGCTGGCGAGTACCTGGCGAAGATGGGCCTGCCGGAGGAGGACTTCAACTCCTACGCCACCCACCGCGGCGACCACCTCACCGCGCAGCGGGCGACCTTCGCCAACCCCAAGCTGTTCAACGAAATGGTGCGCAAGGAAGACGGCAGCGTGAAGCAGGGGTCGCTGGCGCGCATCGAGCCGGAAGGCAAGGTGACGCGCATGTGGGAAGCGATCGAGACCTACATGGCGCGTAAGCAGCCGCTGATCATCGTCGCCGGTGCCGACTACGGGCAGGGCTCGTCGCGGGACTGGGCGGCCAAGGGCGTGCGTTTGGCGGGCGTCGAGGCGATCGTCGCCGAAGGCTTCGAGCGCATCCACCGCACCAACCTGATCGGCATGGGCGTGTTGCCGCTGGAGTTTCAGCCGGGCACCACGCGCGTGACCCTGGGCCTGGACGGCAGCGAGACCTACGATGTGGTCGGTGCGCGCACGCCGCGCGCAACCCTGACGCTGGTGGTGACCCGCCGCGATGGCGAGCGTGTCGAAGTGCCGGTGACCTGCCGCCTGGACACCGCCGAAGAAGTGTCGATCTACGAGGCGGGCGGGGTGCTGCAGCGCTTTGCCCAGGACTTCCTCGAAGCGACGGCCTAATGACCTGAACCCCGCCTTCACCCTGTAGGAGCGGGCTTGTCCCGCGATTGCGTCAGCAGGAGCAATATCGCTGTCTGTTCTGACGCCATCGCGGGGCAAGCCCGCTCCCATAGGGGACGTGTGGGGCCTTGAAGGATGAGTGCTCATGGCATCTGTAGCGCAAGTGAAAATCCCCGCCACCTACATCCGTGGTGGCACCAGCAAGGGCGTGTTCTTCCGCCTGCAAGACCTCCCCGAGCGTGCCCAGGTGCCAGGCCCTGCGCGCGATGCCCTGCTGTTGCGGGTGATCGGCAGCCCCGACCCCTATGGCAAGCAGATCGACGGCATGGGCGGTGCGACTTCCAGCACCAGCAAGACCGTGATTCTTTCGCCAAGCATCAAGGCCGATCACGATGTCGACTATCTGTTCGGCCAGGTCGCCATCGACAAGGCCTTCGTCGACTGGAGCGGCAACTGCGGCAACCTGTCGGCGGCCGTCGGTTCGTTCGCCATCGCCAGTGGCCTGGTGGATCCGGCACGCATTCCGCGTAACGGCATGGCGACCGTGCGCATCTGGCAGGCCAATATCGGCAAGACCATCGTTGCCCACGTGCCGATCACCGAGGGTGAGGTGCAGGAAACCGGCGACTTCGAGCTCGATGGCGTGACCTTCCCGGCAGCGGAAGTGCAACTGGAGTTCCTCGACCCTGCAGCCGATGAAGACGGCGAGGGCAGTGGGGCGATGTTCCCTACCGGCAACCTGGTTGACGACCTCGAGGTGCTGGGTGTCGGCACGTTCAAGGCGACCCTGATCAATGCCGGCATCCCGACCATCTTCGTCAATGCCGCCGACATCGGTTACACCGGTACCGAGCTTCAGGATGCGATCAATGGCGATGCTGCCGCGCTGGCGCGTTTCGAGACCATTCGCGCCCATGGTGCGGTGCGCATGGGGCTGATCGAGCACATCGATCAGGCCGCTGGCCGCCAGCACACGCCAAAGGTCGCTTTCGTCGCGCCCGCTACGTCTTACACCGCTTCCAGCGGCAAGGCCGTGGCGGCTGGCGATATCGACCTGGTGGTGCGGGCGCTGTCGATGGGCAAGCTGCATCACGCCATGATGGGGACGGCGGCGGTGGCTATCGGCACGGCTGCAGCGATTCCGGGTACGTTGGTCAATCTTGCTGCAGGTGGCGGCGAACGCAGTGCGGTGCGTTTCGGTCACCCGTCCGGCACCCTGCGGGTGGGCGCCGAGGCGCAGCAGATAGACGGACAGTGGACGGTGACCAAGGCCATCATGAGCCGCAGTGCGCGGGTGTTGATGGAAGGGTGGGTGAGGGTGCCTGGCGACGCCTTCTAACCCTGGGTTTGGCGGTAGGGCCTCCACTCACTCCACAATCGCTCCAGCCACAAAAAAGCCCCGGTATTTCTACCGGGGCTTTTCATTTACAACCGACTGCTCGGCTTACGCCTGAACCACCGGGATCTTGGCGTTGGCCGCCGCTTCACGGAACTCGGCGATCTGATCGAAGCTCAGGTAGCGGTAGACGTCGGCAGCCATGCTGTCGATATCCTTGGCGTACTGCAGGTACTCTTCGACGGTCGGCAGCTTGCCGAGGATCGATGCGACTGCAGCCAGCTCCGCCGACGCCAGGTAGACGTTGGTGGCATCGCCCAGACGGTTCGGGAAGTTACGGGTCGAGGTGGAGACCACGGTCGAACCGGTCTGCACACGTGCCTGGTTACCCATGCACAGCGAGCAGCCTGGCATTTCCATGCGCGCGCCAGCCTTGCCGTAGATGCCGTAGTAGCCTTCCTCGGTCAGCTGGTGGGCGTCCATCTTGGTTGGCGGCGCCAGCCATAGACGGGTCGGGATACCGCCCTTGACCTTGTCCAGCAGCTTGCCGGCAGCGCGGAAGTGACCGATGTTGGTCATGCACGAACCGATGAACACTTCGTCGATCTTCTCGCCTTGTACCTGCGACAGCAGGCGGGCGTCGTCCGGGTCGTTCGGCGCGCAGAGCACAGGCTCCTTGACGTCGGCCAGGTCGATTTCGATGATCTCGGCGTATTCGGCATCGGCGTCGGCCGACAGCAGCTCAGGGTTGGCCAGCCAGGCTTCCATCGCTTGTGCACGGCGCTCCATGGTGCGAGCGTCGCCGTAGCCTTCGCTGATCATCCAGCGCAGCAGGGTGATGTTCGACTGCAGGTATTCGGCGATGGCCTTTTCCGGCAGCTTGATGGTGCAACCGGCAGCCGAACGCTCGGCCGAGGCGTCGGACAGCTCGAACGCCTGCTCGACGGTCAGCTCGTCCAGGCCTTCGATTTCCAGGATGCGGCCGGAGAAGGCGTTCTTCTTGCCTTTCTTCTCGACGGTCAGCAGGCCCTTCTGGATGGCGTAGTAAGGGATGGCGTGGACCAGGTCACGCAGGGTGATGCCCGGTTGCAGCTTGCCCTTGAAGCGCACCAGTACCGACTCCGGCATGTCCAGCGGCATGACGCCGGTGGCAGCGGCGAAGGCGACCAGGCCGGAACCGGCCGGGAACGAGATGCCGATCGGGAAGCGGGTGTGCGAGTCGCCACCGGTGCCGACGGTGTCAGGCAGCAGCATGCGGTTCAGCCAGCTGTGGATGATGCCGTCGCCTGGACGCAGGGACACGCCGCCACGGGTGCGGATGAAGTCCGGCAGGGTGTGGTGGGTGTTGACGTCGATCGGTTTCGGGTAGGCCGCGGTGTGGCAGAACGACTGCATGACCAGGTCGGCGGAGAAGCCCAGGCATGCCAGGTCCTTCAGCTCGTCACGGGTCATCGGGCCGGTGGTGTCCTGGGAACCGACGGTGGTCATCTTCGGTTCACAGTAGGCACCCGGGCGTACGCCTTGGCCTTCCGGCAGGCCGCAAGCGCGACCGACCATCTTCTGTGCCAGGGTGAAGCCCTTGCCGGTGTCGGCAGGCTGTTCTGGCTTCTTGAACAGGTCCGAAGCACCCAGGCCCAGTTCGGCACGGGCTTTTTCGGTCAGGCCACGGCCGACGATCAGTGGGATACGGCCGCCGGCGCGGACTTCGTCCAGCAGGACTTCGGTTTTCAGTTCGAAGGTGGTGACCAGCTCGCCGCTGTCGTGACGCTTGACTTCACCTTTGAACGGGTAGACGTCGATGACATCGCCCATGGCCAGGTTGGTGCAGTCGAATTCGATCGGCAGGGCGCCGGCGTCTTCCATGGTGTTGTAGAAGATCGGGGCGATCTTGGTGCCGAAGCAGAAACCACCGGCGCGCTTGTTCGGCACATACGGGATGTCGTCGCCGAAGAACCACAGCACCGAGTTGGTGGCGGATTTACGCGAGGAGCCGGTACCGACCACGTCACCGACGTAGGCAACCGGGAAGCCCTTGGCCTTGACCGCTTCGATCTGGGCCAGTGGGCCGACCGAACCTGGCTGCGAAGGCTCGATGCCGTCGCGGGCCATCTTCAGCATGGCCAGGGCGTGCAGTGGGATGTCAGGGCGCGACCAGGCGTCCGGGGCAGGGGACAGGTCATCGGTGTTGGTTTCGCCTGGCACCTTGAATACGGTCAGGGTGTACTTGTCGGCGATGGCTGGGCGCGAGGTGAACCACTCGCCGGCAGCCCAGGACTCCAGGACGGCCTTGGCGTGTACGTTGCCGGCCTTGGCTTTTTCGGCCACGTCGTGGAAGGCATCGAACATCAGCAGGGTGTGCTTGAGCTGTTCGCCCGCGACGGCGCCCAGTTCGGCGTCGTCCAGCAGCGCGACCAGCGTCTCGATGTTGTAGCCGCCCTGCATGGTGCCCAGCAGTTCAACGGCGTGCTTGCGGTCGATCAGTGGCGACTTGGCTTCGCCCTTGGCGACAGCGGAGAGGAACGCGGCCTTGACGTAGGCAGCTTCGTCGACTCCTGGCGGAACGCGGTTGGTGATCAGGTCTACGAGGAAGGCTTCTTCGCCGGCCGGCGGGTTTTTCAGCAGCTCGACCAGGCCTGCAGTTTGTTCGGCGTTCAGCGGCTGGGGCACGATACCCAGGGCGGCACGCTCTTCGATGTGTTTGCGGTAGGCTTCAAGCACAGTTATTACCCTCATCAGTGGTCCCTAAAGGGAGTCCGGGACGCTCATCCAGCATTCCCTGCACCCATGCGCGGATCACGGCTTTTTGAGCCGTCCAGCCAGGGTCGCAGAGAATCCTTACAGAAGCTGCTTTCAAAGTTTTACGCCTGTAGAACGGAGCGTTGATGAGGGGTTGGCGCGGGTCATGCGAGGGGGCATGACCTGGGCCAACACCGTTCTACCGGATGAACTGTGCTCGTGACGCTTTGAAAACAGCTTCCAACGGACATTGTTGCCTTGAAAAGGCGGGGTGATTCTACGGCAAAAAAGCACGGAAGGTAAGTTGCCGACGATGACTTTAACGAGTGACCCCGGTTAGACAAAGGGCTAACATGAAGCCGTGTTCCACCGCCAAGCCGTTGTTTTTCCATGTCCAATCAGTCCATCAAGACCCCTTGCGTCGGCCTTTGCTCAACTGTCTACGGAGACACCGTCTGCCGTGGCTGCAAGCGCTTTCACCATGAAGTGATCAATTGGAACGGTTATGACGAGGAGCAGAAGCGTGCAGTCTGGCTGCGCCTGGAGCAGTTGCTGGTGCAGGTGATGATGGCCAAGCTTGAAGTGTTCGACAAAGACCGTTTGCGCGAGCAGCTCGAACAGCGCTCGATCCGCTTTCTTGCACACCAGTCCGAATACTGCTGGGCCTACCAGTTGATCGCCCGCGGTGCCCGTATGATCCGTGACCTGGAAGCCTACGGCATGGCCCTGCTGCCGGAGTTCCGCGATTGGGAGCTGCCGCAGTTGCGCGATGCCATCGACCGGGAGTTCTTCCTGTTGTCGGAGGCGCACTACCAGCGCTACATCGCCCCGAGCTTTCTACGCGATGCCATCGGTTAGCACCTGTGCGGGAGCAGCACAAGGCTGCTCTCGCACGGGCAGACGCTGGCAGGTTCAGTCGCCGGTGTATTCGCAACCGCTGGTGCAGGTCTCGTGGATACGCACTTTCGACAGCTCCGGCAGCAGCGGCTTGACCTGTTCCCAGATCCACTTGGCGATGACTTCGCTGGTGGGGTTTTCCAGGCCGGGAATGTCGTTCAGGTAGTTGTGGTCGAGCCGTTCGTAGATCGGCTTGAAGATCGCCTTGACCTCGGCGAAGTCACGGATCCAGCCGGTGTGCGGGTCGAGCGGGCCGGTCAGGTGCAGGGCGACCTTGAACGAATGGCCGTGCAGGCGACCGCATTTGTGTCCTTCGGGGACGTGGGGCAGGCGGTGAGCGGACTCGAAGGTGAACTCTTTGAAAATTTCCACTAGTGGACCTGTAAAGCTTGTGGGGTAAGGGCTTGAGCTTGATCTTGCGTCTGGGTGTACTGATCAATGTACTGATTGGTCGCTGCTGGGGTTCAGCGAGGCCATCCATTCGTTGATTCAGACTGGCGCCAAGCAACGGATTTCGGCCCTATCTTAACCTGTTTTGGGAAGGTGCCTTCCTTTATTCGTGTGTACACCGTGTTGCGACCCATGCCAGTGATCCGGAGCACGTCCGGCAGGCGAAGCAGGCGGTCAATTCCTTCTGTGTGTGCCATTTGAGCCTCCTCAGGCCAAAAAATGGTGCCGGACCTAGCTTCTTCGGTGCGAGCCATGAGCCGGGCCTTTTTGGCTTTTCCATATGCCTGGTACTCAGCTTCGACCCGCCAGCCGCCAGTTGGTAGCGCTGCGCAGGGTCGATATGCCCACGGCATCCGCAGCAGGCGTAGCGCTGCCTGACCACCGGTTCGGTCGTGGTCTGAATATCAGACATGCAAGCAGACATGCTTCGTCAGCGCGCCCTGGGCAGCGCTGGCGGTTAGCTCAGGGGCATCGAAGCCTTTACTCTCAACGTGCCATCCGTGCATCACGGCAATGAATCGGCTCACCTAGGTGCCTAACAGATCAGGTAGACCATGTACATCAGGGGCAGGATCTTGGCGCCACCTGCTTGCGGTAGCCTGCATCGTGAAGCTTTAAACCCATACTGTTCAGATTCATGCCTGGCATCCAGGCACATTTGTCGCGCAGCCCGCGACGCTCTTCAGCTGCTGCTCTTGGCTCAAAGCATGATCTGGACGCCGTCGCAGAACCGGTGCGCAAAGCTGCTGTCTTACGATGCTTAAACGTTTCTTCGCGTGACTGACAGCGCTATCTCGTGGAATTCTCGTTTTTTTGGAGTTTAAGATCCTTCTTATGTTGCCTAAGGGCCATCTTGCTTAGGCTATCCACTAGCCATTCAGTTTTGCCGCGCGCTCCTCATTTTCAGGCCTCCAGCCAGGTAAAGCGTCAGTCACGCTTTCCTTGCCGCTTACCCCGCACAAGCATGGTCCTGCTTCCCTCGGTGCAGGGCAGGTTTCCACTCAGGACAACAGGCATCGCGACTTTCTGATGGATGTCTTGAACTACTGGATGACGTGCTCGGACACTTGAGAGTTACCAATGAACGCTAAAGATGACCTCGCTCCACGAATTCTTATCGCAGAAGGCGATCCTTCGGTGCGAGATATGCTGCGGCAAATGCTGCTTAGCATTCGCGGCGATGCTCATCTGGAGATTTGTGAGGATGGCGCTCAAGCCCTTGCGGCATTTTCGACGGATCCAGATGTGATCATCGCAGGGCGAGAGCTGGCGGGTATCAGCGGCCTGGACCTGCTGCGGAATGTGCGCGGTAATAGTGACAAACCGCAGTTGCCGTTCATTCTCATGAGCGAGCATGTTGATGTTGCCAGCGTGCGCGAAGCGCTGCCGTACAGTCCCACCGCTTACCTGGGTAAACCCCTTAACCTGGACAGCTTGCGCATACGCCTCGAGGGGCTTTTGCTTGAAGTCGGCCGGCAGATTGGCTGCTCGACACCTGCGGTGCAGCCCGGCGTCAGCCTATCGGCCTTTCTGGACCAGCGCCGCGCAAGTACCGATGGTGGTCCGCTGTTTGCCGATGTGAGTAGGCTCGTGCTCAATACGTCAGATGCCCAGGAGCTGGACTTGGGCAGGCTCGAGCAGCAGTTGTGCCAGGACCCGCAGCTAACTGCAGTGCTCATCGCCGCCGCCAACAGTGCGGAAGCACACTGTGATGGCTCTGTGCAGACCTTGCCGCAGGCATTGAACAGACTGGGCAGTGCCCAGAGTCTGAGCCTGATCATGGGGCTGGAACTGAAACGTAGCGCGCGCCTGAGCGATCCGCTGTTGGCGCGGCACGCTGAGCATTTTCTGAACCTGTCGCTGCAGGTTGCCGAGTTCGCCCACACCTTGGCGGGCATGTTGAACGTAGACCAAGCGCGTTGCTATTACGCAGGTCTGCTGCATTGCTTGGGTGATCTTGCGGTGATTCGAAGCTTGCAGCAATGGCGCACACTGGGTGGCGAACTGGACGACGACATGGTGCAGGTGTCGCTAAACCGTTATGGCGCGCCATTCGGCTCGGCCTTGCGCGCTCGCTGGCGCCTGCCTTTTCGGCTGCGGGGGCTGGTTGCTGCAATTTATCATTTGTGGGGGGGCGTATACGCTCGCGACTGTCTGGTGATGAACCTGGCGGGCCAACTCGCATACGCTTCACCCACCCAGAGCAACGCGACGATCGCCGGCAGTACCGCTGCGCGCCTGCTCAAAGTGGATCTGCCGACGCTCGACATGCTGCGAGAACCTTCAGCAGTACCCATCCAGAAGCGCACAGGCGTCGCGCGCAAAGAAAGCCCAGCCAGTCATCCGGCGGCAGCGATGTGCGGGCCGTGGGCGGACAGTCGTGTTCGACAAGCCAGAACGGCGTGACTTCGTCATGGATGGTCACAGGGAGGGCGCGCGAGCGCCCTCTAAAAGCCTTTTCACACACCATCATGAAGCCAGCTTTTGGAAATGTTCTCGCTGTGCTGGGGGTACTGTATGTTGATGGATGCTAGTTCTGATGTGATGTATCGGCTGCTGGTGCAAAGTGTGGTGGACTACGCGATCTATTTGCTCTTGCCCAACGGAGTGGTCGCTAACTGGAACCCCGGCGCGCAGCGTGCAAAGGGTTATGAAGCCAGTGAGGTGGTCGGAAAGCATTATTCGATGTTCTTCACCGAGGCGGATCGCACTGATGGCGTGCCGGCAGCCAATCTTGAACATGCCCGTCTTTTTGGCAGATTCGAGGATAATTGCTGGCGTTTACGCAAAGATGGCAGCTTTCTGCGCGCACATGTCGTGATCGAAGCAGTACGGGACGATGATGGGGTACTGGTGGGGTTTGCGAAGATCACCCGGGATATCTCCGAGCGCTATCGTAGTGAGTTGGAAGTGCTGCAGGCCAAGCAGTTAGCCGAGCAGTACAGTCAAGAAATGGGCAACCTCTCGCAGTTTCTCGACTCTGTGATCGCTAATATCCCCGCCTGCGTCATCGTCCAGGACCTCGCTAGCCGACGTGTGCTGTTGGCCAACAAGCATGCAGATCGGCTTTTCAGCGGGGTAAATGCGCAACTTGTGGGGCGGTTGCCACAGGAGTGTGCATTGCCGGGCGCGGCTGAGTTTCTAGAAGAGCAATTGACGCGGGGGGCCTGCACGGTCAAGGGCTACGCCGCCGAGACCCGCGTACAGACGGCCATCGGTTGGCGCACATTGAGAAGCCGCGCGCTCCTGAGTCAGAACATGGGCAAGCAGGCAGACTACGTCCTTTTCATTGCCGAGGATGCAACCGACGAGCTTGCCGCGCACGCGCAGATACACCACATGGCTCACCATGATGCGCTCACTGGACTGCCCAACCGCACATTGTTCAACGAGCGCCTCGAGAAGGCGCTCGCTCAGGGGGCAGGGAGCGGCAGGCTCACAGCGATACTGTGCCTGGACCTCGATAACTTCAAGAATATCAACGACTCGTTTGGTCATGGCTTCGGCGACAAGCTGCTGCGAGCCTTGGGCAAGCGCTTGCGCGATGAGCTGCGCGATGCGGACACGCTGGCCCGGCTGGGCGGAGATGAGTTTGCGGTGGTCCTTGCGGAACTGGATTCCTCAGAGTCAGCCCGCGCTGCGGCACAGCGTCTGATCGAAGTGATCGAGCCGCCTTTCCATATCGAAGGTCATCAGTTCTCTGTCGGCATGAGCATTGGTATTGCTTGCGCGCCTGAGGATCATGGTAGCGCTGAGCAGCTGCTCAGTTACGCTGACATGGCCCTCTACGAAGCCAAACGAAATGGCCGTAACCGCTATGAATGCTTCAACGTTGGACTTTATGACGCCGCGCACAAGCGCCGCCTGGTCGAAACCGACCTGCGTAAGGCGTTGCACCAGGGGCAGTTGCAGTTGCACTACCAACCGATCATGGATCTGCAGAGCAACACAATTTCTGGCTATGAGGCGCTGATGCGCTGGGAACACCCGAGCCGCGGCATGATCATGCCAATGGATTTCATTCCGGTAGCCGAGGAGACCGGGCTCATCCACGAGCTTGGTGCCCGGGCCTTGAACCTTGCCTGTCAGGAGGCTGTTACCTGGGAGGGGCAGGAGAGTGTCTCGGTTAACTTGTCCCCTGTGCAATTCAAGAATGCCGGGCTTATACGCACTGTAGCTCTGGCACTGTCGGACTCCGGGCTGGCCCCGCAGCGGCTGGAACTGGAAATTACCGAGTCGGTACTGCTGGGCCAGACTGACGAAAATGCGCGGGTTCTGCGCGAGCTGAAAGACCTTGGGGTAGGGATTGCCCTCGACGATTTTGGCACTGGCTACTCGTCGCTGGGTTACCTGCGTGCTTTCCCGTTCGACCGGATCAAGATTGACAAGTCGTTCGTTAACGATATGTGTGAAAGTGCCGAGGCCCTGTCGATCATCCGCGCGATCACCGAGCTTGCCAGAAGCCTGATGATCAATATCACTGCCGAGGGGGTAGAGTCTGCAGAGCAACTGGAAAGGCTGGTGGCCGAAGGGTGTTCGCATGTGCAGGGGTACTTCTGTGGGCGCCCGGCACCGGCCAGCGAGCGCATGAAGCAGGTGACGGGAGTGGCGAAAGGCTAATCAGGGCAGTCCTGAATACGCTGAGCTTGGCGGCGTAAAGCGTTGCCAGCGGAGGCTCCTGAGCGTCGTGCTTGGGATCGACGTTGTTGGAGGCGTGGATCATGTTCTCGTCTTCGAAGCAGCGCACTACGTGGGCGATGGCGTCGTTCTCGCGAATGTTGGCGAGGAACTTGTGCCATGGGGGGGCAGCGCCGGCCGCAGAGTGCAGCGCAGCGGCCCTGGCTACCTCACGTTGTCGCGGTCATGGGGTTTTACTCCTGGATCGTGTCCTGGGAGAGATCGGTGCTTACTCCCAGGCGATTGGCCTCCATTTTTAATATGAGTTTTCCAGCGGCGCGATCGCCGCCATGAAGACGATCAAAGAGGAATGCGAAAATAACGAGCATCAAGTATTCGGCATTGGCGGGCGAGTGATGCTCGAATCGTATATTCTCGGCTTTGAATTTGGCATTAGCGGCTGACTCAGCGTCATGGATTGATGTCATGACGCGCTTGATTAATTCTTGCTCAACATCGTGAAGTGTTTTAACGATAAACGCATGTTGTGATTTAGTGTGCGTGCCACTCATAAAGGTGCCTTTTCAAGGAAGGGAATCGATCGTCGCTAGTGGAGGGTGGAGAACGTGTGCCCGTTAAGTCATAGGCTGAGGGCGGGCCGGGCGCTATAAGACGCATCTTAAATGTGGAGGTTTTTGGATGTCGCTCCAGGGTTTATGGGGGGACAAGCAGTTGCTAGGCGCAGTAAGAAAACCGTGATACTCGGTGATGCTGCGTTGAAAACAGCCTGGTGTGCCAGCCCGGTCGGAATGCTCTTTTCAACCCGTAAAGTCGAGCGCGAATACGACCGTTCCTCGGCAGTTTTCGCCTTGCCTGACCTTCGTCTCAAGGCTTTTCATACAGACCCTAGCCTCGCCGATTTCTGGAGGAGGGTATGTGCGCAAAGATTGTTTCCGCATCTCTCGCGCTAGCGTCCTGAGCGCTTAATTCATTAGCTTATTTTTGATCACGCTCAGCTTTGGCATATGTACCGAGCTGATGGTGGTCGCTGCGTTTTTTGTCCATTTGAACGACTTGGCTGAATGTTCGTTATGAGCAGTGATGAACTGGCGGATCGCGACTTTCAGATCAGTGCACTGGTGAAGACACCTCGATACAGCGCGCGTCTCTCCAGCCGTGAAAACCAGCCTTCCACCGCGTTCAGCCAGGACGCACTGGTCGGCGTGAAGTGCAGCTTGAAACGTGGATGTTTTTCCAGCCAGGCCCTGTTCGCTGCGGTTTTGTAGGTTGAACCGTTGTCCTGGATCACATGGAGATCCAACTCGGCAGGCTCGCCGTGCCATGGCGCTTGTAATCATGGGGTCGTCGCTCGGCCTGCCCAGCCCGAAGTTGCAGCATTGGCTGGGTAGAATCCAGTGCTTGGAACTAAGTTTTTTCGTCAACACACAGCACCATGGCGTTGTCCGGAGGGCTCAGGTAGAGCCCGTCCACATCAATCACCTTCTCAGCGCCCAGCTTCAAAGGCTGGCCGCTGCGCGGCAGGTCGCTCAGGCTCTCCGTGCCCGTCTCCAGATAGCGCTTTGGCCACTGAACACGGTCGGTGTCGTGATCTGCAACTGCCCCCAGATGGCAATGGACGTCCCCCCATCATTGAGCAAAAGCAATATCTGCAGCCCGCTGCGCAAGGCTCTGCGCCAGCGTATTCATTCGCAGCCAAGCTTGAAGCGTAACAACGTCGGCGGGTTGCAGTGCGAAGGGCGCGATCGGACGAGGCATGCCGGAACCATCTCTGGGCGAGGGGCGCACAACCCCGGCGAGGTGTAGTGCGCTGGGTGACCTGGTCCTGCTGAGCATCGACCAGCGGCCGGAAGTGGCTGGTGGTGGCCCAGATGCCGACGGCGATACCCAGCTGGATCAGCAGAACGGCGTCGGCGAGGCAGCCAGGTGTTCATGCCAGCACGCACCGCCAGGTCATAACACGTTTTGTGCTCAGTCGCGCCATGCGGGCGCCTAACTGCTGTCGTGACTTGTCGGTTTTTGGCGGGAGCCCATCGTGGAATCTTTGAAAATTTCCACGCTGGCAGAACTCTGTGTGAATCAAGAATGCGCGCGGTCTACCAGCATGCTTGCTACAAGGCTTGCAACCGTTCATGCAGCCGCCCGGTGGCGACCAGTTCCAGCAGCTCGTCGCCCAGGCGCTGGCTTTCGGCGATGGCCTTGTACCAATAGCGCTTGCGTGTCGGCGCATCCCCCATGAAACGCTTGAAGTCGTTGCGGTCCGGCAGCTTGCCATAGGGCAGGGCGGCCAGGTAATGCGGCGATGGGGTCATCAGCAGCACATTGTGCAGGCGTGTGGCATCGCCGCGACGCCAGGGCAGGGCCTTGTCGAACCAGCCGGGCACGACCTTGTCGGTGAAGTGCGGATAGAGCACCAGGTCGTCGCCTCGATAGGGCAGGTCGAGGTGGTAGTCCAGCAGGCCGCCGTCACGGTAGGTGCCGTTGCCAGCGCCGGGAATATCGCGCACGCCCTCCATCACCATCGGGATCGAGCCCGACGCGAGCAGCGCCTGGCGCAGGTTGCCCAGGTCCAGGGGCAGGCAGCGCGAGGGAAAGTCGGTCAGTGCGTCCAGCGGGGGTGCGCTACGGCTGTCATGCAGGATGATGCGTTCGAAGTGGCGGCCCAGCCGCGAGCGCCCGAGCAGATTGCTGGCAATCACCGAGGACAGGCCCATGCCCAGCCGCGCGGGGTGATCATGGGCAAGCTGGCCATGGCTCTTCACCACCAGGATATTCAGGCGATAGTGCGCATTGGCCAGGATCTGGTCGTCACGGCCCTGCAGCAGATCGTCGAGCATGCGCTGGCAGCTCTGGCTGATCTGCGCAGGGGTCACGCCCTTGGCGAAATCCTGCTCGGTGTACAGTTCGCCCAGGCGCCGCAGACCGGCCACGGGGTCGTCCAGGCAGGCGCTGGCAAAGCGCCAGGAGCCGATCGAGGCGCCGATCAGCGAGCGCTGCCGCGGTGCCGACGGCAGCAACTGGCCGAACAATGCCAGGTCCAGGCCCTGTATACCCAGCGGCTTGGGGCCGCCGGCCGCGCCCGGCAGCACCCCGACATCGACAGCCCGCAGGCCGCGCTCGCGGATCTGTGCCAGGGCGCGTCGGCCGGCCTTGAAGGTCAGGGCGGGGTACTTGATGTGGATGGCGCTCATGGCTGTCTCTTGAAGGGCAGGTGCGCATTATAGGCAAATGGGGTTCGACAGGCGCTCGGAGGCTGCGAACGGCGCTATCATGTCGCCAGCTGTTTTCAGGTTGAGTTAAGGACCGGTGGTTAATCTTAACCCCGTAGACAACATACGCACCTCGATGGAGAGACACTATGAAAACGTTGACTGCCCTGTTCACCGCCGCCGCCCTGACCTTCGGTGCCACTGCCGCCTTCGCCAAGGACGTGCAGCCCGACGAAGTGGTCAAACTGGTGAATGCCAAGACCATCAAGTCGCTGGATGAACTCAAGGCCGCCGCCGTGGCCAAGCATCCCGGCTCGACCGTCACCGACTCGGAGCTTGAAGACGAATACGGCCGCTACATCTACAAGGTCGAACTGCGCGATGCGCAGAACGTCGAATGGGACGTGGCCCTGGATGCCAAGACCGGTGAAGTGCTGAAGGACGAACGAGACAACTGATGAACACGCTGCCGCGAGCGGTGCCCTGCCTGGCACTGGCATTATGGGTCGCCTGCTCGCCGGCGACCGCCCGCGATTTGGACCAGGACGAAGCCCTGGAACTGCGTCAGCAGGGCATCATCCTCCCGCTTGAGCAACTGCTCGAGGCAGCCCTGGGGCGTTACCCCGGGGCCCGCCTGCTGGAGGCCGAGCTGGAAGAGAAGCACGGCCGTTACGAGTACGAGGTCGAGCTGCTGACCCCGGCCGGTGTGGTGCGTGAAATCAAGTACGACGCCCGTAGCGGCGTTTTGATCAAGGACGAGGAAGACGACTGAATGCGCCTGTTGCTTGTCGAGGACAATGTGCCTCTGGCCGACGAATTGATCGCCAGCCTGCAACGCCAGGGCTATGCCGTGGACTGGCTGACCGACGGTCGTGATGCGGTCTACCAGGGGCAGAGTGAGCCCTATGACCTGATCATCCTCGACCTCGGTCTGCCCGGTCTGCCGGGGTTGGAGGTACTGACGCAATGGCGTGCCGCTGCGTTGGCCATCCCCGTGCTCATCCTCACCGCTCGCGGTTCCTGGGCCGAACGCATCGAAGGACTGAAGGCCGGAGCCGACGACTATCTCACCAAACCCTTCCACCCCGAAGAACTGCAACTGCGCATCCAGGCCCTGCTGCGCCGTGCCCGTGGCCTGGCCAACCAGCCGCGCCTGGAGGCGGCGGGCCTGCACCTGGACGAAGGGCGCCAGTGCGTCGTGCGCGAGGGGGTGGATGTGCAGCTGACCGCCGCCGAGTTTCGCCTGCTGCGCTATTTCATGCTGCACCCGCAGCAGGTCCTGTCCAAGAGCCACCTGGCCGAGCATCTTTACGACGGGGAAACCGAGCGTGACTCCAACGTGCTCGAGGTGCACGTCAACCACTTGCGGCGCAAGCTGGGACGCAGCGTCATCGAGACCCGTCGGGGCCAGGGCTATGTCTACGCCGGGAGCAGCAACGGGTGAAGTCGATCCAGGCACGCCTGAGCCTCGGCCTGGTGGCCGTGCTGGTGGTGGTCGGCGTGGCGGTGGCGCAGGTGACCCTGTGGTTGTTCGAGGCCGGGTTGCAGCGCTATCTCGAAGCCGGGTTGCGCAAGGAGAGCGAGAACCTGCTGGTGGCGCTGGTCCGGGGCCCCAGCGGTCTGCAACTGGACGAGCGGCGTATCTCGGCGGCCTATCAACGGCCGTTTTCAGGGTATTACTTTCGCATCGATTTCGACCAGGGCACCTGGCGCTCCCGCTCGCTGTGGGACCTGGACATGCCCAAGCTCGCGCGCCCGGGGCTTGAAGATGGCCATGAGCTGGGCCCGGAAGGCCAGCAACTGTTGGCCTATCGGGGTGATTACCGGCGCCTTGGCCAGGATATCTCGATCAGCGTCGCTCAGGATTACTCGCCCGTGCGCGAGGGTTTCAGGCGCTTGCAGCAGATCGGTCTGGGCATGGGTGTGCTGGCGCTGCTGTTGATCCTGATCCTGCAGCGCATCACCGTGACCCGCTCTCTGCGGCCGCTGGAGCGCGCTCGCCAGCAGATCGCCCAGTTGCAACAGGGGCAGCGCTCCCAGCTCGATGCCCAAGTGCCCAGCGAACTGCAACCGCTGGTGGATCAGGTCAACCACCTGCTGGTGCACACTGAAGACAGCCTGCGTCGTTCACGCAATGCACTGGGTAACCTCGGCCACGCCCTGAAGACCCCGCTGGCGGTGCTGCTGAGCCTGGCGTCGAGCGAACGCCTGCGCGATCTGCCCGAGGTGCAGGCGCAACTGCGCGAGCAACTGGAGCAGATCCAGCAGCGCCTGGCCCGCGAGTTGAACCGCGCGCGGCTGGCGGGTGATGCCTTGCCGGGCGCGCAGTTCGACTGCGACGCGGAGCTCCCCGGGCTGCTCTGCACACTTGGCATGATCCATGGCGAGGGGCTGCTGCTGGCGCGTGATGTGCCACCGGGGTTGCTGTTGCCCTGGGATCGCGAGGACTTGCTGGAGCTGCTGGGCAACCTGCTGGACAACGCCTGCAAATGGGCTGACAGCGAAGTGCGCCTGGGTATCGAGGCAACTGCCGAGGGTTACCGGCTATGGGTCGACGACGACGGGCCAGGGATTCCCGGTGAGGCACGGGAGCAGGTACTGGAGCGCGGGTTGCGGCTCGACGAGCAGGTGGACGGGCATGGCCTGGGGTTGGGGATCGTGCGGGATATCGTCGAGGCCTGGGAGGGGCGGATCACCTTGCTCGAGAGCCCGCTGGGCGGGCTGCGCGTCAGCATCGAGTTACCACGCAAGGGGCGCTGACAGGCTTCGCGGCCCTTGAGTGATCGATCAAGGAGCAGATCCTGCAAAAAAATTGCAGTCCAGACGCATTTTTTTGAATTGGCACCAAAACGGTGCGCTCGGCACAATCCCCACCACGGAACCCTCCGGTTTCCATCTCTCCACGGACGGAGCCAATTGTCATTGCCTTGGTAATGCAGGGCCCAGACCCTCTCGGCTGGGCTTTCTTTTTAAATCACCCAGTACGATTGCACCTGATTCGATGCCTGCCTCGCGTCCTGAAAACCGTCTGCAGCGCCTGTTGCCGGCGCCTTTGAATACTTCTCCACGGGAATGGCTGCGTGCCGCTGTCGGCGCGCTGCTGGGCCTGTTCCTCGCCGGATGGCTGTGCAGCATGGCCTACGGCCCCTCCATCGCCTTGCACCTGCTTGGCCCGCTGGCCGCCTCGGCGGTACTGGTGTTCGCCGTGCATTCCGGCCCACTGGCGCAGCCCTGGCCGGTACTCGGCAGCTATGCCCTGGCCGGGATCCTCGGACTGGCGATGCGCCAGGGCCTGGGCAGCGAGCTCTGGGTAGCCGCAGCGGCCCTGGGGGGCTCGCTGCTGTTGATGTGCTGGTTGCGTTGCCTGCATCCTCCGGGCGGCGGCGTGGCGGCCAGCGTGGTGCTGGCTGACCCTAGGCTGGTAGCAATGGGCGACCATTTGCTCGAGCCGGTGCTGCTCAACGCGTTGATCCTGGTGGCGGTGGCGGTGCTCTACAATCGCCTGACCGGCGTGCGTTACCCCAAGGGCGCAGTACCGCGCAAAGACCCGCATCACACCCATGATCCACTGCCCAGTGCACGCGTCGGCATCAGTGGAGAAGACCTGGATCTGGCACTGGAGGAGCTGGGCGAGTTCTTCGACGTCACCCGCGATGAGCTCGAACGTATCATCCTGGCCACCGAGCAGCACGCCCTGCAGCGCAGCCTGGGCGGGATCACGGCGGCTGCGGTGATGTCCCGCGACGTACAGTTCGCCTCGCCGGACACGACCCTGGAACAGGCCTGGAAGATGCTCGCCAGCCATCACCTGAAGACGCTTCCGGTGCTGGAGCACGGGCGTCTGGTCGGTATCGTCAGCCTCAGCGACCTGGTCGGCCCGGCGATGGCACAGGGGCGCTTCAGTTGGCGAGCCCCGTTCCATCGCCCGTCGACACGCATGGCACAGGTCATGAGCCGCCAAGTGGTCAGCGTAGGTAGCGAACATCCATTGGAGCGACTGCTGCCGCTGCTCAGCGAGCACGGGTTGCATTGCTTGCCGGTGCTGGACGGCGAGCAACTGGTAGGAGTGATCACCCAGACCGACCTTATCGCCGGCCTGAAACGTCATCTGCTCAACGCGGCAACGCAGCGCTCAGACCAGCGGGTCCCAGCGTTGTGACCAGTCGCTGGCGCCGTCGGCCACCTGACGGCGCAGCACCGCGAGCGCCTGCTGCAGCGCTTCGCTGTCACGCTCGCGGGCATAGACCAGGTATGTCGGGTAGGTGAACTCCGGCGCCTGTGGCACGCGCTCCAGCACGCCACTATCCAGATAGGCCTGCACCACACGGGTACGGAAATAGCCGCTGCCGCCCTGGTCGAGGATGAACTGCAGCGCCAGGGGGCCTAGGTTGAAGCTCAGCGCCGGCCGCGCGCAGTGGGGCAGGGCCGCGTCGTGCTGGCGTCGGAAGGCTTCGCCCCAGTCGATATAGATGTACGGCTCGGGCAGATCGACGCGACGGATGCGAATCAGCTTTTCTTCCATCAACTGTTCGATCTGCAACCCTGGGCCGTAGGTCGGTTGATAGACCAGCGCCGCATCCAGCAAGCCCATCTCTACCTTGCGCAACAACGCCTCGCCCTCGCTCACTTCGCTGCGGATCGCCTGGTCGGGCAGGGCCCGATGCAGCGCGCTGACCCAATCGAGCATCAGCGGATTGCCCAGGCTCACCTCGCCCCCCAGGTGCAGCACCTTCTGGCAGCCTTGTGGCAGCGGCAGGTCACGGCGTGCCGCTTCCCAGGTCTGTACCAGTTGGTTGGCGTAGGTGACGAAGGCCTCGCCGTCGCCGGTCAAGCTGGCGCCGTTGCGGCTGCGCACGAACAGCTGACAGCCGAGTTGTTGTTCCAGGCGCTGCACCCGCGCCGAAATGGCGGTCTGTGAGACGAACAGGCGCTCGGCGGCGGCCACCAGGCTGCCGCAACGCACGATTTCCAGGAAAGTACGGGCCTGATCGATGTCCATTGAGTGCTCGGCTGTGGGGTCAGTGAGCCATTCTAGGGGCTTTGCACTGGATTGGGGCGGGTAAATGGTCCAGGGGGGCTGGGCGCCCCAGCGTACCCTCAATGCCTGTGCAGCGCCTCGAGCACCTGTGCGAACGCCGGGCGTCGCTGTACATCCGCTTGCTGGCAGTGCTCGGCCAGGGCGCGCAGTCGAGCCTCGTCTTCTTCGCAGCGGTCCAGCAGTTCGTCGATGAGAATGCCGAAGGCGCGAACCTCCAGGCGCTCGATGGCCTCGCCAGCCGCGCCTGCAGCCAGCGAGTGGAACGACGCCGCGCCGAAGTCCCCGAGCAGGCAGTCACCGTCCGCTGCGCAGAGGATGTTGTGGGCATACAGGTCTCCGTGGTTCAGGCCCCGTGCATGCAGGTGCGCGGCCACCGAAGCGATACCGGCCAGCAGATGCTGCACGGCGTTCAGGCTGAAATGGCGCTCTGCCGGGTAGCGGTCACGGGTGCAACTGTCCAGGCTCGGTGGGCCGGCAAGGTTGAACCAGCTTGGGTCTATCCGTTGCATCACCAGTGCAGGGCGTTGCTGAGGGTGGTTGTCGATGCGCCCGAGCAGCCGCACCAGTTGCGGGTGGTCCCCGGCTGCCAGGCAGGCGCTCACCTCTGCCAGGGGCGAGCCATCGCTGGTGATCTCGCCTTTGTACAGCTTGACCGCCACCGACGCCTGCTGGGCGGGCCAATGCGCCAGGTGAATCACGCCCGAGGCGCCACGCCCGAGCTCTTCACCCAGTGTGAGGTCCGCCCAGTCGATACGCTGGCCGCTGGATTCTGCCAGGGGCGTGCGCAGCGCCTGGGGCAGCGGGTTGTCGGCATAGGCCAGCCACGCCAACCGCGGCATGCGCAGCAGCCAGTCGGGCAGGGCCGTCAGGCGGTTGCTGGCGACGCGCAGCAGTTCCAGGCGTTCGCAGCGGGCGAGGCTGGCAGGCAGATCGGTCAGGCGGTTGCCTGCGAGCATCAGCTTCTGCAGGTGGGGGCAGTCGCCAATCTGCTGCGGCAGGGTTTCGAGCAGGTTGTCGGTCAGTACCAGCGAGCGCAGGCTGGCGGGTAGCGCCTGCGCATCGACCTGGCTGATGCGGTTGCTCTTGAATCCCACGGTTTCCAGGCGCGCGCAGCGGCCGATGCCGTGGGGCAGGTGGGTGAAGCGGTTTTCCGAGCAGAACAGCACTTTCAGCCGGGTCAGTCGGTGCAGGTCATCGGGCAAGGCGCTCAGGGCGTTGCCGGTCAGGTTGAGCACCTCGAGTGTGTCGGCGAGGGTGAAGATCTCTGGCGGGAAGTCGGTCAGGCCTTCGCACAGGTCAAGGCGAGTGATGCCTTGGAGTCGGCCGGCTTTGAGGTCTTCGAGGCTGTGCATGGTGCGCGCTTATGGCTTGGAAAGACCGCCATTCTAGAGGTGCGCCAGGCCATTGCAAATCTGCACAAGGGTTGCGACTTAAGTCCGATGGCAGGGCTGCAATGCCGGTCCATACTCAATGCTCGCCCTTCAATAACAACAAGTACCGGGTTGCGAACCAATGACCTATCAGCACAGCTATGCGCATTCCATCACCGACCCCGCCAGCTTCTGGCAAGCCCAGGCCGAGCAGCTCGCCTGGCACCGCAAACCCACCCTCACCCTGCAGGAAAACCAGGACGGCACCCACCGCTGGTTCGCTGACGGGCGCCTGAACAGCAGCTACCTGGCCCTGGACCATCAGATCGAGCAAGGCCGCGGCGAGCAGTTGGCGCTGATCTATGATTCGCCCGTGACCGGCGCCGCGCAGACCTTCACCTACCTTCAGTTGCGCGACGAGGTCGCGCGCCTGGCCGGTCTGCTGCGCGCGCTCGGCGTGGGCAAGGGCGATGGGGTGATCATCTACATGCCCATGGTGCCGCAGGCGGCCATGGCCATGCTGGCCTGCGCGCGGATCGGCGCGGTGCACTCGGTGGTGTTCGGCGGTTTTGCCGCCAACGAATTGGCCCTGCGTATCGACGATGCGCGTCCGACCCTGCTGCTCACCGCGTCCTGTGGCCTGGAGTTCGACCGGGTGATCGAATACAAACCGCTGGTCGATCGCGCCCTGCAGTTGGCCCGGCACCAACCCCGGCATGTGCTGGTGCTGCAACGTCCCCAGGCCCGCGCGCAGTTGCAGCCTGGGCGCGACCTGGATTGGCAGAAGGCGGTGGCCGACGCCGAGCCGGTGGCACCGGTCGAGCTGGACGCAGGCGACCCGCTGTACATCATGTACACCTCCGGCACCACCGGAAAACCCAAGGGTATCGTGCGTGAGAATGGCGGCAATGCGGTCGCGCTGTGCTATGCCATGCGTCACGTCTATGGCATGCAGGCGGGCGATGTGTGGTGGGGGATTTCCGACGTGGGCTGGGTGGTCGGCCATTCGCTGATCGTCTACGGGCCGCTGATGAGCGGCTGCACCACGGTGTTCTACGAAGGCAAGCCGATTCGCACCCCGGATGCCTCGGCGTACTGGCGGGTGGTCGAACAGTACAAGGTCAATGCACTGTTCTGCGCACCGACCGCCATGCGTGCGATCCGCAAGGAAGATCCGGAGGGCGAGCTGATCCGCCGTCATGACCTGGGCTCGCTGCGACAGTTGTTCCTTGCCGGCGAGAAACTCGACTCCAGCACCCACCAGTGGCTGGAGCGGGTCAGTGGCAAACCTGTGCACGATCACTGGTGGCAGACCGAGACCGGTTGGCCGGTGACCGCACCGTGCGTGGGGCTCGAGGGCAGCGCTGCACGCCCGGGATCGAGCAATCGCGCAGTGCCGGGCTATCACGTGCAGGTGCTGGACGATGAGGGGCGACCCCTGGGGCCGAACCAGCAGGGCGCCATCGTGATCGCCTTGCCGTTACCGCCAGGTTGCAGCCAGACGCTCTGGGGCGACCACCCACGCTACCTGCAGGCCTACCTGCACAGCTATCCGGGCTATTACCACACCGGTGACGGCGGCTACCTGGACGATGACGGCTTCGTCTACATCATGGGGCGCACCGATGATGTGATCAACGTCTCCGGGCATCGGCTGTCTACCGGTGAAATGGAGGACCTGGTGGCGCAGCATCCGGCGGTGGCCGAATGCGCGGTGATCGGCGTGCACGACGAGATCAAGGGCCAGGTGCCGCTGGCGCTGGTGGTACTCAAGGACGGGCAGGGCATTGCCGAGCAGCAGTTGCAGGCCGAACTGGTGGCCAGGGTACGCGAGCAGATCGGGGCGCTGGCCTGTTTCAATCGAGTGCGTCTGGTCAAGCGCCTGCCCAAGACGCGGTCGGGCAAGATCCTGCGCGCGGTGCTGCGCAAGATTGCCGATGGCGTGGACTACGTGGCACCGTCCACGCTGGATGACCCGGCGGTCCTGGGTGAGATAGAGGGCGTGCTGGCGGACTTGCCGCGGGTGGGCTAAGGCTGTGCTGTCAACGGCAGGCGCGCGCCCTCAGGCCGCAGGCCCCATCTGCTGCAGTTGCCCTAGCCGGCTGCGGGTGCGCATCAGGTCGTTGATCGCCCCGCCCAGGCTTTGCTCCAGGCTGCGCCTGCCCAGCACCAGCAGCGACTTGTCCTGGTCGTACAGCACATCGATCAGGTTGACGAAGCGCTGCTGCGCGGCCAGTGAACAGGCTGACAGGTCATCCAGGCCATCGATGATCCATTGGTCGAAACGTTCGGCCAGGGCCAGATAGTCGATGACCGCAGTGGGCTGCTCGCAGAGGTCGTCGAAGGCGAACATCACCTGTCGCCCATGGCTGTGCAGCGCACGCAGCGGGCGGCGATTGACCTCCAGCGTGAGGGCCTGGGCGGCAGGCACGGCAAGGATCTGGCGCTGCGTGGTGTCGGCCGGCCAGACATAGTGCCCTTGGGTAAAGCGCTGCTGCTCGCGATTGGCCGGCAGGCTGCGAAAATCGGTTTCACCGCCCACTTCCAGCACCTGCATGCGGTCATTGATCAGGCGGATCACCGGCAGGAAGCGCTCGTGATACAGCGGGTTGGGCAGCAGCCCTTCAGGAGCGTAGTTGGACGTTACCAGCAAGAACACACCACGCTCGAACAGTGCACCGAACAAGCGGGTGAGCAGCATTGCATCGCCAATGTCATGGACGTGGAATTCGTCGAAGCACAACACCTGGCAATCGCCTAGCAATGCATCCAGGGTGGCCCCCAGTGCATCGTCCAGGGCGCGGTGGCGGTGCATGCCTTCGTGCAGGCGGGCGAAGAAATCATGGAAGTGCAGGCGGCGTTTTGCGGTGGTCGGCACGGCCTGGAAGAACCCGTCGAGCAGCCAGCTCTTGCCTCGACCGACCGAGCCATGGAGGTACAGGCTGCGCGCCTGGCCTTGGTCGAGGGCGGCGAGTTGCGTGGCCATGGCCTCGATCACCCGGTGTTGGCCTTCGCTCAGGGTATAACCGCGTTCGTGGGCCTTGCCCTGGAAGTGCGTCAGCAGCGTGGCGTCGGCCGGGGGCGAGGCACGCAGGCGCTGGCCGAGGTGGCGCAGAGAGTTTTGAATCCAGGCGGACAAGGCGACATCTCCGAATGACGAGGGCAGACGCAGCTTGCGCGAGCCTGCGTCGTTTGACCAGTCGAGAATGTGCGCCGCCGTTATCGCATGACGCGATAAGTCGTGCCGATCAGGCTTTGCGTTCCAACTGCCGTTCGATCATGAACTTGACGGCCAGGCGCTTTTCCTTGAGATGGCGCAGGTCTTCATCCACGAAGTTGCCCGCCGAAATCGATTCGGCCGCCAGCACCTGGTTGTCGAGGTCCATGTAGTCGTCCAGCAGGCGGTCCAGCGTCTTGTCCTGCTGACGCCGTTGTTGAACGATTTCGCGTGGGTAGTGCAGGTCCTGATACAGGTCGTGTGAGACTGGCATGGCGCCCTCCTTGTGATGCGCAAGCGGTGGTTAATTGCTTGGAATGGGCAAAGGCGCATGTGTTGAAGCGAGGCGGAAAAAAACCGACGGATGGTTATCGGTGCCGAGGCTTTCAGGGGCGAGCAGTGTCCCTGGCAACGGGTGTGAAGGCATCATCTCGTGGGCGTGGGCACTAACTTGCTGTTTTCCGGCAATTTTTTTCAACTCGGGGGTTCCCAGTCGAAAAGAATGTTGGTAAAGTGCGGCCCATTCCAGCACAGCAACACACGTAGCTGTCAGTGAATTCGATACAGGGGCGTCGCCAAGCGGTAAGGCAGCAGGTTTTGATCCTGCCATGCGTTGGTTCGAATCCAGCCGCCCCTGCCATTACTTCCAAGCATTCTCAAGCGTCCAGCCTGCAAGCCAGCCTGGCGATTTCTTGTGTCTGCTGGTCAGATGAAGCGCGCACGGCGCGCCATCCTGGCTTATCCCGCGTCCCCCAGCAAATCGTTCAGTGCCCGGGTCAGATCCTCGGCTTGCACGGGCTTCTGTATGACCAGGCTGCCAGGCAAATCCAGCCCTTCCAGTTCGGCGTAGCCCGTGAGAAACACCACGGGCAGGCGAGGGTAGCGCTCGCGCGCGGCGTGGGCCAACTGGGCGCCGTTGAACTCGGGCATGGCAAAGTCGGAGAGCAGCAGATCGATGCGCTCGTCGAGCAAGGCCAGGGCCTGTTCGCCACTGTGGGCCTGGCGTACCTGGTAGCCATGCAGGCGCAGCACGTCTCCGATCATGTCACGGACCAGGTGATCGTCATCCACCAGCAGCACCACTCGGTCATGGCCGTTGAGCGATGTACCCTGCGACTGTGCGAGATTCTGCGGTTCGTCGAGGTCGGTTCGCTTGACCGCCGGCAGGTAGACGCTGACCTGGGTGCCGAGCCCGGGCGCCGTGTCGATGCGTACGCCCCCGCCTGACTGCTTGGCGAAGCCGAACACCTGGGCCAGGCCCAGGCCCGAGCCCTTGCCGATATCCTTGGTGGTGAAGAAGGGTTCGAAGACCCGGGCCACCACCTCTTCGCTCATGCCGCAACCGGTGTCGCGAATCGACAGCATCACGTACTCGCCAGGCTCGGGGTCTTCCGGGCGCTGGGCGAGGGTATCGATTTGCATGTTGCGAGTCGACAGGGTCAACTGGCCGCCGGCCGGCATGGCGTCGCGGGCGTTGATCGCCAGGTTGAGGATGATCATCTCGGTCTGGGTCGGGTCGGTCAGTGCCTGCCAGAGGCTGCTGTCCAGATCCAGGCGCACCGAGATATTGCCGCCCAGGGTGCGACTCAGCAGTTCCTCGAGGCCTCCCAGGGTGCGGTTGAGGTTCAATGGCACCGGCTCCAGGCGCTGGCGGCGCGAGAAGGCCAATAACTGCGAGGTAAGCTTGGCCCCGCGTTCGCCGGCTTCGCGCACATGCTTCAGGCGGCTGCGCGCCCTGACCAGGTCGCCTTTGTCGAGGTCTCGCTCGACGAAGCTGGCGCCGGTGAGGATCACGGTCAGCAGGTTGTTGAAGTCGTGGGCCACGCCTGCGGTGAGTTGGCCCACCGCTTCCAGGCGTTGCATCTGTTGCAGGGCTGCCTCGATGCGCTCGCGCTCGACGATCTGGTCACGCAGGCGGCTGTTGGCCTCGGCCAGCCCCAGCGCCGCTTCGCGCTCGCTGGTGATGTCGCGGGCGACCACGTACAACAGCGTATCTTCCGGGACCACCGCCCAGGACAGCCAGCGCTGCTGCCCGCCGGCATGCTGGATACGGCCGATGAAACGGGCGCTGGTGCGCCCGTGGGCGAGGGCGGCCAGCTCTTCGAGAAAGGCTTCCTGCTCGGCTTCGGGTAGCAGGTGCAGCAGCGACGTCTGGCTCAGGCGTTCGCGGCTGATGCCCAGTACCGCTTCCCAGGCCGGGTTCAGCGCTACTGGCGTGAGGTCTTTGTTCAACACCGCGAGCAGGTCTTGCGACAGCTCCCAGGCCCGGTCGCGCTCGCGGGTGCGGCGCTCGACCCGTTCGCCGAGCATTTCATTGAGCTGCTTGAGCGCCTGGGTGGCCAGGCGTTGCTGGTGGATGTCCTGCAGCACGCCGGAAAAGCGCACGCAGCGGCCATCGACAAACTGCGTCTGTCCGGTGGACAGCAGCCAGTGCGGTTCCAGGTTGCCGGGTGCGGTAATGCGGAATTCGGCGCGGTAGTGGCCGTCGCTGTCCGGCCGCATCGCCAGCTCCACGGCCTGGCTGACATGGGGCTGGTCCTCGGGATGGATGCCGGCGTAGAACACCTCCAGGCTCATCTCGGTGTCGACCGGCAGGCCGAACAGGGTCTTGCAGCGGTCGTCCCAGAGCAGCAGGTCTTCCTGCGGGCGGTAGTCCCAGGTGCCCATGCCGGCGGCGTCGATGGCAATGCGTGCACGTGCTTCGACATCGGCCAGCGCCTCTTCGGCACGGCGCCGCCGCTGGCGCTCCTGCACCTCGGTCAGTGCCCGGCGCACGGCCTTGGGCAGCAGCGGCAGGTTTTTCTTCAACACATAGTCGGTGGCGCCCAGGCGGATCATCTCCACGGCGTGCTCTTCGCCGTAGATGCCGGAAAGGAAGATGAAGGGCACGTCTGGTGCCAGGCGCTGGGCGATGGCCAGCACTTCGGTGCCGGAGGAGCCGGGCAGGACGCAGTCGCACAGGATCAGGTCGTAGCGGCCCTCGAGCAGAGCGTGTTCGACTCCGGCATGGTCGAACACCAGGCGCGACTGGACTTGAAAACCACTGCGCTCAAGGCGCAACAGACTCAGCTCGGCGTCCATCGAACTGTCTTCGACCATCAGCAGTTTCAGCGCGGTAGTTTGCATCGTCGACGCCTTCAGTTGCCGCCACGCCGGTTCAGGCGCAGCGAGCCGGGCGGAGGTTCGTTGAGCACGGCCCAGAACACCCCGAGGTCGGAAATGGCGGCAACGAACTCCTTGAACTCCACCGGCTTGACCACGTAGGCGTTGACGCCCAGCTCATAGGCGCGCAGCAGGTCGGGTTCCTCGCGCGACGAGGTCAGCATGACGGTGGGGATGCTGCGCAGCTCTGGCGTGGAGCGTACTTCCTTGAGCACTTCCAGGCCGTCGACCTTGGGCAGCTTGAGGTCGAGCAGCAGCACCGCCGGGTTGCCGTCGTCGCGTTCGGCGTAGGCGTTGCGCCGCAGCAGGTAGTCGAGGGCATCGGCGCCATCGCGCAGGACAATGACTTCGTTGGCCAACTGGCTGCGTTCCAGGGCCAGGAGCGTCAGTTCCAGGTCCCGGGGGTTGTCTTCGACCAGCAGGATCGGTTTGAGCATGATGTGTACGGTTACCTCAGGTATTCAACGGATGACAGGCAGGGCGAAATGGAAGGTGGCGCCCTTGTCGACTTCCCCCTCGGCCCAGACTTCGCCGTCGTGCCGCTCGATGATGCGGCGCACGCTGGCCAGCCCGATGCCGGTGCCTTCGAAGTCTTCCATCCGGTGCAGGCGCTGGAAGACGCCGAACAGCTTGCTGGCGTAGGTCATGTCGAAGCCCACGCCATTGTCGCGCACGAAGACCTCGATCCGGTCTGCGTGCTCGTGTGCACCGATCTCGATGCGTGCAGGCTCGCGCCCGCGGGTGTATTTGATCGCATTGGCGATCAGGTTCTGCAGCACCAGGTTGATGAAGGCAGGATCGGCGATCACCTTGGGCAGGCGCGCGATCTCCCAGACAATCTCGCGGCCGCTGTAATCCGGGGCGAATTCCAGGCGGATGTTGTCGACCAGCGCATTGAGGTCGACATCCGAAAGACGCAGGGCCGAGCGGCCCATCTGCGAGAAATTGAGCAGGTTGTCCACCAGTGTGCCGGCGAAATGCGCGGCCTCGCCGATGTGCTTGAGGAAACGCTGGCCGCGTTCGGACAGACCTTCGCCCTCGACCTCGCTGAGCAGTTCGGAGTAGCCGGCAATGTGCCGCAGTGGGGCGCGCAGATCGTGGGAGACGCTGTAGGAGAAAGCCTCGAGTTCCTTGTTCGAGCGCTGCAGTTCACCGCTCAGTTGCGCCAGCTCCTCGGCTTTGCGCAACACGATAACCAGCACGGCGGTGCGCAGCTCGGCCACGCCATCGATGACCAACGGGTTCCAGGCGGCGCAGAAGCCGCTGACCTCTTCCTGCCAACTGTCGAAACTGTGTCGTGGGCTGAGGCTGCCCTGGGCGCTGACCTCCTTGAGCGGTTGGCCAGCCCAGTTGACCGTGCGCACCTGCTCGGGACGGAACCACAGCAAATAGTGCGAATGGATCTGGGAGATGGCCACCGCCAACAGCCCCCCCGCATGTTCGGCCAATGCCGGCAGCTCAGGGATGTCGCGGCCCAGGTTGTCGCTGCTGAACACGCCATCGTCCCCGCGGCTGGACAGCCATTGCACCAGTTCATTGACCAATGTTTCGGGCGGTGCGTTGCCGATCAGGTCGCAACGTTCGGCGCTGATGATCGCGGCACCGCTGGCACCGACGAAATCCAGCAGCACGTCGGGCAGGCTGAGCAGCCCTTCGCTGACGCTGTCGTAGTCGGCCATGGCTGACAGCATGTGGACGATACGCTGGCGCAAGTCGAGCAGGGTTCGGGTTGCGCTGTGTGCCTCGTGGGACTCGATCTGCAGCGACAGCACGCTGCCCAGCAGTTCGCAGGCGGCGCGGGTGCGAAAATCCAGGGCACGCGGCTGTTGGTGGTGGCAGGACACCAGGCCCCAGAGCTGGCCATCGACCATGATCGACAACGACATCGACGCCAGCGTGCCCATGTTACGCATGTATTGCAGGTGCACGGGCGAGACGCTGCGCAGCGCCGCGAAGCTCATGTCCAGCGGCTTGCCGGTGCGAGGGTTGTGGCTGGGAATCAAGGGTGAGGCCTGGTAGTTGGCATCCTCGATCAGGCGGATACGGTTGATCCTGTACAGCTCGCGAGCCTGGCGCGGAATGTCCGAGGCCGGGAAGCACAGCCCCAGGTAGCTTGGATAGCCGGGGTCGGCAGCTTCGGCGAGTACCTGGCCGTTGCCCTCGGCATCGAAGCGATACGCCTTGACCCGACCGAAACCGGTGATGCGCTTGATCTGCAGCACCGACTGCTGGAGCAGTTCCTCGATGCTCGTGGCCTGGTGCAGGCTGCTGACGAAGGCGCGCACCAGGGGATAGTAGTCGTCGTGTTCACTCAGGGAGTCGGCCGGGCCACAGGGCTCGAATTCGGCGATCAATACCTGGTCGTGGCGGTGTACCAGCAGGCGCAGATGCTCGGCGCAGGGCGCACCTTCACGCAGTTTCACGTCGCCGATGTGGAAGGGAAAGATTTCGTCCTGGGGCAGGCGCGCAAACTGGCGACGGGCATCGAAGCCTTGATCCATCAGCTCGGGCAGGGTGCAGCCGATCAGTGCTGGGGTGGGGATGCCTAGCCAGCGCTCGGCGTTCTCGCTGCCCTGCAGGATGCGCAGATCCTGTTCGTCGAGTACCAGCAGAAAGCCGTGGGGCCGGATGCTGCCTGGAATCTGGATGGGCTCCTGGGCGCAGCGTTCCACGGCTTGATCGAAGGCGTTCTGGGCGGTGGTCAAGAAAAGCTCTCCCGTCGTGGCCGCAAGCGGTGGCCATAGGCGTCTGGCACAAAGTGTGTACTGTGCAAGGTATCAGAAAGTCAGCATGTTCGCCGGGGTCATGGCCATTTGAGGGCTATTGCTCGGGGAGGTTCTATGTGACGCTGAAATTTGTATAAGTTTCCCGTTGCAGGCCCTAGGGCAAGGCTTAGCCGAGGGCTGCCAATCCTGGAAAATTCCCGCGCGCTAGCAGGATCCAATCCTACTGCTACGCTCAAGACAGCACAGGGAACACTGGAAGGGAGATTCGGTGACGGAGCGCTTGCTGGCCTCGCTGTTGGGCCTGTTGTTGAGTGGTGGTGCCGTAGCGGCGGATTTTCTCGTCGAAGTGCGGGTCCAGGTGCAGCGAGGCTGCATGCTGGTGAACCAACCGCGCGACGCGGGTGCACAGGCCCTGGGTCGAATCGACCTGGGCAGTGCCGCGCGCCTGGACGGCCCTGATGCGCCACTGAGCGGCATACTGCTTGCCCAACGCCCGCCTCGCCTGGAGTGTAATCCCGATACGCCGTATCAAGTCAAGGTCGATGGCGGCCAGCATGGCGGCGTGGGCGAGTTGCGTTATCTGGGCGACGCTGATCGGCAGGCGCGCCCCATTCCCTATCGCCTCTATCGCGACGCTGCCTGGCGTGAGCCACTGGCCGTGGACGTCGCACAATCGGCGCGGGTGCCGGACAGCGGTTCGGTGGAGCTGCCCTTGTACGCGCGCATCGATCGACTGGCCTGGGTACCGAAAGCCGGGCTGTACACCGACCTGGTCAAAGTCACGGTCACCTGGTAGGGAGCGGACCCACATGCGCAAGGACGCGCCGACATGAACCGTACTTCTTTGCTGCTGTTGACCCTCGGCCCATTGCTGCTGCCCGGTGCCTCGGTGCATGGCAGCACCACGGGATTCATCCAGGCGCGCCTGGTGATCAGCTCTGCCTGCCAGATCAGCAGCGACCAGCAACCGGCGACCCTCGCCAATCCCGGGCTGATGGACTTTGGCTCGCAGGCCCCGAGCTGGGATGGTCCGCTGCGCACCCGCGTGGATGATGCGGGCGGGCAGGGCAGCCTGCAGATCAGTTGCACGCCTCAGGTGCGCGCTTTCAGCGTGCGCATCGACGAAGGACGCAATGGCGCAGGGGGTGTGCGACAACTGAGCAACGGGCGCGTGCTCATCCCTTACCAGCTGGCTATCGACCCGGGCGGCAACACCCGATACGGCATCGGCCAGGCGCGCACCTTCACCATCCAAGGCACCCAGCAGGTGCCCGTCCCGATCTACGGCGTGGTCGTCGCCCAGCCGCGCGCGCTGCCGGCCGGGCTGTACCGCGACACCCTTCGAGTAACCCTGGACTGGTAAAACGCAAGGAGATTCCCATGGCAAGCACATCGATTCGCTGCATCCTTACCGCCCTGGGTCTCGCCCTGGCGGCCCAGGCCCAAGCGGCCACCGTGACCGGGACGATCAACTCGACCTTGACGTTGATCTCGGCCTGCCAGGTCAATGGCAGCGCCGGCACCTCCGGGCTCAATTTCGGTAGCCTGAACTTCGGCACCCAGGATGCTCTGTTCACCACTGCCAATGGCCAGGTGCTCGGTGGCGGCGGCGGGGCCATGAGCATTCTCTGCTCGGCTGGCACGGTGCCGGCGATCCGGGTGCGGGCCGGTGCCCACGACGGTGCATCCAGCGGCGGGACGCGCGCGCTGGCCGACGGCGCTGGCAACTTCGTACCGTACGACTTCTACACCGATACCGGTCGTACTCAACTGCTGGCCATCGACGGCACCATCACGCTGCCGACCAGCACCGGTGTCGCCCAGACCGTCAACCTCTACGGCCAGGCGCGTGGCAAGGCGGGCCTGCCGGCCGGGGTGTACACCGACACGGTCGCGGTCGAGCTGACCTTCTGACTCATGCTCGGTTGGCCCCACGCACTGCTGGCGGGCCTGTGGCTGGTGTGGACGTCGCCTTCGACGGCAGCGACCACCAGTACCTTCCAGGTCAGTGCGCAGATCACCGCAGGCTGCCTGGTGGTCGGCGGCGTGAGCGCCTACGGCGTACTCGATTTCGGCACCCAGTCGGCGCTGTCCACCGCCACCCTGAGCACCGCGCTGGGCGGCACCACGGTGACCTTTCAATGTACGCCGGGCGTGACCCTTGGCATGAGCCTCGATGGCGGGCAGAACAGTGCCAGCGGCACGCGCAATCTCAAGCGCAGTGGCGGCACGCAGTTGGTGGCCTACCAGCTGTTTCGCGATGCGGCGTTGAGCCAGGCCCTGACCATCGGCACCAGCGTGCCGGTGAGCTATAGCGATCCGACGGCGATCAAGTTGCCGGTGTATGGCCGCACCCAGTTGCCCGGCAATGTGCCGGCGGGGACCTACACCGATGTAGTGCAAGTGACAGTGACCTGGTGATGCTGATCCGCACGTCCAGGCACGGCTATCGACAAGACAGAGGAGAGCGGCATGGGGGCAGGCGCGAACACGGCGCGGAACATCATCATCGGGGCATTGCTGCTGGCCAGCCTGCCGGTGGCAGCCGCGACGTCGGTGCTGATCTGGCCGATCGATCCGGTGCTCGAGGCCGACCAGAAGGCCGGCGCGCTATGGCTGGAGAACCGCGGTAGCGCGCCGGCCAGCCTGCAGGTGCGGGTGTTCGCCTGGCGCCAGGGCGATTATCAGGAGCAGTTCCAGGCGCAGCGCGAGATCATCGGCAGCCCCCCTGTGGCCAATATCCCGCCAGGTCAGAAGCAACTGATCCGGCTGACCCGCACCGGCAGCTCGCCGGTGGGCCAGGAGCAAGCCTACCGGATCATCATCGACGAGATCCCCTCGCCAACACCGGCCGATGCCAGCACCGAAGGGCCGAAGGCAGCCATTCGCCTGCAGATGCGCTATTCGGTGCCGCTGTTCGTGTATGGCGAAGGCCTGTGGGGCAAGCCCGACCCGGAGGGCAAGCGCAGCGCCGAAGGTGTCGGCAAGCCTCAATTGAGCTGGCGTGCAGTGACGGTACAGGGCAAGCCGTATATCGAGCTGCGCAATACCGGGCCGGTGCATGCGCGCCTCACCGATGTGGTGCTGCAGCAAGGGGGCCAGCAGAAGCCGCTGGTCGAGGGGCTGCTGGGTTATGTGCTGCCGGGGGCCAGCATGCGCTGGCCGGCACCGACCGAACTGGGCGCGAGCAGCGTGCTCAAGGGACGGGTCAATGGCCAGGAGGTGGCTCAGGCCATCCGCCAAGGGCAGTGACCTGCAAACGCGGGTAGTGGAGGGGCCAGGGAGGACCCGCCGATGGTTGGAAACCGTGTGTGAGTGGCTGGCGGCGGACGACGCGCCGGTGGTGGCTGGGCCTGGCGATGCTGGGGCCGATGCTGGGCGTGGCCGCCGATCTGCCGCCACCCCCGACAGAAAGCACCGCGATTGCCGATGCCACCCTGTACCTGGACCTGCTGGTGAATCAGGTGCTCAAGGCTGAGCTGGTGCCGGTGCAGCAGCGTGCCGGGCGACTGTACCTGGCCAGCGATGCGCTGCGTGCGGCGGGCATCCTGGTGCCGGGCGATCCTCAGGGGGAGGTGGCGCTGGAGAGCATCGTCGGCCTGCATGTGGACTACGACAGCCCAAACCAGCGCCTGCTGCTGCAGGTGCCGCCGGCGTGGCTGCCCGACCAGCAGTTCGGTGGACGCAACCTGTATCCGGCCAGCGATGCGCGCAGTAGTTTCGGCGCCTTGCTCAACTATGACCTGTACCTGAACGACACCGATGATGCCGGCACCTATCTCGCCGCCTGGAACGAGCTGCGGGTGTTCGACAGTTGGGGCACCTTCTCCACCACCGGGCAGTGGCGTGAGTCATTCAACGGTGCCCCCCGGAATCAGAGCCGCGAAGGCTTTCTGCGCTACGACACCACCTGGCGTTTCACCGACGAGCAGCGCCTGTTGACCTACGAGGCAGGCGATCTGGTCACCAGCGCCTTGCCCTGGAGCAGCTCGGTGCGGGTGGGCGGCTTGCAGGTTTCCCGAGACTTTGCCGCACGCCCGGACCTGGTCACCTATCCGCTGCCGGCCTTTGCCGGAGAGGCGGCGGTACCCACGTCGCTGGATCTGTTCATCAATGGCTACAAGACCAGCACCACCGATCTGCAACCGGGGCCCTACACACTCACCAACGTGCCGTTCATCAACGGTGCCGGTGAAGCCGTGGTGGTGACCACCGATGCGCTCGGGCGCCAGGTCTCGACGACCTTGCCGTTCTACGTGACCAGCAGCTTGCTGGCCGAGGGGCTGTCGGACTTTTCGGTGGCTGCCGGTAGCCTTCGCCGTGACTATGCCGTGAAGGACTTCGGCTACGGGCCCGCAGTGGCATCGGCGAGCTTGCGCCATGGTGTGTCCGATTACTTCACCCTCGAAACCCACGCCGAAACGGCCGAGTCGATGATGCTCGGTGGCCTGGGTGGCAACCTGCGCCTGGGGACCTTCGGTGTGCTCAACGCCGCCGTGGCGCAGAGCCGTTTCGAGGGCGACACAGGGCAGCAGGTGGCTTTGGGTTACCAGTACAACAGCCGACGTATCGGCTTCAACTACCAGCGGATCGAGCGCCATGGCGATTATGCCGACCTGACGCTGGTCGACAATCCCTATACCCGCCTGAGCACGCGCAGCGAGCAGGCGACCGTAAGCCTGAACCTGGATCGCTACGGCAGCGTCGGTGCTGGCTATTTCGACGTGCGCGCGGGGGATGGCTCGCGCACGCGGCTGATCAACCTGAGCTGGAGCAAGCCGTTGTGGCGCAACAGCAGCCTGTACCTGTCGGCCAACCGCGATGTCGGTGACAGCCAGTGGGCAGTGCAGGCACAACTGGTGGTCCCGTTCGATACCCATGGCACCCTGGCCTTCAGCGCCGAGCGCAGCAAGGACGGCCAGGACCTGCAGCGCGTCAACTACAGCCGCGCAGTGCCAGTGGGTGGCGGTGTGGGTTACAACCTTGGCTACGCCAATGGGGGGGATCGCGGCGCCTATCGGCAGGCCGATGTGACCTGGCGCCTGCAGTCCGTGCAGCTGCAGGCGGGGGTCTATGGCAGCAGCGAGGAGATGACCCGCTGGGCCGATGCCAGCGGTTCGCTGGTGCTGATGGACTCGGGCATGTTCGCCGCCAACCGTATCGATGATGCGTTCGTGGTTGTCAGCACCAGTGGCTACGCCGATGTGCCGGTGCGCTACGAGAACCAGATGGTCGGTCGCACCGACCGCAATGGCCACCTGCTGGTCCCGTACAGCAGCGGTTACTACCGTGGCAAGTACGAGATCGATCCAATGGAGCTGCCCGCCGATGTGATGGCTTCGACGGTCGAACAACGCGTCGCGGTGCGTCGGGGCAGTGGCTATCTGTTGGAGTTCCCGCTCAAGCGGGTGCTGGCAGCGAGCATCGTGCTGGTCGATGCCAACCAGCAGGAGCTCAAGCTGGGCAGCCGGGTGAGGGGCATCCAGGGCGGCAGCGAGGCCGTGGTGGGGTGGGATGGCCTGGTCTACCTGGAGAACCTGTCGGCGCACAATCGCCTGCAGGTCGAAGTCGCTGATGGCGGCCAGTGCCAGGTCGAATTCGACCTGCCTGAAGGGGAAGGGGCGATTCCGCTGATCGGCCCTCTGGTGTGCCGATGAATGCCCTGGGCAGGGTGGTGCTGGGGCTCGGCCTGTGTGCCGGTTGCGCTCAGGCGTGGTCGGCCTGTTCGGTGGGGGCCACGGTGCCTGCGTCCTTCGGCACGATCAATTCGACGCTGGTGCGCACCACGGTGCAACCGGCTTCGACCACCAATGCCGGGCTGTCCTGCACCGGCTCACTGTTGTCGCTGTTGACCAGCAACGACCATTTCTACGCCACCATCACCTCCGCCAGCACGGGCATGGTCGGCCCGACTGGCGATGTCATCCCCTATACGATCTACGCCAACAACACCACCAACTTTCCGATCACCCGCGGCACGCGTTTCGATTTCGTCCCCAACGGCATCATCGACGCCCTGGGGCTGCTCAACGGCACCTCGCCCAAGTCGGTGCCGCTGTACCTGCGCACCGTGGTGGGGGCCAACGTTGCGGCCGGGGTCTACACCGAGACCCTGTCGATCTTCTGGGACTGGAACTATTGCTCAGGCATCGGCCTGGGCGGTATCTGCCTGGGACGGGATATTGGCAGCGGTACGCAGACCCTGACAGTGACGCTTACCGTCAGCAACGACTGCCAGATCACCACCCCCAACATCAGTTTTGCCAGTGCGCCGGTGGTGGCCGGGTTTGCGACGGTGAACCAGAGCATCAACATCGCCTGTACCAAGGGCAGCAACTACACGGTCGGGCTGGACGATGGGCAGAACGTGTCGGGTGGGCGTCGGCGGATGAAGTCCACGGCCAACAACTACCTGGCCTACGACATCTTCAAGAGCGCTGGCACCGTGCGCTGGGGATCGGTGGGCGCGGCCCGGCGCGCGAGCAGCGACGCCAACGTGAACCCTGGTGCCGGCACGGGCACCGGCAGCCAGGTGTTCAACTACAACGCCAAGGTCTACACCGACCAGGCGACGCCGCCTGCAGAAACCTACACCGACAGCGTGATTCTCGACGTGCAGTTCTGAGCGGATCAATGGGCCGCTGTCTTGCGGATCAGCGCAACTCCTTGACCATCTTTTCCAACGTTTCCAGCACTGCGCCTGCCAACTTCTTGGAGCGCGCGCCCGACCAGCCGCACTTGGCGTCGGGGTTGTCGTCGTGGTCCTTGAACGGCATTTCCAAGGTCAGCGACAGGCAGTCGTAGGCCTGCCCGACCGCATTGCAGGCCAGCGTCATGTTCGCTTGGCCAGGCTGGTCGCGGGTGTAGCCGTGGACGGTCTGGAAGTCTTTGGTCACGCTGCACAGGGTGCTACGAAACTGCTCCTCCAGCTTGGCGATGCGTGGTGTGTAGCCCGGGTTGCCTTCGCAGGCCGCGGTGAATACATGGGGGATTTCCTCGTCGCCATGGGCGTCGACGAAGGCATCCACGCCGTACTGCTTCATCTGGCTCTGGGCGAAGAACACCTCCGGGCTGAGCTCGACACTGGCGTCCTGCCAGGCACGGTTGAGGTCCTTACCCTTGAAGTTGGTGCGCAGATGGCCGAGGAAGGCGCCGTCAGGGTTCATGTTGGGGATCAGGTACAGGTCGGCTTGGGCAAGCAGGCGCTGGACCGTTGCATCGTTGCTCTCAAGGCAGTCGATCACGCCCTCCATGAACCACTCGGCCATGTGTTCACCGGGGTGCTGCTGGGCGATGATCCACAGTTTGCGCTTGCCGTCGGCGCCATCACCGGCACGCAGCAGCGGGATGTCGCGGCCCTGCACGCTACGACCGCTGGCCAGCAGCGTGACGCCGGGAATATGCCGGGCCCGCTCGATGAGCTGGTTGTGGCGCGCGCGTGGGTAGGGTTCGAAATAGGCGAACCAAGCCTGTGGCTGTTCGGCCGTGAAATCGAACGCCAGGGCCTTGCCGTCGAAGCTGCTGGGTACGCGGAACCAGTTCTGCTGGTCGTACGACGCCACGGCGTGGTAGCCGTCCCAGGCGTTCTTGTAGGAGGACTCATGGGCGTTGTCGAGGCTGAAGCGGTGGGTCTGGCCGACCGTCAGGCCGCTCACCTTGAAATGGAACCACTGGAAGTGGCCGCTGTGGGTGTCGGGGCGGATGGCCAGGCGCACCTGGCGCGGGTCACTGGCATCCAGTACCTGGATATTGCCGGAATCGAAATCGCAGTCGATCTGCAGTGGGGACAGCGTCACGGTCATTGCCAGACTCCTGTGGCTTTGTTGTGACGCTACTGTAGCTCAACGACAGGTGGGGTGTCTTTGCTGGCCCCTTTACGCGACAAGCTCCCGCGCGAGGGCGGCGCCTGCGTATCAGGCGAGCAGCCCGAGGGCGATCAATGCGGCAACGCCCAGGCCTACGGCAATCGAACACCCGCCCAGCGATAACGCGGCACGGCCATTGCGATACCCGCCATCCTGGCCCAACTGGCGAGCTGGAGCCAGCAGGCTGCGCCAGCACAGTTCGATCTGCTCAAAGGCCTGCAGGTGCTGCGGCGCGGCGTCCAGCCAACGGCGGAAATCGATGCGCTCGCAGGTTGTCGCCTCCGGGCTTTGCAGGCGCACGTACCATTGGCCGGCAATGCTGGCCAGGCGGTCGCCACGTGGCAATGCGCTTTGCAGTGCCTGGAAGAGATGGCGTTCGATGGTCAGCAGGGGCAGGTCGAGGCGGGCAGCAATGTCGGCAATGCCGAGCTGGTCGAGGCGATTGAGCAGAAACACCTGCTGAACCCGGCGTGGCAAGCGCCTGAGGCCATGCAGCAACGTGTCTTCGGTAGGCGGGCGGGCGACTTGCGGGCCATGCTCGAGGGGCAGCAGCAGACGGGTCATGGACGGCTCCTTGCGCGAGAAGAGGGGGAGAGGGGGCATCCTCCCTGATGCGCAGGCAGCTTAATCTTAACGAGATTGATTCTCAAGTGCTGTTTGTGCAAAACGCTGTAACACGCATTCACGAATTGACACACCTTTGCTATCATCGCGACCATTCAACGCGGTAACCCTTCTTCATTAGCCTGAAGAGCCAAAAAAAATGACCCGGCAAAAAGCCGGGTCAAAAACCGTGATTAGCCTGATGAGGAGATAATCTGAGCGCCCGACCTGAGGGCTCCAGGTTATCCAGCGGGTCTCGCGACCTGCTGAGTGCAATAATAATCGTTATCATTTGCAAGTCAAATGATTTTTCTGTCCTCCAGAAAAATAATTTCTTGCGCACTTCCTCTGTCCGGCAACCGGGCAGTGTCAGTTACCCGGTCATCACGTACTCCCGTCTTTCACAGCCCTTGTGGCGCACGCCGTTGCTCCAGCATCGCGCGGGCCATGTTCACCATATGCATCAATGCGAACAGCACCTCGCGGGTCGTGCCCTGTTGGTGGCTGCCGGTCTCTTGTGCCGTGGCTGCTGCGCAGCGCAGCAGGGCCATGGCGTGGGCGCTGGCCTGCTCTGGGGAGACCTCCTCGCGAAGGGTCCAGGGCACGCTGTCGATGCTGGTGTGGGGGGGCGTCGGGTTGAGGTAGTAATCGAGCGTGCGACGCGCGGCCTCGCTGTCCAAATCCTTTTCTGGATGTGTCATCGGTTTCATCCTGTTACCTGTTGAGCGTGATAGGGAAATCAGTACACTCGAATACTAATACGAAAAGTACTTATGCCTATCAGATTAATAATACAATATGTGTATTGAGCGCTGATGGGCAGTCCGTATCGTGCGGGCGATGGAAAAATGGATCGCGCTGGTCAAGCAAAGGATGCGGGAGCTGGGGCTTTCGCAGGAACAACTCGCCGAACGTGTTGGGGTGACCCAGGGCGGTGTCGGCCATTGGCTGCGTGGCACCCGTCAGCCGAAGGTGGGCATGATGAACCAGGTCCTGCAGGCCCTGGGGATGGCGCACCTGCATGTTTCGCTGCGCATGGTACGCATCGACCAACTGGCCGAGCCCAATGGCGCCTACGCCGCCGAGGCAGGCGGGGATGACGACGACCTGCTGCAGTACATCATGTGCTTCCGCTATCCGGTGCTGGCCTGGACCGAGCTGGAGGGGCCGTGGCCCGAGGGGTGCATCGTCTATGAGCAGACCGACTACCCGGCGCTGGGCAAGGCATTCTGGTTGCCGGTCGAAGGCGACCTGATGAGCGCCGCCACCGGCCCCAGCGTGCCCGAGCAAACGCTGGTGCTGGTGGATCCTGGGGTGCCGGCGGCGCCAGGCAAACTGGTGATCGCCCGGCAGAAGGGCACCTCGGCGATGTTCCGGCAGTTGGTCGAGGATGGCGGGCAGCGGTATCTCAAACCGTTGAACCCGACCTACCCGAAGCTGCTGTGCGGCGAGGATTTCGAAGTGCTGGGCGTGGTGGTGAGGTCGCACGGGCGGCATTGAGCCCGCCCGGCCATGTCATGCGGCTAGTCTTCATCCAGGCGCGGAAAACCAGCGCAATCCCTGCAGGAGCGGCACATGGCCGCTCCTGCAGGCCCCTCAGCTCTCTTCCAGTTCCACCAGCACCGTCCCTTCGCTGACCATGTCGCCTTCCTGGCAGAACAGCGCCTTCACGATCCCCGCCTGCGGTGCACGAATACTGTGCTCCATCTTCATTGCCTCCAGCACCACCAGCGCCGTTCCGGCTTCCACTGCCTGACCCGCTTCGACCAGCACGCGCACGATGCTGCCGTTCATGGGCGCGCCAAGCCCCCCCTGATGGCCATGGCTGGCCTCGGCGGCGGCAATCGGATCGAATGCCGTGACTGCGTGCAGTTCGCCCGCCCATTGCAGGTACAGCACGCCCTCGCGACGAATGGCCAGGTAGCGCCGCCGCAGGCCATCCTGGTCCTGCACCAGTTGCTCGCCGAACAAATGGAACGCTGAGGGCGCGCTGTTCTGCAGCGCCACGGCCTGGTCCTGACCCTCGCATGACAGATGCAGGCTGCTGCGGGCTGGCAGGCCCAGGCGCAAGCCATCGCAGCGGGCCCAGGGCGAGTTGCCGTCGTCTGTGCGACGTCGTGGCGAGCCGCTCTGCAGCCAGGCTTCGGCAGCGGCTTGCCAGAACAGCGCCGGACGCTCGCCGGTGGCGGGCAGCAGCACTCCGTGATGACGGCCAATGAAGCCGGTATCCAGTTCGGCGGCCGCGAAGGCCGGATGGGCGAGGATGCGCCGCAGGAAGGCGATGTTGGTTTTCAAGCCGCCGATGGCGAACTCGTCGAGCATGGCCAGTAGTCGCAAGCGCGCCTGTTCACGATCCTGTCCCCAGGCGATCAGCTTGCCCAGCATCGGGTCGTAGAACGGCGAGATCACATCGCCCTCGCTGACCCCGCTGTCGACCCGGCGCCCTTCGCCTGGCGCCGATTCGCGGTACAGCGCCAGGGTGCCGGTGGCCGGCAGGAAGTCATTGGCCGGATCTTCCGCATACAGCCGCACCTCGATGGCATGGCCAACCAGCGGCACCTGCTCCTGGGTGATCGGCAAGGCCTCGCCGCAAGCGACACGGATCTGCCAGGCCACCAGGTCCAGCCCGGTGATCGCCTCGGTGACCGGGTGTTCGACCTGCAGGCGGGTGTTCATTTCCATGAAGAAGAACTCGCCGCGGGCATCGAGCAGGAACTCCACGGTGCCAGCGCCGACATAACCGATGGCCTGGGCCGCGCGCACCGCCGCCTCACCCATGGCTTGGCGCAGTTGCGCCGACAAGCCTGGGGCCGGAGCCTCTTCGACAACCTTCTGGTGGCGACGCTGGATCGAGCAGTCGCGTTCGTTGAGGTACAGGCAATGGCCGTGTTGGTCGGCGAACACCTGGATTTCCACGTGCCGAGGCTTGAGCACGTACTTTTCCACCAACATTCGCGCATCGCCGAACGACGATTGCGCCTCGCGTTGTGCCGAGGCCAGGGCGTCGGCCAGCTCGCTCTCCTGCTCGACCACCTTCATGCCCTTGCCGCCACCCCCGGCACTGGCCTTGAGCAGCACCGGATAACCAATGCGTTCGGCAGCGGCACGGAAGGTCTCCAGGTCCTGGGCGTCACCGTGATAGCCGGGCACCAGCGGCACCCCGGCGGCTTCCATCAGGGCCTTGGCCGCCGACTTGCTGCCCATGGCATCGATGGCGCTGGCCGGTGGGCCGAGGAAGATCAGCCCGGCCTGCTCGATGGCGCGGGCAAAGCCTGCGTTCTCGGAAAGAAAGCCGTAGCCGGGATGGATCGCCTGTGCGCCACTGGCCTTGGCTGCAGCGATCAGCTTGTCGATCACCAGGTAGCTGTCGGCGGCCTTGGTGCCGCCCAGGTCGACGCGGATATCGGCTTCGCGGCTGTGCCGGGCGTCACGGTCGGTGGCGCTGTGCACTGCGACGGTGGTCAGGCCCATGGCCTTGGCGGTGCGCATCACCCGACAGGCGATCTCGCCGCGGTTGGCGACCAGCAGGGTGGTCAGCGGGGGGTGGCTCATGGGCGAGGTTCCTTGTCGACGGGCTGCCAGGCGGGGCGGCGTTTTTCCAGGAAGGCGCTCAGGCCCTCCTGGCCTTCGGGGCTGACACGAATGCGGGCGATGGTGTTCTCGGTGTAGCGGCGCAGGGCAGGGCTCAGTTCGCCATCGTCCACCTCGCGCAGCAGGTCCTTGGTGGCGCGCAGGGCCTGAGGGCTGTTGAGCAGCAGGTTGTCGATCCAGGCCTGGACCTGGGTGTCCAGTTCGCTGGCAGGGTACACCTCGGCCAGCAGGCCCAGCTCGCGGGCGCGCGCACCACTGAAGCGCTCGGCGGTCAGGGCATAGCGGCGAGCGGCACGCTCACCGATGGCCTTGACCACGAACGGGCTGATCACTGCCGGTGCCAGGCCGATGCGGACCTCCGACAGACACAGCTGTGCATCTTCAGCGCCGATCGCCATGTCGCAGCAACTGATCAGGCCCAGCGCACCACCGAATGCGGCGCCCTGGACCACGGCCAGGGTCGGCGCCTTGAGGCGATGCAGCGCATACATCAGCTCGCCCAGTTCATGGGCGTCGTCCAGGTTGGTATTGAAGTCCAATTGCGCCGACTGCTGCATCCAGGCCAGGTCAGCACCGGCGCTGAAGTGCCGGCCACGGCCACGCAGCAGCACGAAGCGCAGGCGGCTGTCTTCGCCCAGTTGGTCGATGGCAACGATCAGCTCGCGAATCATCTGGGCGTTGAAGGCGTTGTTCTTGTCTTCCCGGCTCAGCCACAGGGTGGCGAAGCCGCGAGGGTCCTTTATCACTTCGAGGGTGGCAAAATCGCTCATGGGTCACATCCGGAAAATGCCGAAGCGGCTCTGTTCGATCGGGGCGTTCAGCGCAGCGGACAAGGCAAGGCTCAGCACTTCACGGGTTTGCGCCGGGTCGATGACGCCGTCATCCCACAGCCGGGCGCTGGAATAGTAGGGGTGGCCCTGGCGCTCGTACTGGTCGAGGATCGGCTGCTTGAGCTGCTTTTCGTCCTCGGCGCTGAACACCTCGCCACTGCGCTCGCTCTGCTCGCGCTTGACCTGGGCCAGCACGCCAGCGGCCTGTTCGGCGCCCATCACGCCAATTCGCGCGTTAGGCCACATCCACAGGAAGCGCGGATCGTAGGCGCGCCCGCACATGCCGTAGTTGCCAGCACCGAAGCTGCCGCCGATGATCACCGTGAACTTCGGCACCTGGGCGCAGGCCACTGCGGTTACCAGCTTGGCGCCGTGCTTGGCGATACCGCCTTCCTCGTATTTCTTGCCGACCATGAATCCCGTGATGTTCTGCAGGAACAACAGCGGGATGCCGCGTTGGCAGGCCAGTTCGATGAAGTGCGCGCCTTTTTGCGCAGCCTCGGCGAAGAGGATGCCGTTGTTGGCCAGGATCGCTACCGGGTAGCCGTGCAGGTGGGCGAAACCGCACACCAGGGTGGTGCCGAACAGGGCCTTGAATTCATCGAACACGGAGCCATCGACCAGGCGCGCGATGATCTCGCGCACATCGAACGGTTGCTTGGCATCGGCCGGCACCACGCCGTACAGCTCCTGGGCGTCGTACAGCGGTTCGATCGGTGCCTGGCATTGCAGGCGCCCGAGTTTGTGCCAGTTGAGGTTGGCCACGCTGCGCCGGGCGATCGCCAGGGCATGCTCGTCGTTGTCGGCATAGTGGTCGGCCACGCCGCTGGTGCGGCAATGCACATCGGCGCCGCCCAGGTCTTCGGCGCTCACCACCTCGCCGGTGGCGGCCTTCACCAGCGGCGGGCCGGCGAGGAAGATGGTCGCCTGCTGGCGCACCATGATCGCTTCGTCGGCCATCGCCGGCACATAGGCGCCACCTGCGGTGCACGAGCCCATCACCACGGCGATCTGCGCAATGCCGAGGGCGCTCATGTTGGCCTGGTTGAAGAAGATCCGTCCGAAGTGCTCACGATCCGGGAACACTTCGTCCTGGCGTGGCAGGTTGGCGCCGCCGGAGTCGACCAGATAGATGCACGGCAGGCGATTCTGCAGGGCGATGGTCTGCGCGCGCAGGTGTTTCTTCACGGTCAGCGGGTAGTAGGAGCCGCCTTTGACCGTGGCGTCGTTGGCCACGATCATGCACTCGACCCCTTCGACGCGGCCGATGCCGGCGATCACGCCTGCTGCCGGCACGTCTTCGCCATACACCTCATGGGCGGCGAGCTGGCCGATCTCGAGAAACGCCGAGCCCGGGTCGAGCAGGCGGTCGATGCGCTCGCGCGGCAGCAGCTTGCCGCGCGAGGTATGGCGCTGCTGGGCCTTGGGCCCGCCGCCCTGGCTGACCTGGGCCAGCAGGGTGCGCAGGGCATCGACCTGTTCGAGCATGGCCGCGCTGTTGCTGGCGAACTCAGCCGAGCGCGGGTTGATCTGGGTGTGCAGGGTAGCCATGGACGCCAGCTCCTTGTACTCAGCGGGTTTCGTTGAACAGTTCGCGACCGATCAGCATCCGGCGAATTTCGCTGGTGCCGGCACCGATCTCGTAGAGTTTGGCGTCACGCAGCAGGCGGCCGGCCGGGAATTCATTGATGTAGCCGTTGCCGCCGAGAATCTGGATCGCTTCCAGGGCCATCTGCGTAGCGCGTTCGGCGGTGTAGAGGATCACCCCGGCGGCGTCCTTGCGCGTGGTCTCGCCACGGTCGCAGGCCTGGGCCACGGCGTAGAGGTAGGCGCGGCTGGCGTTGAGCTGGGTGTACATGTCGGCGATCTTGCCCTGGATCAGCTGGAATTCGCCGATGCTCTGGCCGAACTGCTTGCGATCGTGGATGTAGGGCACCACCAGGTCCATGCAGCTCTGCATGATGCCGGTCGGACCGCCCGAGAGCACCACGCGCTCGTAGTCCAGGCCGCTCATCAGCACACGCACACCGCCATTGAGCTGGCCGAGGATGTTTTCTTCCGGCACTTCGACGCCATCGAAGAACAGCTCGCAGGTGTTGGAGCCGCGCATGCCCAGCTTGTCGAACTTGTTGCTGCGCGAGAAGCCCTTCCAGTCACGTTCGACGATGAATGCGCTGATGCCGTGCGGGCCCTTGTCCAGGTCGGTCTTGGCGTAGATCACGTAGGTGTTGGCGTCGGGGCCGTTGGTGATCCAGGTCTTGCTGCCGTTGAGTACATAGCGGTCGCCGCGTTTCTCGGCGCGCAATTTCATCGACACCACGTCGGAGCCGGCATTGGGCTCGCTCATGGCCAGGGCGCCGATGTGCTCGCCGCTGATCAGCTTGGGCAGGTACTTCAGCTTCTGTTCATGGGTGCCGTTGCGGTTGATCTGGTTGACGCAGAGGTTGGAGTGGGCGCCATAGGACAGTGCCACCGAGGCCGAGGCACGGCTGATCTCTTCCATCGACACCACATGGGCCAGGTAGCCCAGGCCTGCGCCGCCATATTCCTCCGCGACGGTGATGCCCAGCAGGCCCATGTCGCCGAACTTGCGCCACATGTCGGCGGGGAACAGGTTGTCGTGGTCGATCTGCGCCGCGCGCGGGGCGAGTTCGGCGGCAGCGAAGGTGCGTACCTGGTCGCGGAGCATGTCGATGGTCTCGCCCAGGGCGAAGTTCAGGGTCGGGTAATGCATGGGGGCACCTTGTTGTTCTTGAAATTCGAGGTACTGCACCGACCCTGTGGGAGCGGGCTTGCCCGCGATGCCCGTCAGAACGGCCAGCGCTGTTGTCTGGTCCGGCCTCATCGCGGGCAAGTCCGCTCCCACAGGGTCGGTGCTCGTGGTTGACGTTAACGTAAACCTGCCTTTCCGGGCTGTCAATTGGAACATCACCTTTACGTAAACGTAAATCTGCGCCAGAGTAATTGCCGCTTGCTTCAGTCATGCCCAGAACAACCACAAGAAGGGACACTCATGAGTCAACCAAGCTACACCCGCGGCCGCCAGGACCGGCCTCTGCTGACCCAGACCATCGGCCAGGCGTTCGATGCCACCGCCGCCCGCTGGCCCGAGCGCGAGGCCCTGGTGGTGCGTCACCAAGGCCTGCGCTATAGCTGGCGCGCGTTGGCCGAGCAGGTCGAGGTGCATGCCAGGGCCCTGATTGCCCTGGGCGTGGCCAGTGGCGATCGCGTCGGTATCTGGGCGCCTAACTGCGCCCAGTGGTGCATCCTGCAGATCGCCACGGCGAAGGTCGGCGCGATCCTGGTCAACATCAACCCGGCGTACCGGGTGGGCGAGCTGGAGTATGTGTTGCGTCAGTCCGGCTGCAGCTGGCTGGTGTGTGCCGATGCCTTCAAGTCGTCCGACTATCACGCGATGGTCCAGGAAATGCTGCCCGAGCTGGGTGCGCAGCCGCTGGCGAGTGAACGCCTGCCGGACCTGCAGGGCGTCATCAGCCTGTCGTCGCACCCGCCCGAAGGCTTTCTGCCCTGGGATGCACTGGCCGAACGGGCAGGGCAGGTCGATGCCCAGGCGTTGCAGGCGAGGCAGCAGGGCTTGCAGTTCGACCAGGCGGTGAACATCCAGTACACCTCCGGCACCACTGGCGCGCCGAAAGGCGCCACGCTCAGCCACTACAACATCCTCAACAACGGCTTCATGGTCGGCGAAAGCCTGGGCCTGAGCGAACGGGACCGCATGGTGATCCCGGTGCCGCTGTACCACTGCTTTGGCATGGTCATGGCCAACCTGGGTTGCATCACCCACGGCAGCACCATGATCTACCCCAACGACGCCTTCGATCCCGAGTTGACGCTGCAGGCCGTGGCCCAAGAGCGTGCCAGCATCCTCTATGGCGTGCCGACCATGTTCATCGCCATGCTCGACCACCCGTCGCGCAGCACCCTGGACCTCTCGACCCTGCGCAGCGGCATCATGGCCGGTGCCACCTGCCCGATCGAGGTGATGCGCCGGGTGATCGAGCAGATGCACATGGGTGAGGTGCAGATCGCCTACGGCATGACCGAGACCAGCCCGGTGTCGCTGCAGACAGGCCCGGATGACGAGCTGGAACTGCGCGTGACCACGGTCGGGCGCACGCAGCCGCAACTGGAGACCAAGCTGGTGGACGCGCACGGCGCCATCGTCCCGCGTGGCGAGATCGGCGAGCTCTGCACCCGCGGCTACAGCGTGATGCTCGGTTACTGGGATAACCCCGAAGCCACTCAACAGGCGATCGATCCGGCGCGCTGGATGCGCACGGGTGACCTGGCGGTGATGGACGAACAGGGCTATGTGCGCATCGTCGGGCGCAACAAGGACATGATCATTCGCGGCGGCGAGAATATCTATCCGCGAGAGCTCGAGGAGTTTTTCCATACCCACCCGGCGGTTGCCGATGCTCAGGTGATCGGCATCCCTTGCAGCCGCTATGGTGAGGAGGTCGTGGCCTGGATCAAGCTGCACCCCGGGCACAGCGCCACGGTCGAGGACTTGCAGGCCTGGTGCAAGGCACGCATCGCGCACTTCAAGGTGCCGCGGCATTTCCGCTTCGTCGAAGCGTTCCCGATGACGGTGACCGGCAAGGTGCAGAAGTTCCGCATGCGCGAGATCAGCATGGCGGAAATTGGGGCGCGATGATAATCGAACTCCTTCTCCGCCAACCCGTCAGGCAGGAGAAGGAGTGCAGATCAAAAAAACATCATAGTAAATCGGCCAATGACTCGATGGTGTCTCCCTTTTCCAGTTCGCCGGCAGACAGGTCGACGTCAAATTCGCTTTTCAAATGAAGTGCAAGCTTGTTATCGTTGCCAATTATTTCCCTGATAAGCGTATCGTTATTGAGGTCGCTGATTTTCTTGCCGTACTTGTTGGCGAGCAGTACTTTGAGTTTTTTCAGGTTATCCATGATGCCTCCTGCGTCTGGTGACAGTATGAGTCTGGGGGGAGAGGAAGTGCTATCGACCCTTCGAGATGTTGGTGATTGCTGATGTGTTTATGGTTAGGGTACTAACCTTATAATAACTTCGTATTTCCAGTTTTGCCTCGGTACCATCAATGCTTAGTAACTTGCCGGTTGCCAGATTGGCACCGTATTGGCTTGTGTAGTGAATTCTGATGTTATCAACGCCTTTCCATGCTTGCGCTTGTTTCACAAGTTCTGCCAGTTTTTCTTTTTTGGCTTTCAGAGACTCTGCAGCTTTGCGCGCCGAGGCCGCACTTTGCGCAGCCTTCTGCGCCTGTTCGGCGGCTTGCTTTGCCTTGCTGGCCTGGGTAACGGTTTCCTCATACTGCTTGGATTTCGCTGCGGCGTCGGCAGCTGTCCGCGCTGTTGTTGCTCGCCTGGCAGCTTCTTGCGCTTCGTTCACGGCATCGTTGGCTTTTTTGGCCTCAGCCGCCGCTTCGGGGGTTGAAAGGACGGGCACCTTGGCATCGGCCTCGGCGGCGTTGACGGCCTTTTGTGCCGCGAGTTCGTCTTGTTTGGCTGCAGAGACAGCAGCGGTTGCGGCGTCTTTGCGCTTAGCCTCGACGGCTTTCTGGGCTGCTTCGGCTTCGCGTTTTGCCTTGGCAGCTTTTTCGGCTGCCTCTGCGATGCGTTTTGCCTTGGCGGCTTGTTGGGCCAGCTGCGCCTGGCGTTTTGCTTCGGCCGCAGTCGCTGCGTCGGCTGCTCGTTTTGCTTCGGCTGCTGCTGCGTCGGCTTTACGTTTTGCTTCGGCGGTCGCTGCCGCGTCGGTTTTATGTTCTGCCTCTGGCTTTCTGGATGCCGCGTCGGCCTTATTTTCCGTCTCTGGCTTTCTGCCAGCCCCGTTTTTGGCATCTACGTCCGCTGTGGTCTTCGCCATTAGCGCTTTGACCTCTTTTCTGAACGACTCCCCGCCATCCATTGCGGTGTAACTGATCTCGACCTCGATATCGGTGACCAGGCAATTACCATCAGGATCATACAGAGGCGCCCTTTTATTGTTGTTGGCCTGGTCGGCGTTCGGGAACGACAGTACCCAGCTCGAGATAGCGCCTGTGCCCTCGAAGGGTTGATAGCGTGTTTCATCCTTGGGTGAGGGCTGCAGATCGAAGTTTCGGGTGGTCTCCTTGGCCGACCATATAGCCGCTTGTTGGTTCGGTCGAAGGTCACGCAGCAAGCTGTCCTCGCTACCTTCGGTGGCTGAGTAGAGTCGCTGCGCGCCTGCGCTTTCATTGCTGAGCAGGACGATGTTCTTGGTCTGGGTCAGCATGGCTGAGACTGGGCCGGACAAAGATTTCTTACCGTTCTTGAACGTCAGCACGATTCGCTCGATCCGTCGCAGGTACTGGCCTGGATACTGTTCGTCGAAATGCCGGGCGGTCAGGTCGAAGGGCACTTCGCCGGCCTTCAGATGCTTGTGCAATTCTTCGGTGGTCCAGGCCATGCAAGTACAAAGCGATAGGTCGAGGCGGATATCCAGTGGGCGTTCGTTGTTGCTGATCGCCGCCACGTCCATTTGTATCAGGTCGCGCTCCAGCGCTTCACCGGCGAGCATGCCGCGCCAGTTGTCGAGCCAGCCGTCGGTACGGATCCAGGTGCTTCTGAAATCCCCCAACTCGTATTGCAGGCAGGCTTCTGCCATCAGGCACAGCGACACTGTGGCGTCGTAGGCACTGCTGTAGATGCCCGACAACCTTCCGATCAGCCACAGGTAGGTCGGATGGCTCGAGAAGACCGTGGTCATGACTTCGTATTCGGCGCGGTGTGCCGCTAGCGTCGCCCTCGCTTCCTCAACGGCGATCCCGGCGGCGCGGACATGGATGTCCTGTTCCTGCAATTGCTTTTCCAGCACCTGCAGCTCCAGTTGCGCCTGATCTGCCTGGAATTGCCACTCCTGAGCGCGGAGTTGGTAGTCAGCCTGCAGGCGAAGTTCGTCCTTGGTCATGTCGGCTATTTCGCTAAACATCCTGAAACAGGTTCCGCTTGCAGCGGCCCCCCTGCCCGGTCGGTTACCACCAAACGCCAAACCAAAGACGGTGGGAATGGCGGCATCGATGGCGCCTGAGGTGGCCTCCATGGAGATTGCCACGCCAAGAGACAGCCGTGACATGTAGCCGAATGCACGCGATGCATGCTCCAGGTCGGTGATCCCTTCATCGACCAGCCCTTGGTAATAGTTCAAACGCTGCTGGATCATTTGTTTGCTCGAGAGCAGGGTATCCCGACCTCGTTTCGCCGATTCCAGCGCCTGCTCCTGCAGGCGATAAGGGAAGTCGAGCAACTTGATGAGGTTGGCTTTGCCGAGCACGGCCAGTTGCAGGGCGCTCTCACGATCGTAGAAACGCGTCATCGTCTGCCCCAGTTCGATCAGTTGCAGTACGGCTGCGTCGGCGCTCTTGCGCACCTCGGCGTAGCGGCAGGGCGGTACGGGGCGCGCCACGGGGATGGCCGGGTCTGTGTCTAGACTGGCGCTGGGATAGCCGAGACTCGGCGGATTGAACACATTGGGATCCTGCAGTACTGAGGCCGGCTTGCCATCCAGGGTCAGGCCGTGGCGCAGGTTGAACAGGCGGTTGCGCAGCAAGTTGCGCAACTCCACCAGCTTGCCGTTAAGCGGTGGTACGAAATTCGTGATTCGGGCATCGGCCAACGACAGTGCCTGTGCCGGGGCGGTGGAAAATTGCTCCGGCAGCACGCCGATCAGGCGCAGGGCCTTGTCGTAGCAGATCGCAGCCTCGACCAGGGTATCGCGGGTCAACTGGCGGTACAGGTCGTCGCCCTGGCGCTGCCAGCTCTCGGCCACGAACAGATGCAGGGCCTTGCGGTAGCGTTCGGGGGCGGCATAGCCCAGCAGGTCGGGGTCGTTGACCGTCTCATCCGTACCATGGGCGGCGGGAGCGCTCAGCGGCTGGCTCAACCAATACAGTGGTGGATGGTTGCCCGAGCTCGGGGTCCAGGTACGGTAGGGGTCGAACAGATAGCGTGTGCACCAGCGCCAAGCCTCGCGATACTCGCGGTTCTGGCGCAGTTGCCAGGCCACCAGGAAGGGCGCGTGGAAGAACAGTTCCCAGAAGTACAGGCCGTTGGCACCGCGAAAATCGACGGTGGTAGCTGTGCTGCCCGCTTCCAGCCGGGGTTCGGGAAGGCATTGGGCTTGCCACGACAACGCAGCTTCCACGGACTGAGTGGCCAATGCAACCAGTTGCTTGCCGAACAGGGTGTTGAGCCGCAGGCTCTGAATGGCCAGCGCTTGGCCGGTGGGCGCCTTCCGGTTGGCTTCATGCAGGTCCAGGTACAGCGCCTGCTCGCTGTTGCGCAGGATCTGGACGCTGGGGACAGCGTCGTCGTCCAGGGTTTTCAATGCATACCCTTGGGACAGTGAGCCGAGCAGTTCCCTGCCGTCATACAGCTCAAGCTTATGGGTGAACCGGGTAATTTCGCTGCTGATCGGGACCCGGTAATCGATCTGGCCACGGCCGTCGGCAATGAGTACGTCTTCCAATACCAACAAGTGGTTGGGATCGAGGCACAAGAGGATTCTGCGGCAAGCCTCAGGGTGCAGGTGGCGTAAGCGAACGGCCGCGTCCAGTGCGATACCGCTCGGCGCGGAGCCGATATCCGCGAGTATGGCGGCGGTTTCCTCGTCGATGTAGGCGTTCATGACATCTGCATTATTGTTGGTTCGGGCCCGCGCGATGGCGTCGGCGACAGACAGGCGGGTATCGGCTCCGCCTTCCTCGGCCAGGCCCATTTTGCGGTTGTAGTCGTTCTGGGTGGTGTAGCGAACCTTGAGCAGGGTTCGGCTGAATGCTTGAAAGGCATCTTTGGTTGTGGCGTTTTTAGCGAAATCCTTCAGATCGTTCAGATTGAGCTCATTGAGTAGTGATTGCTCATGTTGGCTCAGTGCCCAGTTAGGCTTAATGTCGGGATCTATCGAGGTGGTCAGCAGGGCTCTGATTTTTTTAGCGCTAGCGACTTTAAGCTTCCTTCTTAGGACCTTTGCGCGTGCGACTACAACGCGCTTCTTGTACGGCATTTGGAAGTCGTTTAGTAGAGTTTGGTGTGTGCATAAAGAGATGAGTTTTCGAGGGCTTTCCCAGTCCTGAGTGGTTGTGATGTATAATCCCTGGTCGATATGGAAAAGAGAGTCGCATATTTCACGAAACTCGAGCCAAAGGTTTTTCTTTGAGTTGTGAGATGTCGAAAGTAATATATATTTCGTTTCTTCGTTTTGCGTTAGGGTGGTGTGCTCTGCGAGGCTCGATATGATAAGGCCTCTTTCGAGGCCTGAGTGCTCGTGAAGTTTGAGTATTTCAACGGTTGAGTCGCTCTCTTGGGTTTTGTCGAAGGTGATTAATTCGTTGATCTCAAAAGTTATTTCTTCGTTGTCAAAGGTGCCTTTAATGATGTTGCGTTCGAGTTCGTATTGGCCTGTTTTTGTTTTAAAGTGACTGTCTGACTTTACGGTGATTAACTGCTCTGTGTGATTGCCTTTCAATGTTGCTTCAATGTTTGCACGCCCTTTGTTTGTGACGTCGAGTCGAGTCTTGAACAACGCTTCTGCATATGAGGTCCATGTAAACGCTTCGCTCCCTTCGTCACGTTCCTCCAGCGCCAAAACGGCCCCGACGTAAGGATGCTGAACCGTCCGCGGATCATGGAAGAACTGGACCCAGTCCTTGACCAAGGCTGCTTCGATGGGGCGCGAGCCCGAGCGTTGCGTATCCAGATGCTTGGGTTCGAGCAGCAGCAGGTCCTTCGAGACCAGGAAGTAATCGTGGTCGGGTTTCCAGTCAGCCTTGGCAGTGCCCTTCGCGAAATGATCCGGATGCGCATCGAACAGCATCACGGTCAGCCACGGATCATGCTGACGAATCCCCATGGTGTTGACCATTACGCACAAGCCTGGCACGAACGCCTTGGTCCTGAGCGATGGGTAGTTCTCTGCGGTGCCTAATGTTTGCTTTGGCGCGTTCTGCGTGAAATCGAAGGCAGCCCCGGGGCCTGTTCCGTCCAGGTGCAGCAATGTGTTAGCTGGGCTCCAGGCCCCATCGGTTTGCTGGAAAGCAAAGCAGACCTTCAACGGGTAATAACCACTGGGCTTGTTGTCTTTGCCCATTGCCAGGGCTGTCGCCCCCCACTCCACCCACACGGCGTAACGACGGCCGGCGATGATGACGGGGCGTATCAGTTCGATTCGCTCGCGCGCATCGTCGTCGTTCGAGCCGGTGATGTTCGGCAGCGTCGTCGTCGCCAGCTCACCGCTGACCGTCAGCGATAACTTCTGCCACTCTCCCCACGCCAGCATACTGGGCGCGTTGTTCTGGTCGCGCTGGCTCATGTCCAGGGTGCGCCAGTAGTATTCCACCGGCTCGACATTGCTCTTGCCGATGAAGTGATAGGTGTCGGTGAGTGGCGAGGTCCCATCGACATAGGCCGAAATCGGCTGGATGTTGCTCAGTTTCTCGAAGCTGCTCAAGTAGCTCACCATCGCTTGCTGGATATCCAGAGGCTGGCACTTGCCCTGGGCCAGGAGATTCTCCAGTTCGGTGAAGGCTGTGGTCTTGCGTATGCGGCGGGTCGGGTCGATAAAGTTGTGCGGCTCGTTGCGCACCTGCTGGCGCAACTTCCAGTTCTCGTAACGGCTGGCATACAGCTGCCATTCGTCGCGCTCGGCCTCGCTCAACTGGGTGTCGCGGTAACCTTTTTCCTGGCGCGAGTAGATCTGGTGCAGGTAACGCTGCGCGCTGGCGATGGCCGACATCAGGCGCGTGGTTTTCGGCTCGTGGGAAACCTGAGTATCAATCAGCAGATAATCAGCCAATGCCTGAGGGCTCTTGATCCAGCTACGCTGGCTGTCGGCGGGTACCCAGACGGCAAGCATCCAGTTCACCAGCGCATCGCGCCACGCCACGCTCAGTTGCTCATCGAGCGCCTTGCGCTGCTTGTCGGTGCAACTTTGCCGCACGGTTGTGGCTGCTTGTTGGAACGGGGCATGGTCGTGGGTGCCGGGCAGTTGGCGAAGTCCGACCAAGGCATCGACCGACAACCCATGCCGCTTCGACAGATCCAGCAACCGCAGCAGGCGGTCGAGCTCGCCTACCGTGGCGGGCGGTGAAAGCGTCGTCAGCCCCTCCAGGCTACCCTTGGCTTCGCCAAGGACGGCCTCCAGCGAGGCCCAGGCCTTGGCTTGATCGGCTGCGCTCACAGGGTCGCTGGTGGTGCTCGCTCTGTCAGCCAGATAATCGAGCAAGGCGCTCTCGCTGTGCGTGCTCGGGCATCTTGTCAGTAGCGCTTTATAGCGGCTGAGCATATACACGACGCTGAGATCAAGCTCGCGCAAAACGGTGCCCGTCTCATCCAATAAATCGAAGTACTCAGGCTTTTCCAGCAGTTTGGTGATCGTGCCAGCGCTGAGCCCGAGCATTTTCACGAAAACGGCGTGGCGGTCCAGCAAGGCCCAGTCGTTGAGGTCGTCTTCGGTGAAACAGTCGTCTATAGGTAAACGTTGGCCGTTGTAGCATTGCTGGAGGGTGGCTATGCGCCGACGGAACTCATTGGTGTCAAGGCCGACCCAGCGTAACAGTGGTAGTACCTGTGCCACGTTGTCCAACTGCAGGGCATGTTGCAACGCTGCCAGCAGTTGGGACTCATCGGAGATGACGGCCTCACAGATCGTTTTGCAGTGAGGGCGTAAAAGCGGCAGCTCAGTCTGTAGCGCCAGGTACAGTTGGTCAACGCTCCAGGGCTGCTGCTTCAGCCATTCCACGGTATCCATCACGGCGACGATCACATCGACGATATCCGCCTCTGACGGCTCCGCTGCAAGGCGGGGCCAGCCGGCCAGTTGCGTCATGCACGCAGGCTGCTCCTGCTCCAGCAGGGCAATGGCCAACAAGCCGGCCTCGACTGGCAAGCCGAACAGGCGGGGCAGTTGGGTCAAGCGATAACACGCCGAAACCACTGCCAGCGAGCGTAAGGGCTGGTCCAGCCCCTGAGCCTTGATCACCTTGTTCAACACCGCGCACAGCACCGGCTCGCTGACCTTGAAGGCCAGGCACAGTTGCTTGACGGTGAGAATGTCCTCGGGGTTGTTGGATTGCGGGTCGAATGCCTGCCCATCCAGTTTCATGACGGCCAGTGCGCCGCCGCTGTCTTCGAGCGTAGCCGGGGCGAACAGTTGATCGTAGAACGGCCTTTCCCGGTCGGTGCCGTAGACACTGATCTCACAGATCAACGCCGAATACTGCTGGGGGCCGATGTTGTACTTCTGCTGCAGATGGCGGAACAAGCCCAGTGCGCGCAAGGTATTGTCGGTGAGCGCGAAATCGTCCGTCGAGTCGTCAGACCAGATTGCAGCCATGACCAGCCAGTCGGCTTCACTGTAATTCAGTTTCAGGGCGCGCTGGATCACCAGGATGCGCTCTAGGCGGTACAGATGGTCGTCGGTGATGCCGCTGATTTCGACGCTCTTGTCGGAGGGATCTGGCTGGGTGAGGTATAGCGCAGTATCACTCTGATTGACGTACTCGGCAGCGTAAACCGCGCTGGAGGGCAGGTAATGATCAGCGGCCCGCACATGCTGGCTGAGCCTGACCGTACTCTTGTACTCGCCAATGGCGCTGACGGCCAGAAGTTCGCGTAGTTCCTTGCGGGTCAGCGCCAGTGCCTTGCTCACGGCCTGGGTGGTGGTCAAGCCTTTGAGCGGGGAGTCCGCAGCACTGGGCTCGAGCAACCATGAGCGCAGTTGGGGGGAGAAACCGCTGCTCAAGGTGGTTGCCGCCCTCTGGGCTGACAGCGTGAGATGATCGAAGATGAATGCTGGCCACTCCAGTTCGGCGGCACGCAGTGCGTCCAGCAGCGGTAGCTGCTTGAGCGTCAGGGCTGCCTTCACCGACTCCCATGTCGCGTGGAAGGGTACACTGCCGAGATGCACCTTTGCCGCGACGGCCTCTTGCAGCGTTTGATCGTTCGGCAGCGCTTGCTGTGCATGCTGTTCCAACACGCCCAGCAGCAAGCGCAGGCTGGGCAAGACCTTTTTCGCGCTGCGCTCATCGAGCTTGAGTCGCATCAGGTCGGGGCGCCGCTGCTGCAAGGTGATCGGCGCCGTGACATCGGCACGGGTTTCCAGAGCCTCGATCATATCCTTGAGGTAGACCAGATATGCCGCCTGGCTGGTATTGGCCTGGAGTGCGCCGGGGGCGCAGCGCACAGTGTCGTCGGGGAACAGGTTGCTGTATGTGACTGTGTCCTTGCGCGAGCCAGGCGCGTTGCTCGTGGTTGGGCTGAATAGCTTGTTCATTGCGAATCACCATTGAAAGGAAATGTGACCACAGAGCCAGACAGCTCTCCAAGTATGTGTGCGACTTGAATGTAAGCCGTGCAGGTTGATTGCACACCTGGCAAAAATGCTAGGTGTGACCGCTCGTTACGGCGGGAGAATCAGAGGGGATAGATGGCAGGGAAGGCGCAGACGCTGTTTTTCTGTGCGTGGCTACGCCTTCTGGTGACACTCGCAGAAATGCTTGGTGCGCCGGGTTTGGCTATGTGCGGGGCAGGTTACGGTCTGTCGCCGTGGAGTCGACAGTCCATAACCTTGTCTATCCTCAAGCTTTCACCGGCGGCTCCTGGCTCGGCGGATCACCTACCGTCGGTGGCACGGTCGGCTTGATCGGCAGTTCGTCCGGATCTTCCTCGGGCACCGGCGGCGGCAGCGCCGGGTCGTCGATGTTCGGATCGGGCGTCTCCGGTGGAGTGGGAATGTTCATGGCCTGACCTCGCGCAGTGGATGAAGAGGTTGTGCAGGCTTCGACCTGCCGTACCAGCCATTCGCTCAATTTTTTTGAACCCGCCGCGCACCCACGGCTCTGAACCCTTACCGCCACCAGCTTAGGGGAGCAAGGTTCGATGTCCGGTAATGAGCCCGTCGCAAAAGCGCCTTTCGAGCAAGTGCCCAAGGCCAACGATCATCCCGACCAGGCCATCAGCCTGTCCCAGGCCTTGCTGGCGCCACGCATCGTGATCGAGGACACCACTCCCGCACTCGACGGTGGCACCTTCGCGGCCAAGGCGGTAAGCGGACAGCCCGTGCAGGTGACCAGCAAGGTCTACAGCGACGGTCATGACCGCCTGGCGGTGGTCTTGCACTGGCGCCAGGCCCACAGCCGCCACTGGCATGGCGTGCCGATGACGTCGGCAGGCAATGACCTGTGGGTTGCCGAGTTCACGCCAGTGGAACTGGGCTTGCACCTGTTCGGCATCGAAGCCTGGATCGATCCCTACGCCACCTATTGCCACGACCTCGAGAAGAAGTACCACGCCGGTGTCGAGGTCAAGCTGGAGCTGGAGGAGGGTAGGCTGCTGCTGGGTAAGGGCATCGAGCGCAGCGAAGGGCCGTTGCGCGAGCAGCTCGAACAGTTGCAACAGCGCTTGCCGACGCTGGCACCGGACGATCAGGTGGCGTTGCTGCTGAGCCCTGAAAGCGCCAGCCTGATGAGCCAGGCCGAACACCGCGCTTACCTGACTCGCAGCCCCGAGCTGCCGCTGGACGTGGACCGCGAGCGCGCCCTGTTTGCCAGCTGGTACGAACTGTTTCCGCGTTCGATCACCGACGATCCGGCGCGCCATGGCACCTTCGACGATGTGCACCAGCGCCTGCCGATGATCCGCGACATGGGCTTCGACGTGCTGTACTTCCCTCCCATTCACCCCATCGGCAAGCAGCACCGCAAGGGGCGCAACAATGCCTTGCAGGCAGGCCCCGACGACCCGGGCAGCCCCTACGCGATCGGCAGCCCCGATGGCGGCCATGACGCCATCCACCCGCAACTGGGCAGCCGCGAAGACTTCCGTCGGCTGGTCGCCGCCGCCGCCGAGCATGGTCTGGAAATCGCCCTCGACTTCGCCATCCAGTGTTCCCAGGACCACCCCTGGCTTACCGAACACCCGGGCTGGTTCAGTTGGCGCCCGGACGGCACCATTCGCTACGCCGAGAACCCGCCGAAAAAATACCAGGACATCGTCAACGTCGATTTCTATGCGCCTGACGCTGTCCCCTCGTTGTGGCTGGCACTGCGCGATGTGGTGGTCGGCTGGGTCGAGGAGGGCGTGCGCACCTTCCGCGTCGACAACCCGCACACCAAGCCGCTGCCCTTCTGGCAATGGCTGATCGCCAATGTGCGCAGCCAGTATCCTGATGTGATCTTCCTCGCCGAGGCGTTTACCCGCCCGGCGATGATGGCGCGCCTGGGCAAGGTCGGGTACGCGCAGAGCTACACCTATTTCACCTGGCGCAATACCAAGCAGGAGCTGCGCGAATACTTCGAGCAGCTCAACCAGCCGCCGTGGAGCCTGTGCTACCGACCGAACTTCTTCGTCAACACCCCCGACATCAACCCCTATTTTCTGCAGACCAGTGGGCGCGCCGGCTTTCTCATTCGTGCGGCGCTGGCGACCATGGGCTCGGGGCTGTGGGGCATGTACTCGGGGTTCGAGCTGTGCGAGGGCACGCCGTTGCCGGGCAAGGAGGAATACCTGGATTCGGAGAAGTACGAGATCCGCCCGCGCGACTTCACCGCGCCCGGCAACATCGTCGCCGAGATTGCCCAACTCAACCGTATTCGCCGACAGAACCGCGCCTTGCAGACGCATCTGGGCGTGGCCTTCTTCAACTGCTGGAACGACCAGATCCTGTATTTCGCCAAGCGCACGCCCGAGCGCGACAACTTTATCCTGATCGCCATCAGCCTCGATCCGTACAACGCCCAGGAGGCGCACTTCGAACTGCCGCTGTGGGAGCTGGGGCTCGATGACAACGCCGATACGCAAGGCGAGGACCTGATGACCGGCCACCGCTGGACTTGGCATGGCAAGACCCAGTGGATGCGCATCGAGCCCTGGCACCAGCCGTTCGGGATCTGGCGTATCGAGAAAGCCTTGTAAATGCAGGGGCCGCGTTGCGGCCCTTCGCGGGCAAGCCCGATCCCACAGGTTTTGCGCCGCCTTTGTAGGAGCGGGTTTACCCGCGAAGGACCGCAGAACGGTCCCGACAGCCTCACGCCGAAATTCGATCTTGAAAGGAGTCGCACATGGCCAAGCGTTCCCGCCCGGCAGCCTTCATCGACGACCCGCTGTGGTACAAGGATGCGGTGATCTACCAGTTGCACATCAAGTCGTTCTTCGATGCCAACAACGACGGTATCGGCGATTTCGCCGGCCTGATCAGCAAGCTCGACTATATCGCCGAGCTTGGGGTCAACACCCTCTGGCTGCTGCCGTTCTACCCCTCGCCGCGTCGTGACGACGGCTATGACATCGCCGAGTACAAGGCCGTGCACCCCGACTACGGCAGCATGGCCGATGCCAGGCGCTTCATCGCCGAGGCGCACAAGCGGGGGCTGCGGGTGATCACCGAGCTGGTCATCAACCACACCTCCGACCAGCACCCCTGGTTCCAGCGTGCCCGCCACGCCAAGCGCGGCAGCAAGGCGCGGGACTTCTACGTGTGGTCGGACGACGACCAGAAGTACGACGGCACGCGGATCATCTTCCTCGACACCGAGAAGTCCAACTGGACCTGGGACCCGGTCGCCGGTCAGTATTTCTGGCATCGCTTCTACTCGCACCAGCCGGACCTGAACTTCGACAATCCGCAGGTGATGAAAGCGGTGATCGAGGTCATGCGTTTCTGGCTCGACATCGGTGTCGATGGCCTGCGTCTGGACGCGATCCCCTACCTGATCGAACGCGACGGCACCAACAACGAGAACCTGCCCGAAACCCACGACGTGCTCAAGGCGATCCGCGCCGAGATCGACGCCAACTACCCCGATCGCATGCTCCTGGCCGAGGCCAACCAGTGGCCGGAAGACACCCGCCCGTATTTCGGCGAGGGCGATGGCGACGAGTGCCACATGGCCTTCCACTTCCCGTTGATGCCGCGCATGTACATGGCCCTGGCCATGGAAGACCGTTTTCCGATCACCGACATTCTGCGCCAGACCCCGGAGATTCCCGCCAACTGTCAGTGGGCGATCTTCCTGCGCAACCACGATGAGCTCACCCTGGAAATGGTCACCGACCGCGAGCGCGACTATCTGTGGAACTACTACGCCGAGGACCGCCGCGCGCGCATCAACCTCGGTATCCGTCGACGCCTGGCGCCGCTGTTGCAGCGCGACCGCAGGCGCATCGAACTGCTGACCAGCCTGCTGCTGTCGATGCCCGGCACCCCGACGCTGTACTACGGCGACGAGCTGGGCATGGGCGACAACATCTATCTCGGTGACCGTGATGGGGTGCGCACGCCAATGCAGTGGTCGCCGGACCGCAACGGTGGTTTCTCCAAGGCCGACCCGCAGCGCCTGGTGCTGCCGCCGATCATGGACCCGCTGTATGGCTACCAGACGGTCAATGTCGAGGCCCAGAGCCACGACCCGCATTCGCTGCTCAACTGGAACCGGCGTCTGCTCGCGGTGCGCAAGCAACAGAAGGCCTTCGGTCGCGGCACCTTGAAGATGCTGACCCCGAGCAACCGGCGCATCCTCGCCTACGTGCGCGAATACACCGATGCCGATGGCAACAGCGAGACCATCCTGTGCGTGGCCAACGTTTCGCGCGCGGCGCAGGCCGCCGAACTGGACCTGTCGCAGTATGCCGAGCGGGTGCCGGTGGAAATGCTTGGTGGCAGCGCCTTCCCGCCCATCGGCCACTTACCCTTCCTGCTGACCCTGCCGCCGTATGCCTTCTACTGGTTCCTGCTGGCTTCCCACGACCGCATGCCCAGCTGGCATATCCAGCCTGCCGAAGGCTTGCCTGAACTGACCACATTGGTGCTGCGCAAGCGTCTGGAGGAGTTGCTCGAAGCGCCGTCGGTGGACACCCTGCAGGCGTCGATCCTGCCGCAGTACCTGCCCAAGCGCCGTTGGTTCGCCGGCAAGGAAGGACCGATCGATGCGGTGCGCATTCGCTATGGCGTGCGCTTCGGCACGCCGGCCACCCCGGTGCTGCTCAGCGAGCTGGAGGTGCTCAGTGACGGCGTGACCAGCCACTACCAACTGCCGTTCGGCCTGCTGCCTGAAGAGCAGATCCACAGCGCCTTGCCTCAGCAGCTGGCGTTGTCGCGGGTACGCCGAGGTCGACAGGTCGGGCTGATCACCGATGCCTTCGTGCAGGAGTCGTTCGTGCGGGCGGTGTTGCGCGCCTGTGAGGATGATACCCGCTTGCCCTCAAGTGCCGGCGAGCTGCGCTTCGAGTGCACCGGGCAACTGGCTGACCTGGCGCTGGGTGAGGACAGTGAGGTGCGCTACCTGAGTGCCGAGCAGTCCAACAGTTCGGTGGTGATCGGTGAACGTGTGGTGCTCAAGCTGATCCGGCGGGTCAATCCGGGCGTTCACCCGGAGCTGGAAATGAGCGCTTATCTCACGGCGGCCGGCTTTGCCAATATCTCGCCGTTGCTGGCCTGGGTCAGTCGTGTGGATGAGCAGGCGCAATCGCACCTGCTGATGATTGCCCAAGGTTACCTGAGCAACCAGGGCGATGCCTGGTCGTGGACCCAGAACACCTTGGAGCGGGCGATCCGCGACGAGATGGAACCCACCCAGACCAGTGCCGAGGCGCACACCGATGCCTTGTCGGAGCTTTCGGGCTTTGCCACCTTGTTGGGGCAGCGCCTGGGTGAGATGCACCTTTTGCTGGCCGCGCCCACCGCCGACCCGGCCTTTGCACCGCGCCCCAGCGACAGCCAGGACAGCCAGCGCTGGGGGCGACAGATCAATGCCGAGCTCAGTCATGCCCTCGACCTGCTGGCCGAGCATCGCGAGGAGCTGGACGGCGAAAGCCAGGCGTTGGTCGATGACCTGCAGCAGCAACGCGAAGGCCTTGCCCAGCACATCGACACACTCGCACGCCAGGCCCAGGGCGGCTTGCTGATGCGGGTGCATGGCGACCTGCATCTGGGTCAGGTACTGGTGGTGCAAGGCGATGCCTACCTGATCGATTTCGAGGGCGAGCCAGCGCGGCCTTTGGACGAGCGCCGGGCCAAGCACAGCCCGTACAAGGATGTCAGCGGCGTGCTGCGCTCGTTCGACTATGCTGCAGCGATGATCCTGCGCAGCGCCTCGGCGGTAGACCTGTCCGATGCCGCGCGCCAGGCCCGTCAACGGGTTGCCCGGCAGTACCTGCATCAGTCGCGTCATGCCTTCGTCGAAGCCTATGGCCTGGCCACCGCCGCCATTGCCCATGCCTGGCAGCACGCCGAGGGCGAGCGCGCCGCGCTGGAGCTGTTCTGCCTGGAAAAGGCCGCTTACGAAATCACCTATGAAGCCGACAACCGACCCGGCTGGCTGGCCGTGCCTTTGCATGGTCTGCATGGGTTGATCAGTACCTGGGGCGAAGCATGAGCTCTGTAGGGAAGGCGGTGTTGCCTGGCACCGGCTGTGCCGGTGATCGCGGGACGAGCCCGCTCCCACAGGTACTGTTGTGCAGGGGTGGGAGCGGGCTCGTCCCGCGATCATCGGCGCAACCCGTGCCAGGCACTGCGTTACTTTGAAAAATATATGGAATATGGAAAGGGGCAGTGAGATGAATGCATCAATGCGTAGCAACGGCGGCCTTCGCCAACGCGATCTCGACGCCCTGGCCAGCGCCGCGCACGCAGATCCGTTCGCGGTGCTCGGCCCGCACGTCGACGGGGCGGGCGACGAAGTCATCCGCGCCTTCCTGCCAGGCGCCTTGAACGCCCGGGTGTTGGCGCGTCACGACGGGCGCATTCTCGCCGAGATGGAGCAGGGCAGCCTGCCGGGCCTGTTCAGCGCATACCTGGACGAGCGCCAGCCCTACCTGCTGCAGATCGGCTGGGCCGGTGGCGAGCAGATCACCGAGGATCCCTACAGCTTCGGCCCGCAGCTTGGCGACATGGATCTGTACCTGTTCGCCGAGGGCAATCATCGCGACCTGTCAGGGCGCTTCGGTGCCCAGCCGATCCAGGTCGACGGCGTCGACGGCGTGTGCTTCTCGGTCTGGGCGCCCAACGCCCGGCGTGTCTCGGTGGTGGGCGACTTCAACAACTGGGACGGCCGTCGCCACCCCATGCGTCTGCGCCACGATGCCGGGGTGTGGGAGCTGTTCATCCCGCGCCTGGGCGTGGGCGAAACCTACAAGTTCGAAGTGCTGGGGGCGGACGGTGTGCTGCCGCTGAAGGCCGACCCCCTGGCCCGCGCCACCGAACTGCCGCCGAGCACCGCCTCGAAGGTCGCAGGGGCACTCAGCCACGACTGGCGCGACCAGCAGTGGATGGAGCAGCGGGCCCAGCGCCATGCCTACAGTGCGCCGCTATCGGTCTACGAACTGCACGCCGGCTCCTGGCGCTGCGAGCTGGACGAAGCCGGTGAGGTCGCACGCTTCCACAACTGGCGCGAGCTGGCCGAACGCCTGGTGCCCTATGTGCAAGAGCTGGGTTTCACCCATATCGAACTGCTGCCGATCATGGAGCATCCCTTCGGCGGCTCCTGGGGCTACCAGCCGCTGTCGCTGTTCGCGCCAACCTCCCGCTACGGCAGTGCGGAGGATTTTGCTGCCTTCATCGATGCCTGCCACCAGGGCGGCATCGGCGTGATTCTCGACTGGGTGCCGGCGCATTTCCCCACCGACGAACACGGCCTGGCACGCTTCGACGGCACCGCGCTGTACGAGTACGACAACCCACTCGAAGGCTTTCACCAGGACTGGAACACGCTGATCTACAACCTTGGCCGCAACGAAGTGCGAGGCTTCATGCTCGCCTCGGCGCTGCACTGGCTCAAGCATTTCCATATCGACGGCCTGCGTGTCGATGCCGTGGCCTCCATGCTGTACCGCGACTATTCGCGCAAGGCCGGCGAGTGGGTGCCCAACCGCCATGGCGGGCGTGAGAACCTCGAGGCGATCGACTTCATTCGTCAGCTCAACGACATCGCAATGCACGAGGCGCCCGGTGCGCTGATCATCGCCGAGGAATCCACGGCCTGGCCGGGCGTCAGCCAACCCACGCAGCAGGGCGGCCTGGGCTTCGCCTACAAGTGGAACATGGGCTGGATGCACGACACCTTGCACTACATCCAGAACGATCCGGTACACCGTGCCCATCACCACAACGAAATGAGCTTTGGCCTGATCTACGCCTACTCCGAGCATTTCATCCTGCCCATCTCCCACGATGAAGTGGTGCACGGCAAGCGCTCGCTGATCGACAAGATGCCCGGCGATCGTTGGCAGAAATTCGCCAACCTGCGTGCCTACCTGACGTTCATGTGGATGCACCCGGGCAAGAAGCTGTTGTTCATGGGCTGCGAGTTCGGCCAGTGGCGCGAGTGGAATCACGACCATCAACTGGATTGGTACCTGTTGCAGTATTCCGAGCACCAGGGCGTGCAGAAGCTGGTGGGTGACCTGAACCGGCTTTACCGCGAGCTGCCGGCACTGCACGAGCAGGATTGCCAGCCCCAAGGGTTCCAGTGGCTGATCGGCGACGATGCCGTCAACAGCGTGTATGCCTGGCTACGCTGGAGCAGCGCCGGCGAGCCGCTGCTGGTGGTGGCCAACTTCACCCCGGTGCCGCGTGAGGGTTACCGTATCGGCGTGCCGTTCGGCGAGCGTTGGATCGAGCTGCTCAACAGCGATGCCGAGCTGTATGCCGGGAGCAACGTCGGCAACCTCGGGGCGGTGGCCGGTGAAGCGGTGGCAAGTCATGGGCAGCCGCTGTCGCTGGCCTTGAACCTGCCGCCGTTGGGCGTTCTAGTCATGAAACCTGCCTGATGTCACGGCGCATCCTCCTGCAGGGGGATGCGCCGCATGCGCTGATCACCAGCGCATCCGTACCCCAAGGCTTCCGATCAGCCCATTCAGATCGTTGTCATCCACATCACTGCTGTAGTCGGCGCTGACGAACAGCGCCACCGTCGGCGTGACCCGCGCCACCAAACCCAGGCCAAGTTCCACGGTCGCTGCACTGCGCGAGCTGGAGATCTTGTCGACCTGATCCAGCTTTACCGCATCGCTGTTGTTGAAGTCGTACCAGACGTTGGTCCGCACATAGGGTTCGATTGGCATGCCCCGCACTTCGTAGCGCCCCGACAGTTTCGCGCCCACCCGGCCACTCCAGCTCGGCTGGCTGTCGAACGCCTGCAGGGTCTCGGCCTGGGCCTGGCCGGCGGGGAAGAACTGCTGGTTGATCAACTGCGCCTGCGGCTCGATCACCCAGTGGTTGCCCAGGCCGATGGGGAAGCCACCCTCGACCGAGAAGGTCATGGCATGGCCGCTGTCATCCAGGCGCTGGCCGCTCTGGCTGCGACCGTTGACATCGATGCGCGTGCCCATGGCCACTGCATCCACATGCCAGCCCTGGTCGTGGGTCATGCTCCAGTAAACGCCCAGGCTTTCGCCGCTGAGGTTGACCGCGTTGCGCTGCTTGTCACCGAGCCGGGAGCGCATGCCGTTGAAGCTGCTCTGCAGGTTGTTGTGGCCGACGAACACCCCGGCGCGGTGCACGTTACCGCCGGCGGTCTCACGTACGAAGAGGTCCGGGCCGATCGTCAACTGTTGGCTGGGCGCCTCAAGCCGCGCTGGCGGCACGGAGGTCGGGTGCGGGGCGCCGGGGAAGAACTGTGCCCATTGGCTGGCGACCATGCCCAACGGCACATCCCCGTGACGCGCACTCATGCGTTCGGAGAACGCCTGCAGGGTGCCCATCCCCAGGCCACCGGCGCTCACAGGATTGAGCGACAGCAGGGGTATCGCCGGTGGCTGCAACGGGCTGGCGAAAGGGGTCTTTTCGTCAAGGTCGAGCGCGAACGTTTCCACCGGGGTTGCCAGAAGCAGCGACGTGGAAACCGCACAGAACAGCCGGTCGAAGCGCAAAGGATTCGATGCTCGTTTCATGGCGGATCTCCTGTTTCTTGTGGGTAACAGCCAAGGCCTGGCCTGGTGTCACGAGCTGTACGACACGAAACAGGGGGCGACACAAACCAGCACGCGGAGTTTGCTGGCGCGCGTAAAGACGCGGGCCAGAGAGCTCGGCGCGAAGTTTTCGCAGTGGGCGATATGTTCAGCTAAGGAGAGCTGGCGCCTTGCGTCAAGAAAAGGTTGGTGCGATCAGAAAATTGTGTTGTGACGGGTAACGCGTTGAATAAGCGTGTGATTGCCCTTCGGTTAGTAATGTGGGTTCTTTGTCTGGGTTTGGTTATGCCAAAACATTGCTAGCCAGGTTTGGCTGTATTAGCGGCCCTTTGATCGACTGGCTACCTGCTAATTCTGTCAGTTTCGCTCGGGCGTATTTGTACCTAGCATCCAGTGACACCCACGAAAGGGCCGGCGCAACGCAGGCCTGCTTCGCTCGCTCACGCCAAGGATCGCCAGGGGGAAACCATGGCCAAACGCCAGAGCCGCAAACAAGTTGGCCTACTCGACAGACTGCTGGACACCGAGCCGGGAATCAAAGTCAAACTCACCCCAGCGACCCTGGAGCAAGACTCGATCATTGGCCTGCAGTGCAAGACGACCGATGCGCTGATGGCGCATTATCCGAGCTTGCACAGCGACGAAGCCCAGCGACTGAAGGGGCGTCTGAATGCTGCGGCAGCGGCGATGATGCGTACTTTCCGGGAAAAGCGCCTGATTGCCGGGGCGCGCCGCCCCTCAGATGAGCTAAAGGGCCCTCTGGACTTATCCAGAGGCCCGACCTTCGAAAATCAGTTCTTGCCCAGTTGGGGCAACAACGCACATCCGCAGGCGGTGGATGCCACCACCTCGCCAGTGGCCTACCTCATCGATCTACTGACGTTCATCCAGGATCACGTCGAGGCCCAGGGCGATGCGGATCTGATCCTGACGCTAAAAACCCGGCGCCCTGATCTGTTCGAGCGCCTGATCGATGAGGCGTTCATGAGCCGTGAACTGCCGCAGGTCGAGGTGATCATCCATGTCCTGGAACAGTTGATCGAAGAACATCGCCAGCAAGCGGACAGTGAGCGCACGGCCACAGAAGACAAGCTGCTCAAGGTTCGCTATCCCATCAAGCAGTTTCCCTATGAAGCGTATTGGGCGCAGATCCGTACCGTGCTGTCGCACAACTCGCTGCTGATGGGTGATGTGGCACGCCTGTCGGACATCGACAACCCTTACTTCATCCAGCCCGGTGCGCATTCACCCTGGTCCGATGCCGCGCTGCAGCAGGAAGCCACGCTTGGCCCGCTGCTGCGTGCCCTGCTGATCGAGCCACCCTACTTCGGCACAGCGGCGCAGAGTCGTGGGCTGAAGACACAGTCCGATGAGCCCGGGGAGCGGCATCAGGCGTTCTTCGAGGACAACTTCGGAGTGCCGAATGCCATGTACCTGCAAAAGGTGGTGACCTTCTGTCAGGCGGTGCAGATCAGTCAGGATGAGATGGAGTCGCTGTTCGGCCTGGCGGCCTATGCACCCACGCGTTCGGACAACGTGACCAGCAATGTGCTGGCCGAGCAGGTTTCGCCGGCCCTGTTCGTCGCACGCTTCATCAACAGCGGCGAGGCAGCGCCGGTTGGGGTTGTCAGCGATGCGCAGGACCCACAGCTGCACACCTTCGAAAACTTGTCCGAAATGCGGTTTGACCGGGTCCAACGTCTGGTGCGCGTGGCCAGCGCGTTGAATCTGACCTATGCCGAGGCCGACCAGGTGGTGTGTGCGGCAATTGATGCGGAAAAGCGCGCTGTCGCCGAAGTCAGGCGCATCAAGTCCGATGACTCGCCGTTATGGATGACGGTCAATACCCATCGGGCCTTGGGTTTGTTCCAGTTCTTGCGAGAGCGCTTCGCCTGTAGCCCTGAAGACTTTTCCGTGCTGCTCTCGGATATGGCTGTTCACGGCATTGGCGCGACTGCGAGCCATTTCGACCGGGTCTTCAACAGCGATCCCACGTCGCGTCTGGTGCTCGACGGTAGCGACTTCAGCCTCTCGGGCGACGATGTCGTGAGCAAACGTACCGTTGACCAGTTATGCCGCGGGCTGGGCATCAACCTGGAGACGTTCCGTTACCTGTCGCGTGTGTTGATGCAGGGGCAAGGGGGCGACAAGCTGCAGCGCTCTGTGCGCGTGGTCAGTGCCTTCTACCGTGTGGCGATGCTGGCCCGTCTGCTTTCGGTTACCACCATCGAGCTGCTGGCACTGTTGGAAACCCTGAGCCCCGAGGGGCTTTATGCCTTGCAACTGGCGGGGGCACCGCAAAATGCCATGTACCGCAGTTTTGCCCAGACCGACACCCTCAGCGTCATCCATGCCATCAGCCACTGCGTGCTCTGGTGTCAGGAGCAGGACCTGCCGATCAGCTGGCTGGTGCAGCAGTTGCTGCCGGTCGAGACGCCCGATGTGGTGCCTCATGAAATCTCTGCACTGTTCGGCGAACTCAAGACTCAGTTGCTACCTTTCCAGGCCTTCGAGCAGGCCCTGCTGGATGCCGGTGTTCTGGCCCTACCTGCAGGTGAGTGGTTGAAAGCCTTGGTACAGGTTGTCGATGAGCAGGGCTTGCTGGCGGACACTGGCGACCCCGAACAGGACTTCGACCCGGAACAGTACGAGCAATTTGCCGAGCGGGAAATCAAGGCGGCGGTCGATCAGTTGGCCAGCGCCGGCAAAAGCCAGTTGCCCGATATGGACAGCGCTGAAAAGGAGCGCCTGACCGGCATTATTCTCGGCGTGGTCCTGCGCATTCGTTCGCAGCAGTGGGGCGTCGTTCAACAGGGTCTTTCACAGCTTCTGAAGGTCAATGCAGACATGGCGATCCCGATGGTCTACTGGGCCGAGGGCACAGTGCACCAACTGCTGGAGAGCGCGGTGGCCTTCGACCCGCAGCAATCCCAGTCCGATGCCATGAAGGCCATGCTGGGGCTGGTGCAGCGGATGCAGCGCTGTGCACAAATCGCGACGCGTTTCGAGTTGACGCCCACGTTGTTCTCCAGCTTGTTGATGCGCGCGCACCGCGCACGGTTCGGCATCGACGCCTTCGACTTGTCCTTGCACACGCTCTACCATCTCGATCGCTACGCCCGTGGCCTGCGTCTGGCCAAGCAAACGGAAGCACAACTGCTGGGCTATTTCTCGGCAATCGAGGGATTGCATGACCTGACCGCAAATGAACAGCGTCTGATCAGGGATGCGGCTGCCCAGCGTATCTCGGCCTGGTTGGGTTGGGGGATCCGTGAGGTGCTGGACGTGGCGGCCCGGGTTTCGCCCGATGGCATCATTCGCGATCTGACCCAGTTGCGCATCGTGGTCGACACCAAGCTGCTCAGCGAGACCACGGGGCTGAGCGCTGAATCACTGATGAAACTCAGCAAGCTGACTGCCTATTCAGACACACAGGACTACCGCGATGCCGCCCAAGAGATGCTCAGCAGCCTCGACGGTGACAGCGCGCAACGCCGGGACGAGGCAGAGCTGCGTCAGAGCCTGGCCACGCGCTGCACCGTGAGTGAGACACGTCTGATCGCCAGGGCGCCTGATCAGGAAACCACGGTGACCTTGAAACTGCTCGATATGCAGAACGAGCCGGTTTCAGGTATTCGCGTCACCTGGTCCACCGATCTGGGGGTTTTGCAGTCCCATTCCAGCTACACCGATGAAGAGGGGGTGGCCAAGGTGCGACTGCAGGCCGGTACGCAGTTGGGCAGTGCCCATGTGCAGGCCAGCTACCTGCTCGATGGCAAGGCATTCGCGCCGCCGGTGGTGATCGACTGTGACGAAGAGACGGTGCGATTGATCAGGATCGAGGGACAACCAGGTGCCAGGGCGCCTCTGGAGCTCGCAGGCGGACAAGGCATTTATCGCTTGGCTGCCCTGCTCGTCGACCGTTATGACAATGATGGGGTGGATCGTCTGATCAACTGGTCCACCACCATCGGCTACTTTGTGGACAACATCGGTGAAACCTTGACTGACCACACCGGCTACAGCCGGATTGCGCTAAGAAGCCGGGAGGCAGGCTCGGGCGAGGTCCGCGCGTGGTACGCAGGCAAGCCCGATGACGTCACTGTGGTTCAGATTGGCTTTGCCGACAGACCCTACATCAGTTCGCTCGTACTGCAATCTGCGTTGGTCGTGGATGAGCCGATCACGGTTCAGGCCAGGGTCCTGGGGCTTGATGGCGAGCCGGTCGCTGGCCAGGCGATGTCCTGGTTGCTTGAAGGGGGCGAACTGGTCAGCGCCGACAAAACCAGTGATGGAGCCGGGCTGGGTCGAGCCGTACTGCAGGTCGGTACGGCTGGGCGGGTGAAGGTGACCGTGACCCTCAGTACTGCCGATGAAACCGCAGAGGCCTATCACAGCAAGGATCTTGCGTTCGACGTGCTTCCCGATGCGGTGATGCGGCAGTACAGGAAGATGGGGAGCTGGCCGTTGGCCGATGGCATCAGCACGGTGGAGTATGACATCCATATCGCCACTTCCGATGGCATCCCCGTGGCGCGCTACCCCATCACCTGGAGCGTCAGTGAAGGCGGCACGCGTGTGGCCGAGCCCGCTGTCAGCTTGACAGGCAGTGATGGTATTGCCCGCTTCGATCTCAAAAGCACCACGGCTGGCCAGCGTACGGTATCCGCGAGCTGGGGCAAGGCGCAGTCCCAGCCGTTCGAGCCGGTGACCTTCCTCGAGCCCCTCGGGTTGACGATCGAATTCGACGGCAAACCGTTGGAGGGGGCGATCGTCATTACGCCGCCTTCCGAAGGGGAAACGCCGCACACCTTGACCTATCGCGTGGCTGCCGGCCATTCGCTGATCGGCCAGCCGATGTCTCTTCACGTCAGTGGCCGCAACTCGGCAGCTTCGTTGGGCTTGGTGATCTCGCCTGCGCCGGGTGCCGACAACGCACTGGGCGAAGATGGCGTGACCTGGACCATCACCAGTCGACCCGTGGGCCTGAAGACGGATGTAGGGCTGAAGTTCGGATTCTCCTATGACGCCACTTATCCGTCGAACCTGACTGATGTCGTGATCAAGGGAGCACAGAAATGACTGTGGCCCCATCGACTTTCGAGCTTTTGCAGCGAGGCCCATATGAAGACTGAATTGAGCCAACAACTCGCGGAACAATGGCGCGACGCGCTGAGTGCCTATGCCATTCACCACGTACTACCGGACAAGCTGCAGGCCGGTAGCCTGAGCATGATGACGGCCGATCACCTGGACCGTTACCTGATGACCGACACCCAGGTCAGCGCCAAGGTCACCACGTCCGCGTTGGCCGAGGCAATCGCCTGTGTCCAGACCTACGTCAACGCGATCCTCAACAATATCGAACAGGGCTACGGCAAGGATTTCGCCCCCGAGTTGACTCTTTTCTGGCAGCAGGCCATGTCGACCTACTCGTTATGGGCGGCCTACCAGATGATGGAGGACTACCCGGAAAACTATATCCGTGCCGAACTGCGTCTGGACAAGACGGAGCTGTTCAAGACCCTCGAGAACGACCTGGCGCAGGGACGAATCGATGATGCGGGTGTTCAGAAGGCGCTGCTGAACTATCTGAAGGGTTATGAGTTTCTGAACAACATCCGGGTCCAGGCCGGTTACATCGACTATCGCGACGGGCACCGTGATGCCGACCAGTTCCCAGGGTATGCCTACGCCAACGCCGATTACTACTTGCTGGGCAAGGACAATGCCTCGCCCTGCGCCTATTACTGGCGCAAGGTCCAGGTACGTCTGGACCAGGCCTCCACTTATATCCAGCCCGATGCGTGGTCGGAATGGAAACCGGTGAGCATTCCGCCGGGCACGACAATGTTGCAGATGTGTCCGGTGTTGTTCGGTGGTCGGTTGCACGTGATCTGGTGGTACTTCACTGCACCGACAAAGGTCCTCGGTGCGAATGGTGAAGAAAGCAACAAGCGTTCGTATGCGCTGACCTTGGACATCATTCACCTTGGGCTCGATAACCAGTGGACTACGCCGGAGCGACTGTGGCAGCACGACGTCGAGGTTACCGGTTCTGACGACTCGTCGCAGATACCCTCTAAAGTGAAACATTTCAGGGTGATGGCGGTTGCGCTTGGGCGCGTGAACGGGGATGACGATCAACTGTTCGTTGCTGTTCACGATACGTCGGACACTGACGCCTGGGAGGAGAGATTCAGCCTTCAACGGGATGTCTTGAAACGTGGGACCGCACCCGCTATCGATCCTATCAACAGCGCAGCCCTTTCTCGACGATTCACAGGTAGCGCGAGCCGCTTGGCCTTTTCGCAGCGTATTGCAGCGGTCGATGCTGCGGTGAAAAGCATCAAGCCGAGTGGCAACCCTCATATTGCACTCGATGCTGTACTCGAGCAGGGCCCGACGGCGCCTTCACTGCGAGTACGTGCACGCTCCAGCGAGTTGCGCATGCGTTTTCAGACATTGGCCCTGTTGTTTGACGAAATTGGTTGGGATTACTACGGTCTTTACGTGGATTTCCGACTATACGCCATTGAATCACGAGGCGAAACGCAACTTAATTTTATCGCCGTCACGCATGGTGCCCCGAACTTTGAGTCCATCACAATCCAGCATGATGGTAAGACCCTGGCGGTAATGAAACGGTCCGATTTTACTGGAACGTGGTACCCCAACATGTTTTCGGGTATGACAAATTTCGCGTTACCGGAACTTTCGCGTCCACTCTCCAAGGAGTACATCCGTGAAGGCATGGGTTTCACGGTCATTATCGATGAAGCGTCGGGCCTGCCGCTGCAGAGCACGCGAAACCGAGTCAATGGGACTGTTGAAAGTATCCGTTTGCCGAAAGTGGAACTCCTACATCGGCAAGGCGATAAATCGACAACATGCTGGTCGGGGCCCTGGGTTCTCAATAAGCATGCCGTCAGCACCTGGAGCCGTCTGGAGGACATTCCTCTAACGGGCTCGGCAATCTTCGAAGTTACCGCCGCTGGTGAAGCGCCCGCCACCTTCACGGTGACCTGGGGCGCCACCTCGAGCCTGGCCGATACAACGATTCCATATATTCACCAACAGTCCGACGGTACCGACTTCCTCGTGTTCAATGCCATCGGTGGCGCCAGCGCGCCCTTGACCGTGCGGCTGAACTCCCAGCATGTTTCCGATTTGATCAATCGCGCCGAAGCCTCGCCCCAGGCCGTGTTCGCCTGGGATGCGCAGCACCGGCAGGAGCCGGCATACCGCAAGCAGCTGGCCGGCGCGGTGTATCAGGGGTGGCAGCCAAGTGCGGCGGACCCGTTGCTGCACATGTTCGATGCCTATGGCAGCTACCTGCGTGAGTTGTTCTTCCATGTCCCCCATCTGATCGCATCGCGTCTGCAGGAAGAGGAACGCTTCGCCGATGCCCGGCGCTGGCTGGGGTTGATCTTCAACCCCTACCAGAAGCAGCCGCCCAGGGCGATCCCCGGCCCTGACTACTGGAACTGCGCTTGGTTGCTTCAGGATGACACTCAGGCGGCAGGGCTCGACCACGAGCTGATCGAGCCGCATGTCATCGCGCTGCGCGCGCCGTCGCATTATCGCAAGGCCGTGTTCGTGCAGTACGTGAACATGCTGATCGGCGAAGCCGACCAGCACTATCGCTACCAGACCCGCGACGGCCTGGCCCACGCCTGGCTGTTGTACCGCATGGCCGCGGACCTCATGGGAGAGGTGCCGGATGCGCGGGCAATCAATACCTGGCAACCGAAAACGGTCAGCGAGGTACTGGCTGTCGAGCCGACCGACATGCTGTTGGCGGATAGTGGCCAGGACATTGTCCCGGCCAACTTGCCCAAGCAGCTGTCGACCTTCTTCTGGGCTGGAGTGGCGGCACATCCGGCCTTCCGCTTGCCGGTCAATCGGCAGTTGCTGGACCTCTGGCAATTGCTGGCGGAGCGCTTCTACAACCTGCGGCACTTCCTGACCCTCGACGGACGACCCATGGTGCTGCCACTGTATGCACCGGCTGCGAACCCGTTCGACTTGCTGATGGCACGCATGGGGGGCGGTACCAACCTGTCGCACCTGATGGGCCAGCGCACGGTGGTGCCGCCGTATCGTTTCCGTACCCTGATCGCCAAGGCTCATGAGGTGGTGGCGACCCTGACCCCGTTCTCCGAGCAACTGCGTGGCCTCATGGAGCAGGAGGAGCGCACCGGGCTTGAAGCGTTGCAATACCAGCACGCCGCCGAGATCGCCGGATACACCATTGCCATCCAGGAGCAGTTGCTCGAGCAGCAGGAGCAGCAGGAAGGGGTATTGTCCAAGCAAGCGCTCGCCGCCCAGACTCGATACGCGCACTATACCGAGCTGGTCAGCCAAGACATGTCTGTTCTGGAAATCTCGGCAATGGTTGCCCATCACGCAGGTGGGGCTATCAATAGCGGGGGTTCCAGCGCATTGAGCGCCTACTACGCGACACAGATGGCGCCCAGGATCTTCGGAATGGCGCAGGACAGGGGGGATACGACCGCCCCCATCATGAGCGGTGCTCAGTTGCTGTTCCTGGCGGGGAGTGCATTGCAGATCTCCGGTGACATCATGCGCGAGACGTCGACCTACAAGCGTCGCCGACAGGAATGGCAGTTGCAGGCCACCTTGGCCAGCAAGGATATCGATGTCATCGCCGAGCAGGTCAAGGCCCAGGCCTGCGCAACCCAGGCCGCCAGGAACTCGCTCGATCACAGCCGCAAGGTGCTGGACCAGGCCCAGCAGATGTACGCCTTCTACCAGAGCAAATCGACCAACGTATCGCTGTATCGCTGGCTGAGGTCGCAGGTGACCGCCTGGCATGCGACGTTGTTCGATGTCGCGGTGGGCTTGTGCAACAGTGCCGAAGCTTGCTGGCAGTACGAGACGGGCAACTATGACAAACGCATCGTGCGTGCCTCGGTCTGGCAGGCAGATCGGCATGGCCTCAATGCCGCAGGCGAACTGCGCCTGGACCTGCATCGCCTGGAAGCCGAAGCCTTGTTGCGCAACGAGCGTCATCTGGAGCTGCGCAAGACCGTGTCGCTGCGTGCACTGATCGAACAGGGCCAGGTATTTGACAAGAAAGGGGCTGCACTTGGCGACTGGCCGGCGCTGCTCGAGACGCTGGTCGAGAACGGCGAACTGGATTTCAGCCTGAGTGAAACGCTGTTCAACCAGGATTACCCCGGGCATTACCTGCGGCGCCTGCACAGTGTGGCGTTGTCGCTACCTGCGTTGCTGGGGCCTTACCAGGACATCCGCGCCACCCTGACCCAGACGCAGAGCCGATTGTTGACCAAAGCCGATATCGAAGGGGTGAAGTACCTGTCGCCGCAACTTGACCAGGGTGAGGGTGATGGGCGCTACGTCATGCGAAGTTTGCGGCCCAGCCAACAGGTCTGCCTGTCGTCGGCTACGCAGGATATCGGGTTGGTCACGGCCCCCGAGAGCGATGACCGTTACTTGCCGTTCGAAGGCACCGGCGCCGTCTCCGACTGGAACCTGAAGTTTCCGCGAGCTGCCCGGCAAACCGAACTGCTCCAAGGGCTGAGCGATATCGTCATGGAGGTGCGCTACCTCGCGCTGTATGGCGGTGCACTGTTCGAGGAGCAAGTCGAGGCGTTGTTGCCCGAAGACGCGCCCGGACGTTTTGCTGGTGTGGTCCGGCGAGGGCATGTCCAACCAGGAGACAGTCATGAGCAATAGCCATGAGGCACAGGGTATCCAGCCGATTTCGACGCGTGCGCAAGACCTTACCAAAGGGCATGATTTTCTTCAGGATCCCTTCATCCAGAAACCAACGCAAAGCGCTGGCTCCGAAGGGCTATGGATTTACGAAGGCGAAGACAGCTTCATGCTGCGTGAAAACGATGCCAGAGACGGCACGTACCTTTCACTTTTCCGAGAGGGTCGGCTCTACCAGGACTTCACGTTGCTCGAGGGGGTTGCACAGGGCTATGCCTTGGGCTGCCAGTACAACGTTCTGTACTTTACCGAAAATTGCTGGCTCAAGGTCTACGCACTCTCGGGGGGGGCGCAAGGCCAGGTTATCCATGAGCAAGCGCTCAAGAATCCGGAGACCACCGGGCAGGCTGACGAGCAAAACCCCAAGCCCGAAGCTGAACCTACCTGGCATACGTTGACGCCCAGGCTCATCGACATACCCCAGGGGATCTCGACAATACGCGTGGCGTTCGAAACCCCCACGGGTGGGAGGCAGGATGAACTGAGCCTGCGCAACATCATTTCCGAAGTGCACCTAGCCCCCTTCGAAGGGAAGGTTTTACTGTCGCCTGAGCCTGATCAGCCATCGCTTGCTCCGCAACCCCAGCCGCCGTTCAAACTGTGCCATGGCGCCACGTACAGCCTGCAGGTCAGCGATGCCTGGCAGGGGCAAAAGCTGAGCGTGCTGTGGCCGGGGAATGCCGATACGCCGCCCACGACATACGGGCTGACAACGAATCCGTTGCTGAATATCGACGACAGTGACGAGGAGAATCGTTATCCGCAACCGGATGCCGGGACCAGTACCTGGAGCTTGGGTGCCAGTGCCGCCCAGGAGGTGATGTCCGGCGCGCTACCGCTGGGCCTGGGTAGTTACTGGCGGGCCGAAAAGCATGAGCTCCAGGCGCAGTTGGGGGATTTTCGCTATGAAGTGAGCGAGGTGGCCTGGGATGGCGTGGTGCCGGTTCTGGAGTGGAATAGCAGTACCACGTTGACCGCAACGCTGAGCAACCTTGTCGCGCCAGCGCGAACGATCGTTGGTCAGGATGTGGATTGGTACATCGACGATGTGCTCTACAAGACTGTCCCAACGGATGAGCAGGGCAAGTCGACGCTTGAGTTCACCCCTGAGCCGAAGGATGGTGTCGACTTCTACACCGCAGAGCTCAGCGCCCGATGCGTTGATGGCCTCGGCGCGGAAAGCGACAAGCTACATGCTATCCCTGTGTACTCCCGCTCACCGTGGTCGGCCCAGTTCGATGTGTTGTTCGACGACAGGCCAATCACTGATTTCGATGACGTCAACCTGGTGCTGGGCAGTGTCGGCGAGCATACGTTGACCTTGAAGCCCAAGTCTGCGGACAACTTTTTCATAGGCGAACAGGTGGCCTTGGGTTGGCCAGGAGGCACACCACAGCTGGACATCACCTTCAGCCCGAGCGAACCGCAGGAAATGACTGCTGCTGGTGTCAGTTGGACCATCATGCCTGGTGTAGAGCGGGATCATTTCACGCTCGAAGTCGTCACGCCGACGCTGACTTTGCCCCTGTCACTCAAAGGCTTGCGCCTATCGCCCAACCTCGAGGAAGAGATCGAGCTGACGCTTGCAGACGCTGTGCCGGTAAGCCCTGCGCTGTTCTGGCGAGACGATGCGCAGACGCTGAAGGTCACCCTGAAGCCCGGCAGCCCGCTGGCGAAGATGAAAACAGAAGCCTGGCTGACCTTCACCGACGGCAGCCTGAAACCGGCCAGTGTCGTTGCCGCGCCCAATTACGGTGAGCGGCGGGCGATGTTGGAAGACGGGTTGAGCTGGACACTGACCGGTGCGCAGGTGAGTGGCACCTTTGGGGTGCAGGTGCACATGCAGGGCTTTGACGAACCGATGGTCGTCGACACGTGCTTGCTGATGTCGCGAGCACTGACCGACGAAGCCGAGCTGGTCTATGACGATGAGCGTGGAACGGACGAATCGACCTGGATATTCCGGCGCATGGTGCCGTCCTACGTCGAGGTCAAGCCAAAAGCCGGAAGCCCCTTGGCTGAAAGCGGTTTGAAGGCCAAGTTGACGTTTGTGGGCGATGACCTGGTGCCGGAGGACATGGAGGCCCACCCGAATTACGAGGTTGAGCAGGGGTTCTCGGAGGGGGCGTTGCGATGGGAGATGATGGGCAAGCAGGCAAGCGGTGTGTTCGGGTTGGCCATCCAAGTGCCGGGTTTCTCGACGCCCTTGATCACGGGCAGTTGCTGGCTGCTGTCGCTACGTATGGAGGATGAGTTCGACGTGTTGCTGGATCTGGTGCCTCTGGTTGAGCCGCTGGCTATTCTCTCCAACGCAGAGCACAAGCTGGCTATCGTGCCGAAAATGGGCAGTCCGCTAGAACGCGAATTTCTGAGCGAAGCGTGGATCGAGTACGTCGAAGGCAGTTTGCCCCAGGCGCAACTGATTTCGCTTCCGACTTACAAAGAAAAACGACCGATATCCATTCCAGGACTGGCCTGGACTTTGTCCGCCAAAGTCTCTGGCACATTCGGCTTGACCATTCATACAGACGCGTTTGCAACACCCCTGACGGTGAAGTTGGGCATTGCTTTGTCGCAAGACCTGAGAGATGAAGTGGATGTGAGGGTAGGCGGCCGCCTGATCTTCGACCTGTTGGTGTTTCGGCGTTTGGTGAGCCAGACCGTCAGGATCGCGCCCAAGCCTGATAGCCCTCTGGCAAACCTGAAGCAAGAGGTACGGATGACACTCTCCGCTGACACTGTGAAGGAAGGGGATGTATCGGCCGCTCCCGATTTTAGTGTGTCAAGAGTGATGCCTGCAGAGGGGCTGGAGTGGGAGGTGACCGGGGGCGACCTCAGTGGGAAATTCGGCTTGGCTTTTCATATCGCGGGTTTTTCGACCGTTCTGACAATTCCGACATGTGTGTTGTTATCCAGCAAGTTGGCAGATGAAGCGGAGGTGACTTATACACCTCATTTCCTGCCTGACCCCACGGTAGTCTATCGCGAGGAGTATCTGTCATTCACATTGAAGGCCAAGGCGGGAAGTCCGTTGGTTGATGCCAGGCTATCGGCGAGCATGGAATTTATTCCGCAGACGCTGAAAGAGGGCGACATGGGGTCAGTGCCCGAGTTCGGCTCAAAAATTAGACTTTCAGAGGCAGGGGTGAGTTGGAACACGCGAGGCCGGGAGGCCAGTGGTTATTTCAACTTGAAAGTTTATGTCGACGGCTTCGATACCCCGATAACGCTCGTGCCGTCTTTGATGCTGTCCAACACCGGTGCGAAAGAGTTAAGAATTAGAATCGCGTCATCCGAAGGGGACATGATTCTTATTGTCACCGCTGTTAAGGGTAGTCCCATTGCCGATAAGTCGTATTCATTATCGTTGTGGACTAACAAGTCAGATCCAGGGTTCGTGCCAGATCCAGGATTCAAAGTGGCTAGGGAGCTGAAAGGTGCCTCAGCTCTATTGTGGAACCTGGGCCCTATTTCGAGAACGGTCTCGGTGCTGACCGTTGGAGGAGACGACTTCCCATGCCCGGTTAACGTGCCATATGGCGTACCGTTATAACGATTCGCTTAAGGTGTCTTTGCAAAAGCCGCCCTGAGTGTTTTGACACGTGACGAGCGCTCGATGCCGTATTGTTGTCTTGGTTACGTGATGTTTTGTAGGCATTGCTAAACAGCTCGCCTTTGGGTTATGGGCGGTCGGGAGTTCTGAAGTGACTGTGCAGTTTAATGCTGCGCGTCATACATAAGTAGATTGGAACTGGTCACAGGAGGGGCTCATGCCCGACTCATTGGATGGGTATTCACACGAAAACCAGGCTGCTGCTTCGGGTCAGGCCCCCGCGTCCGCGAGGGAAGAGGGCGGCGCTCCCTTCTACACCCCCCCAGCCCTGCCCAAGGGCGGTGGCACGGTCTCGGTCGGTGGCGGCATGCTCTCGGCGGGTGGCCCGGACGGTGCGGCGGGTTGGCAAATGCCCCTGCCATCGCCGGCTGGTCGTGCGCTGTCGGCGGAACTGGCGTTGTACTACTCCTCTGGCGGCGGTAACAGCGCCTTCGGCGCCGGCTGGGATTGCGACCTGCCGGCGATCTTCTGCATGACCCGCTTCGGTTTCCCTAAATACGACGGCAACGACCGAATGGTCGGCCCGTCCGGGGAGGAAATCCTCAAGGCCGGTGCACCCCATGACCGCACAGCCTTGCCGTTCGCCGAGGCCTCTGGTGGTGAGACCTACAGCGTCACCCCTTGGTGCCTGCGCAGCGGCGCGCCATCGCAGCGTCTTGAGCATTGGGTCGTCAAAGGCGCTGCGGCTGACCCTGGTTTCTGGCTGCACTGGCAGCCCGATGGCAGCCTTTCGTTGTTCGGCTGGTCGGCCTCTGCACGTCTGCACGATCCCGCAGCCCCTGAACGTGTGGCGGGCTGGTACCTGGAGGAGCGCGTTTCGGCCCGTGGCGAGCACCTGGTGTACCGCTATCGCGCCGAAGACGACAAAGGCTGCAGCGACCAGGAGCTCAAGGCCCACCCGCAGGTCGCCAACCTCTATGCCGATACTGTCTATGCCATGAACGCCACGCCTTCGCAGGCGCTGCTGATTCCCCAGGACGGCTTCGACGAGACGGATTTTCTCACCTTCACCCAATTCGACTATGGCGAGCGCGGCGCCGATCCCGAGCGGGTGCCTGGGCTTGCGCCGGAGCAGGATTGGCCGGTGCGCGACGACTGCCATTCGTTCTGGCGCTATGGGTTCAACGTGCGCATCCGCCGGCTGTGCCGTGATGTGCTGCTCTGGCACCGCACCGCACGCATGAACGGCGAGGCCGACGACACGCCAGAGCTGGTGGCACGGCTGCACCTGCAGTACGACAGCGGCCCGGTCTGCAGCATTCTGGTGTCGGTGCAACAACTGTCGAGCGTATCCGACTGTCGCTTGCCGCCGATGGAGTTCGAGCTGACCCGACCTGGCAGAGCTACGCCCGGTTGGGAAGCGGTGCCAGCGCTCGACGGCTTCTGGGCCCCTGCATGGCAGATGGCCGACTTGCAGGGTGAAGGCGTGCCAGGGCTGTTGTACAGGGATCGGGGCGCCTGGCATTACCGGCCGCCGATGCGCCCGGACAAGGCCCGAGGCGCGGCGCAGGATGCGATCATCTGGGGGGCGCCGCAGCTCTTGCCCAAGCGTCCGGCCGATAGCACCGGCAGCCTGACCGACCTGGATGGCGATGGCCGCCCCGAGTGGTTGATCACCGAATCGGGAATGCGTGGCAGTTTCACGCTGGCGCCCGACGGTATCTGGGGGGCGTGGAAACCGCTGTTGGGCTTGCCCAGCGAGTATGGCCATCAGGCTGCGCAGATGACTGATCTCACCGGCGATGGCCGCTCCGATGTGGTCATGCTGCGCGCCCTCGGCCCACGGAGCGTACGGCTATATCCCTCCGCAGGCGCCGACGGCTGGCTGGCGGCGGTCACTGCAGAGTACGCAGGGCGCGAAGCGCTGCCATCACTGGATGGGGCCGACCGGCAACTGGTCGCCTTCGCCGATCCTGCCGGCAGTGGCCAGTCGCACCTGCTGCGCATCACTGGCGACAGTGTGACGCTCTGGCCGTCCCTGGGCTATGGCCGGTTCGACGAGGCCATCAGTATCCCGGGTTTCAAGGTGGAGGATTTCAACGCCTCGCGGGTGTTCCTCGCCGATACCGACGGTGCGGGCACCACCGATATCCTTTACCTGGAACCCGCCCGTATCCGTGTGTTCATCAGCCAGTGCGGCAACCGTTTCGTCGAGGGGCCTGCGATCGAGATGCCGCAGGGGGTGACGCTGGACAGTGAAGCCCAGCTGCAGGTGGCCGACATCCGTGGCCAGGGGACTGCCGACTTGCTGGTGACGGTGCCGGGCCATGGCCCTGAAAAAACACCCCGCAGTTGGCTGTACCGCTTCAACGACCACCGGCCGTGGTTGCTGTCGACCATCGTCGACAACATCGGCAACCGCACCGAGTTGCAGTACCGCAGCTCGGCCCAGGCCTGGCTCGACGAAAAGGCCGAGCAACTGGCCCGCGGCCAGACGCCGGTCAGCTACTTGCCGTTCCCGGTCCATACCGTGAGCCGGATCACGACGATCAATGAAATTACCGGTTTGTGCATGGGTCGCGAGACCACCTATCTCGGCGGCGTGTGGGATGGCCGCGAACGTGAATTTGCCGGGTTCAGGCGCCTGATCCAGACCGACACCCATGACATGGTCCGGTCGATGGCCGCCCATCTGTCGCCGCCCTCGCGTACCTGCACCTGGTTCTACACTGGGGTGGAGGCGCTCGATGCGGTGGCTGACGACGCCTTTGTCGACATGGATGCCCGATTCCCTCAGGCTCCACCGCGTTTCACCCAATGGCGTGACGATGCAGAGGAGGCGCTCGAGGTAACGGGGGCGCTGCGCGCCTGGTTGTACCGCGCGGTCCGTGGCCAGGTCATGCGCAGTGAGGTGTACGGGGAAGACGGCCATCCGCGTGCCGGCAACCCCTACAGCCTCGAGCGCTCGCGCCTGCAGATCCGGGCCTTGGCCAGTGCCGATCCTCAGCGACCGAGTGCGCTGGTGACGCCGGTCCAGCAGCTGGCATTCAGCTGCGAACGGGTGCCGCAGGACCCGGTGGTCGCCCAGACGCTTGTTCTCGCCCAGGACTTGTATGGCAACGTGCTGCAAAGCGCTGTCGTCAACTATCCGCGTCAGTTGCGCGAGGCGGACCTGGTCAAGGAGGAGGGTGAGCGGCAGATCTATCCCGACAGCTTGCCGGCGGGCTTGATCGAGGCAAGTTGCGATGAGCAGCAGTACGACTGTTGGGTCAATCTGACCCGCTCCCGCGTGCACAATCTGGTCCGTGGCGATGACTTTGTCATCGGTCTGGCGGATGGCACGCGCCGGGATGTGATCAAGCTGGCGGCCAGCGACGTGCCCATGGACGGTTTCAGTGTAGAGAACCTGGCAGTGGATGAACTGCTGATGGCCGATCCGCAGAGGACGACGCTGGTCGGCTACGAGAAGGCGATCTGGCGGCAAGCCGATGGCTCAGGCGCCGCGACGGTCCCTTCGCGTCAGGCACTGCTGGCCTATACCCGCACGGCGATGCTCGACAAGGCTTCACTGGATGTCCTGCGGCCGACCTTCGAGCAGACCTTGGGCAATCTGGTGGAGCAGGCGCTGGCCAACCCGAATGCCGACCCGGCTGTGCTGCGCCGGGTGCGCGATCGCCTGCCGCACGTGACGGCGGTTGCGACCTCGTACTCACTGCTGATGGCTTATCTGCAGTGCTCGCCCCAGGACGAGCAGGCGCTCGGGATTCTGCGCGCAGCGCTCAAGACCGTGATTTCGGTGGATGCCTTGCGCGAGCGGCTGTACCAGGCCGACGCTGCGGTGTTGCCGGAGGGCTTGCAGGCGGCGTTGCGCAAGCAGAGCCGTGTGGCCGATGCGGCCCTGCCAGCGGTGGTGGCATGGTTCGCCGGCCAGGCGCAAGGCAGTGCGGATCTGCAGCGCCTGCATGGCGCAGTGGCGGACGGACTGGGCGTGACCGGTGCTGACAGCGTGTTCTGGCGAGTCGTGCTGGCCAACCTTGCGATGCGCGGTGGTGATCCAACCCACCCAGTCCAGCTCCAGGCATGGTTGGTAGACGTCCAGCACTTGCTGGACACCCGGGTGCAGGCCGAATCCCTGACCGAGCTGCTCAAGCGTGGCGGCTATGTCGCCATGAGCCGACCGGAGGATGCCGAAGAACTGGCCGAGCCGCACGATCCCTCCGATACAGGCGCGCCGTCGATTCCGTGGTCGCCGCCAGTCGAAGAGGCGTACTGCGGCCACCACGGCATTTCGGAGTATCGTGGCGCCGAGCATTTCTGGATGCCCGACACCGTCCAGGAAAGCACGGTGACTGGCCCCAGCCAACTGCAGTACAGCGCCCATGACATCGCCGTGTGCAAAGTGACCGATGCTGCCGGTCTGACCTCCACTGTCGAGGTGTATGACTGGCGCTTCATGCAGCCAGTGCAGATCAAGGACGCCAATGACAACACCCACACCAGCAGCCTCGATGCTCTGGGGCGGGTGATGCATACCCGTTTCTATGGTACTGAAACCCCGGCAGGCAGCGATGAAGCCGTCATGAGCGGCTTCTCCCCCGATGCTGCCTTCACGCCCCCTCGCACGGTCGAGCAGGCCGTGGCCCTCAACGAGAGAAAAGGGTTGCCGGTGGCCATGGCATTCACCACCGTGGTCGACAGCTGGATGCCCTTGGCGCTGCAGGCCGATGGTCGTGTCGTGGGCACCCGCCGTTGCGGTGCATTGGCCTGGCAGCGGGATGCGCAGCGTTTGCGTCGGGATGGCATAGAGGTGTCTGGCGAGCTGTTCATGGCCGGGCGCACGCCACCCCATGTGATCCAGATCCAGCCCGACCGTTATGACAACGATCCCGAGCAACAGGTGCGCGTGCAGGTGTCGCTGACAGGCGGCTCGCAGTTGTTGCAGGTCGCCATCCTCAATCCGGGCGGCGAGGCGTTCGTGCGTACCGAGGAAGGAGGCCTTGCTCAGGATCAGGATGGGCACGCGGTGTCGGCTCACACCGAGGTGCGCTGGGCGGTCACCGGCAAGACCGAGTTCGACAACAAAGGGCAGGCGGTTCGAATGTGGTTGCCGTTCTACCTCGACGACTGGCGCTGGGTCAGCGACGACAGTGCGCGTGAAGGCATCTATGCCGACACGCATTTTTACGATGCGTTGGGCCGCCAATGCAGGATCGTGCGCGCCAATGGCGAGGATGTCGAAGGCGAGTGGGCGAACTACGAGCAGCGCGTGCAGGTATACCCCTGGTTCAAGGTATCGGAGGACGAAAACGATACCTGGCAGGAGGTCATCGAGCGGGCACGGCTCAAGGCGCGCAGTACTTTGCATTGAGGCGCCGGCCTCGGGCCATCGATGTGGCTCGAGCAACGTGCCGATGGGCTGGCGGGCAGCCCATCGGCAATGGTCACGCGGGCGGGGGCGGGTATCGCTGGCTGGTCATTCCTCTTCGCGCTGCAACACCAGCAACAGCACCGAGCGGCCCTGTACCTCGAACAGGCTCTCGAACGCCAGGTGCTGTGCCTTGCGCAACTGCGGCCGATCGGTATCGACCAGGCAACTCCAGTGTTCGCCTTCAGGTACGCTCGGCAGCTTGAACGGCACCACGTCATGGTGCGCATTGACGATCAGCAGCACCGTCGCTTCCGCTCCTGGCCGGGCAATGCCGCTGACTTGCGCGCGGCCGTCGATCAGCATGCCCAGGCAACGCCCGTGCGGGTCTTCCCACTGCTCCACACTCATCTCGCTGCCGTCGGGAGCGAGCCAGGTGACGTCCTTGACTCCGATCGCCTCGTTGTAGTCGCCGACCAGGAAGCTCGTACGGCGCAGCACCGGGTACTGCAGCCTGAGCCGGGTCAGACGCTTGACGAAGGCCAGCAGTTGCGTGCCGTCCTCGTCCAGGTCCCAGTTGACCCAGCCGATCTCGCTGTCCTGGCAGTAGGCGTTGTTGTTGCCATGCTGGGTGCGGCTGAATTCATCACCCGCGACGATCATCGGCGTGCCTTGGGACAGCAGCAGCGTGGCGAAGAAATTGCGCATCTGGCGCATGCGCAAGGCATTGATCTGCGGGTCGTCGGTGGGGCCTTCGACGCCGCAGTTCCAGGACAGGTTGTTGCTGGTGCCGTCCTGGTTGTTCTCGTCGTTGTCCTCGTTGTGCTTCTCGTTGTACGAGACCAGGTCGCGCAGGGTGAAACCATCGTGGGCGGTGATGAAATTGACGGAGGCGTAAGGGCGCCGGCCGCGGTTGTTGAACATGTCGCCGGAGCCTGTCAGGCGCGCGGCAAAATCGGCCAGTTGGCCCTCGTCACCTTTCCAGAAGGCGCGAGCCGTATCGCGGAAGCGGTCATTCCATTCCGCCCAGCCGGGGGCGAAGTTGCCCACCTGGTAGCCGCCGGGGCCGCAGTCCCAGGGCTCGGCGATCAGCTTGACGCTGCGCAGCAGCGGGTCCTGGCGGCAGGCGACGAGGAAGCTGTGACGTTCGCTGTAGCCGTCGTGATAGCGGCCCAGGATGGTCGCCAGGTCGAAGCGGAAACCGTCCACATGCATCTCGCCTGCCCAATAGCGCAGTGAGTCGGTGACCAGTTGCAGTACGCAGGGGTGGCTCAGGTCGAGGGTATTGCCGGTGCCCGAATCGTTGATGTAGAAGCGTTTGTCGTCAGGCATCAGGCGGTAGTAGGAGGCGTTGTCGATACCGCGCATGGACAGGGTCGGGCCACGCTCGTTGCCCTCGGCGGTGTGGTTGTAGACCACATCGAGGATCACTTCCAGGCCCTTCTCGTGGACGTGCGCGACCATCTCCTTGAACTCGGCGATCTTGCCACTGGCCAGGTACTTGGGATGGGGGGCGAAGAAGGCCAGGGTGTTGTAGCCCCAGTAGTTGTTCAGGCCCTTGTCCAGCAGGTGCTGGTCGTTGACGAAGGCGTGCACGGGCAGTAGCTCGATGCTGGAAACGCCCAGGTCCTTGATGTGGGCCAGCAGCTCGTCGTTGGCAAGCCCCGCGAAAGTGCCGCGCAGATGCTCGGGCACTGCCGGATGGCGCATGCTGATGCCACGGGCGTGGGCTTCGTAGATGACGGTCTGCTCCCAGGGAATCTGCACCCGCTGGTCGCGACCCCAGGTGAAGGCCGGGTCGACGACCTTGCACTTGGGCACGAAGGGGGCGCTGTCGCGTTCATCGAACGACAGGTCGTCGTCGGGGTGCCCCAGGGTGTAGCCGAACAGCGCCTCGGACCATTTCAGCTCGCCCACCAGTTGCTTGGCGTAGGGGTCGATCAGCAGTTTGTTGGCGTTGAAGCGGTGACCGTTCTGGGGCTCGTAGGGGCCGTGCACGCGATAACCATAGACCAGCCCAGGATGCGCGTCGGGCAGGTAACCGTGGTAGATCTCGTCGGTGTATTCGGGCAGCTCGATGCGCTCGAGCTCGTTTTCGCCGGTCGCGTCGAAGATGCACAGCTCGACCTTGGTGGCGTTGGCGGAGAACAGCGCGAAATTGACGCCCAGTCCGTCCCAGGTGGCGCCGAGCGGGAAGGGCAGGCCCTCGCGAATCCGGGAGGGCGCGACGGAACGGGTTTTCTTCGGCGTGCGTGGGTTCATGGCAGTCCTCGTCGGGCCAGGTGAATTCAACTCGGCAGTGCGCTGTGGGAGCGGGCTGGCCCGCGAAAAAGACACTGCGCTGCCTGGCACGGGCTACGCCCGTGTTCGCCGGCAAGCCCGCTCCCATAGGGAGGGGCTGGCCTTTGGATGTTTAACAAGACAGCCGCTCCCACAGGTCATGGGTTGAGCTGCAGGCGGATATCAGCCGGCGGCGGGCTTGCGCGGCGCCCGTGGTTTCTTCTCGGCCACAGGCTTGCCCGCCGGCAGCGCGGCGGCCTTGGGTTCGGCAGGTGCCTTGGGCTTGGCCGGGGCCTTCTTGCGTGGTGCGGCCTTGGGCGCCAGGGCCTCGGCTTCGGCCAGCTTGTGGGCCATCTCCCAGTGGCGCTCTTCCTGGCCTACCGGTTTACCCTCCGACTCCCAGATCTGGTAGGCGAATTCGCGGATACGCTTTTCATCGACACTCATTTCGACGCTCCTGAAGTTCATGCATGTTCAATCAACAGGTTGAGCGGAAATTCCGACAGCACATTGCTCAGCATCAGCTCCCTAGAAGGGCTGACAGCGGTGTGTGCGAAAAGTCCCGTGCAAGTGGCAGGCGACAAGGCAAACGGCAGGATCAGCCGGGTATCGTCCCAGTTCTGTGCTGGGATCAGGGGGATCGGGGCCGCGTCCAGCAAGCTGCTGGCCAGCCGTGGCACGATGACGATGGCACGCTCGCCCTCACCGAGGCGGGCGAAGGCCAGCACCTTGTCGGCGTGGCGACCCTGGGCGTTGAGCGGCAGGTAGGCACCGCGCAGGAACAGCTCGGGATGCGCTTGGCGCAGGTCCAGCACGCGGGCGATCAAGGCCTGCTTGATGCGTCCGTCGCGCCAGTGTTCAAGCAGCTCGGCCTCGGGCAGGCTGGCGTCGAGGCTGGCGCGTCTTGCCGGGTAGTCCACTGGGCGGCGGTTGTCCGGGTCAACCAGGCTAAAGTCCCAGTATTCGTTGCCCTGGTACAGGTCGGGAACACCCGGCGTGGTCATGCGCAGCAGGCACTGGACCAGGCCATTGAGCGCACCGGGGCAGGCGATGCGCGCGGCGGCGTCGGCGAGCGAGTGGCGCAGTTGCTGGTTTTCGCGGTCGAGCAAGAGGCCATCGAGGTAGCGGGCGCAGGCCTGTTCGTAGCGCTCGTTGGGGGCAGCCCAGCTGCTGCGCAGCTTGGCTTCGCGCAGGGCTTTCTGCTGCCACTGGCGCACGCGCTCGGCAAACTGCGCGAGCCCTTTCGGGTCGTCACGGCCCAGCTCCATGGGCCAACTGGCGAGCAGGGTCTGGAACAGCAGCAACTCATCGCCGGGGCTGGGTGCCGGGCCGTCTTCGAGGGTTTCACGCAGCGGCTCGGCCAGTTCGCGCCAGTGCTCGACGCGGCTGGCGAGCCACTGGCTGTGTTCACTGAGCACCGCCAGGCGCGCGCGACAGTCTTCGCCGCGCTTGTGGTCGTGGGTGGCAGTGGCCAGCAGGTTATCCGGGAAGTCACGCAGGCGGCGTTGCGCTTCGTTGTGGAACTGCGCAGGTGTGGTGCTGAACCGCTCGGCCTCGAAGCCCACGTCGTTGCGCGAGAGCAGGCGGGCGCTGCGGTAGAACGCGGTGTCCTCGACCGCCTTGGCGGCGCTGGGTGCGGTCAGTTGCTGGAAGCGCACGCACGCATGGCGCAGGTGCTTGCGGGCACGGCCGACAGGCAACTGACGCCAGGGCTGTCCGCCGAGCCAGCGCTCGAAGTGTTCGAGCAATGGCCAGTCGGCTTCGCCGAGCGACTGCCGGGCACCTTCCAGGGCGCGCTGGAAGAACGCCTCATCCTGCTGGGGACGGCCACAGGCATTGATGTAGGTGCGGTACACCGGGTAGTGCTCGACCAGCGCCTGCAGGGCACGACGGATTGCGCCGAGGGTGAGGTCGCGGGTCATCAGATCGTCGCGGGCGACCTGCAACAGCGCCTGGGCCACCGACTCGCAGTCACCGGCCAGGCTGGCATTGAGTACCAGACGTCTTGCGATGCGCACTTCCTCGTCGAACTCGGGGCGCTCGCTGACGTTGCGCCAGAGGTCGGTCAACGGCACTTCGCCGGACGGGTCGTGCTGCAGCAGCGAGACCTGGTTCATGAACTCGTAGCCGGTGGTGCCGTCGGTGAGCCAGTCCTGGTGCAGGTGCTCGTCGGCACCGAGGATCTTTTCCACGTAGATCGGGAAATGCTCGAGTGCCGCTTCTGGTGGACGCAGGACCAGCAAGTGATCGACACGGCGGCGCAGGTTGCGGCAGTAGCGGCGAGGGTCGGCCAGGCCGTCGATATGGTCGATGCGCAGGCCATCGACCAGGCCGCGAGCGATCAGCTCGAACAGCTTGGCGTGGGTCGCTTCGAACACCGTCGCTCGCTCCACACGCAGGCCGCCGAGTTCGTTGATGTCGAAGAAACGTCGCCAGTTGATGTCGTCGGCGGCGGTGCGCCAACTGGCCAGGCGATAGGTCTGGCGCTCGAGCAGCAGGTGCAGGCGCTTGAAGCCCGCTTCGCTGTGGCTGTCGAAGGCGGCCAGGGCCTGCTCCAGGTGGGCGCCCTCGCGTACCAGGTGGGCCAGTTCCGCGTGCAATGGCAGGCTCTCGGCCAGTGGGTCGGTGGAGTCGCCCAAGGCGCCGAAGCGCATGCCCAGCGCCTGCAGCGAGGGGGCATCGCTCTGGCTGAGGATCCGTCCGTAATCCAGCGGACAGATCGGGAAACGGTGCTCGTAGTGCTCGATCTGCAGCACCCCGTGCTCAGCGTCGAAGGTCAGCGGAATCTCGCCATTCTGCAGGGCGATGCCATAGTCGTTGCCCAGGAACGGCAGCAGCAACTGGCCAGCCAGCAGCGGGTCGCTGGAGTGCCACTGGATATCGAAGAATTCGGCGTAGGGGCTGCGCCGCCCCCAGGCCAGGAGGCTCTGCCACCAGGGGTTGTCGGCACCGCCCACGGCCATGTGATTGGACACGGTGTCGAGGATCAGCCCCATGCCGTGCTGGCGCAGCGCGGCCACCAGCCGCTGCAGCGCCGCTTCGCCGCCCAGCTCGGGATTGACCTGGGTCGGATCGACCACGTCGTAGCCGTGCCGGGAGCCGGCGCGGGCCTTGAGTATGGGTGACGCGTACAGGTGACTGATGCCCAGCCGGGCGAAGTAGGGCACCAGTGGCACGGCATCGTCTAGGGTGAAGTCGCTGTGAAACTGCAGGCGCTGGGTGGCGGTCAAGGGCTTCATCGGTCGCGCTCCCAGGCTTGTTCGCGGGCCTGCGCCAGCAGTTCCAGGCGACGTGCGGCATCCTCGTCGTCGAGCAGTTCGCTGACGGGCAGGGCGAAGCGTCGACGCCAGTTGGGGTGGCCGTCGGTGGTGCCAGGCAGGTTGGGTTGTTCGTCGCTGCCAAGCAGGTCTTCGAGTGGGACCAGCACGAGCGGTGCGCGGGTGTGGCCGACATAACGGATGGCGGTGTCGATCAAGGCGTCGTTATCCTTCAAAGGGCCATAGTTCGCTTCCAGGCTGCGGCGCAGGCCGTGAATCTCCTGCTCGCGCTCATGCCGCCAGTGCAGTTCGGTGGCGGCGTCGATCAGTTGCAGGCGGTGGTTCCAGTCGATGTCCCGTGCTCGCAGCCAGCCGGCCAACGGGGCGAGGTCGTGGGTGCCGGTGGTGGCCAGGGCGGTATCGGGCCAGTCGAGGATCGGTTTGAAGTGGCCGGGCGAGGTCTGCTCGAACGGCAGCACGCGCATGCCCAGCACGCCCTTGTCCGCCAGTTGCTCACGCAGCCCGGGCGGTACGGTGCCGAGGTCTTCGCCGAGGATCACCGCCTGATGGCGTGTCGATTCGAGCGCCAGCAGGCGCAGCAGGTCTTCGACGGGGTAGTTCAGATACGCCCCCTCGCTCGGCTTGGCGCCGCGCGGGATCAGCCACAGGCGGCGCAGCCCCATCACGTGGTCGATGCGCAGGCCGCCGGCGTGGGCGAGATTGGCTCGCAGCATTTCGATGAAGGCACGGTAGCCGTTGCGCTTGAGGCCGTCGGGCGAGAAGGCGCAGATGCCCCAGTCCTGGCCCGAACGATTGAGAATGTCGGGCGGCGCGCCGACCTTGAGGTCGGCCAGCAGTTCGTCCTGGCGGCTCCAGGCCTGGCTGCCGGCACCGTCGGCACCCACCGCCAGGTCAGCGATCAAGCCGATGCCCATGCCGTTGCTGCGCGCGGCATCCTGGGCGCGTTGCAGGCTGCGCTCGGTGAGCCATTGGCAGAAGGCATGAAACTCCACCAGCGCCGGGTAGGCCGCAGCCATGGCCTGCACTTCCGGCTCCTCGGGGCTGCGCCAGGCGTCCGGCCATGCGCGCCAGTCGGCGCCCAGGCCTTGCTCCACGGCTTCGGCCTGCAGCACTTCGAAATGGCAATGGTGCTCCAGGGCTTGGCCAGCGGACTGGCGAAAGCTGTCGAAGTCCGGGCGCAGGGGGTGTTCCCTCTGGCTGAAATCTGCATACAGCGCCTTGAGCAGCTTGTGCCGCACATCGGCCGCGCGCGGCCAGTCGACCAGCGACGTCTGCTCCAGGTCTTCGAGGCTCTGGGTCAGGCCCGCAGCTTTGGCCGCCGTGCGCACCTCGCGCTCGCCGAGCAGTGCCGAGGGGCTGGCGTAGAGGGTGTTGAGCAACAGGCGGCTGGATGGTGAGTAGGGGCTGAAGTGCTGTTGGTCGTACATCGACAACGCATGGATCGGGCTGATCGCCAGCGCATCGGCGCCTCGCTCTGCCGCACTGCGCGCCAGTTGCTCCAGGGCCAGGCAGTCGCCATAGCCACCGTCACCAGGGCGGCGCAGGCTGTAGAGTTGCACGGCCAGGCCCCAGCAACGCGGAGGGTGTTGCTCGGTGCCGTCCTGCAGGCTGTGGCAACGCGGCGGCGCGACGGCGATGGTGACCTGTCGGTCATCGATTTCCAGGCGGTGGTAGCCGATAGGCAGTTCGCCGGGCAGTTGTGCCAGTGGGTCGAGGGTCAGCGCGTGCACGCTGCCGTCTTCCTGGGTGCAGCGTACCGGGCTGTTTGGGCTGAACCAGCGTGCCAGGGCCAGCGGCTGGCCAAGGTCGGCGGTGAGCAGTGGCGGCAGGTGCTCGCTGTCCTCGAGCTGCTCCAGGGCGGCCAGGCTGCGCGCGATGGCCGCGTCATCCTCGGCCGGATGGCCAAGCCCTTGCAGAACCCGGCGCAGAGCCTCGTCAGATACCTGCTGGGGACGATCGTTCGCGTCTATCCAGTCGCGGGCAAGGCCCGCGCGGGCGGCGAGACGGTGCAGGGGCATTTCGCTCATGGCGTCTCCAGGCGAGAGGGAAGCAGGCTGACCACGCAGCTGTACGCGGCCAGGGTGGAGTCTGGATGGGCGTTGTCACTGCTGTCGAACAGGCGTGTATCTATGCCTGGCAAAGTAATGGGCTGCGCAGATGCGCCAAGGTTCAAATCGATGCGCAACTCGCAGCCGTCGCCCAGTCGCCAGCGGGCGCTGAGGGCTTTGTCGCCGAGCACTTCGACGCCCAGTGCGCGGCTGCCCACCAGGCGCGGGACGATCTGGCGATGGCGGATATCCAGCAGTTGGTGATAGAGGCCGTGCCAGCCAGCGAGCACTTGTGTGTTGACCGGGCGTGAAGCTTCGAAGGTTTGCAGGGCGTTGGGGTCGGGTATGTGCGCGCGCTTCTCGGGGTCGGCGAAGGCTGCGAAGTGGGCGAACTCGCCGCGCCGACCTTCGCGCACGGCATCGGCCAGCTCATCGTGGAAATCGGTGAAGAACAGGAACGGCTGGCAGCTGCCTTCTTCGTCACCCATGAACAGCAGCGGGATCATCGGCGCCAGCAGCAACAGGCCGGTGGCGGCCCGCAGCGCCGGGGGCGGGCACAGGCGGCTGAGACGCTCGCCAAGTGCGCGGTTGCCGATCTGGTCGTGGTTTTGCAAGAACAGTACGAAGGCACTCGGTGGCAAGTGAGCGCTGGGCTCGCCACGGGGTGTGCCATGGCGATTGGGCTCGCCCTGAAACACGAAGCCTTCGCTCAGGCAGCGGGCCAGTTGCTCGATCGGGCGGTGCTTGTAGTCGGCGTAGTAGCCTTCTGTCTCGCCCGTGAGCAGCACGTGCAGGGCGTTGTGGCCGTCATCGTTCCACTGTGCGTCGAAGCCTTGCTCAAGCAGCGCCGCTTGATTGTGTTCGTTCTCCAGCACCAGCCACACTTCGCGGCCCGGCTCGACAGCGGCGCGCACGCGGCGGGCCAGTTCGACGAGAAAGTCCGGCTGGTCGATGGCGTGCACGGCGTCCAGGCGCAGGCCATCGAAGCGGTAGTCGCACAGCCACATCAGGGCGTTCTGGATGAAGAACTCGCGTACTTCTGCACGGCGAAAGTCGATGGCGGCGCCCCAGGGGGTCTGGCGGTCTTCACGGAAGAACCGGCTGGCGTACTGCGGCAGGTAATTGCCGTCAGGGCCAAAGTGGTTGTAGACCACATCGAGCATCACCATCAGCCCGTGGCCATGGGCCTGGTCGATTAGTGCGCACAATTGATCCGGGCTGCCGTAAGCGTTGTGCGGGGCGAAGGGCAGGGCGCCGTCGTAGCCCCAGTTTCGCTCGCCGGGGAACTGGTTGATCGGCATCAGCTCGATGGCGGTGATACCCAGTTCCGCCAGGCGTGGCAGCTGCTGGGAAACACCTGCATAGCCGCCGAGCAGGCCCACGTGCAGTTCCTGGATCACCGCCTCGTGCCATGGGCGGCCGCGCCAAGGGTGCTGCCAGCCGTAACGCTGGAGATCGACGACTTCACTGGGACCGTGCACGCCGTCGGGCTGGTAGCGCGACGCCGGGTCGGCCACCTTCAGGTGGCCGTCGATCCTGAAATGGTAGCGATCACCCGCCTGGCAGGGAGCGATACCGCTGAACCAGCCATCTCCCTCGGACAGCAGCTCGACAGACGGCTGCCGCTCGATTTCCACGCTCACGTTGCGCGCATCCGGCGCCCAGAGGGCGAAGCGCGCCGACGTGGCGTCCAGTTGCTGTGCGCCATGCCTGTGCATCTTCGTAGCCCTCGTTCAGTAGTGGCGGCTGCGTGCCTGGCAGACCAGTTCCTCGTAGAGGCGAGCGTAGGGTTCCACCGCCTGGCACCAGTTGAACGGTTGGGTCATCGACAGGCAGCGCATGGCATTGAGCAGGTCTTTCTTGCCGTGTACGTAGAAGGCGCGGTTCAAGGCTTCGCGGTAGCTCTCGGCGCTCGACTCGTTGAACAGGAAACCCGTGACGCCATCTTCGATGGTGTCGGCCAGCCCACCGGTATTGCGTGCCACCGGCAGTGAGCCGAAACGCTGTGCGTACATCTGGCTCAATCCGCAGGGCTCGTAGCGCGAGGGCATCAGCAGGAAATCGCTGCCGGCGAACATGCGCCGGGCATCGGTTTCGTTGAAGCCGATGCGCACGCCGATGCGACCAGGATGGCGCAGGGCCAGATCGCGCATGGCCTGTTCCTCTTCCGGCTCGCCGCGGCCGATGATCGCGATCTGCCCGCCTTGCTGGACGATGTCGGCGGCCACGCTCAACGTCAGGTCCAGGCCTTTCTGGTAGACCAGGCGCGAGACCACGGCGAACAGCGGCCCTTCGGACGGCTCCAGGCCGAACAGCTCGCGGACCTGCTCGGCATTGCGCGCCTTGCCTTCCCAGTCGTTGATGCTGAAGTTGTGCAGCAGATGGGTGTCGGTGGCCGAATCCCAGCTCTCGTCGATGCCATTGGGGATGCCGCCCAGCAGGCCTTGCTGGGCCTTGCTGGCGAGAAAGCCGTCGAGGCCGCAACCGAACTCGGGCGTGGTGATCTCTCGGGCGTAGGTGGCACTGACCGTGGTGATGTGGCTCGAGTAGGCCAGCCCGGCCTTGAGGAACGACAGCTTGCCGTAGAATTCCATGCCTTCCTGCTGCATGGCATGGTCGGGAATGGCCAGCTCCGGGCTGCAGCCTCGGCTGTAGACACCCTGGTACGCCAGGTTGTGGATGGTGAACAAAGTCGGTGTATTCAGGCCGCGCCAGTGCATGTAGGCAGGCGCCAGACCGGCTGGCCAGTCATGGGCGTGCACCAGATCGGGGCGCCAGTGCGCCATTGCATCGCCTGCGGCGATCTCTGCGGCGGCCAGGCCCAGGCGGGCGAAACGGATGTGGTTGTCCGGCCAGTCACGGCCATTGTTGGCACCGTATGGGGTGCCTTCGCGCTCATACAACTCGGGGCAGATCAGCACGTAGATGACCAGGCCATCCGGCAGGTCCATGCGCCCGATCTTGCACGGCGGAAGCGCAGCATGGCCACCGAGTTCGCCAACGATGTGAATGGGGTTGTCGCTATCGACCACTTGCGGGTAGCCGGGGATCAGCACACGCACATCGTGCAGGTGTGACAGCGCCCGGGGCAGGGCGGCGGAAACATCGCCCAGGCCGCCCGTCTTGACCAGGTCGGCGATTTCGGAGGTGACGAACAGCACCTTGCGCTTGTGCGGATTGTTGCGGCGCGTGGTAGCGGGTGCCTTGCCTGTCGTGGCGAAGCCAGGTGCAACAGGCTCGCGATTTTCCAGGTTGAATGATTCTGCGTGAGGCTCGACAGCGGCACTGATCATACTTCTCTCCGTCCCTTGTTCATGCGGGTGCTGGCACCCGTTACGTTTATCTCGTATCTGTTCTCGCTTTGGCTTTCAGCATCTTCGTAGTGCATTCCTTGCCCCATGGTCGTGCGCGCAGGCACAGCGCGAGCGGCATTCCGGCCGAACAGGCGCCTGGACAGTGTGGGGTGGGCGGGCTGACGCGTGAGGAAGTCCCTTTGCGTGGCCTACTTACTTCCTGACCTGCCCGTGTTTCGGAAAGTTCGACTTGATTGCGTCACTGGTTTTCGGAGCAAAACACGGGCCGAATCCGCAGTGTAGGGGACGAAAGGTAGGCAGGATGACCCGCTGGTCACAATTTGCATGACCGTTGATCTGCGCAAACGTTGGCGCACCAAAGCCGCAGCGACATTGCGTTGCTGCGGCGCAACAGGCATCCGTTGGGCGGGGAATGCGGGCAGTGTCAGGTGGTCGGCAGCAGCGAGGAATGGTGGTGGTGGATCAGCCACTGCTGGCCATCCCAGCGGTAGGTGAAGGTGTAGCGCGCAGCGACCTGTTGCCCGGTCTTGGCGAAGTCGAAGGTGTACAACCCGGCCAGTGTGGCTTTGTTGCAGGTCTGGCTCAGGTGATGAGTGTCGAGCTTGCCGGAGGGCTGGTCGGCGAGGAAGTGCTTGAAGTAGTCGAGGCGCTCGACGGTGGTCAGGCGTGGGGTTTTGGAGACCGTCGGCAGCAGCACTGCATCGTTTTCGTACAGTTTGGCCACTTGCTGTGGATCGCCGCTGCGCAGGCTGTCGTTCCAGCGTTCGAACAGCGCCAGGGCTTGTTTCTCGTCGAGCTGCTGGCACGGCTGCGGCGCGGCGTGCGCGTGCAGGCTGAGGCTTCCCAGCAAAACGAGCGGGAGCCAGTACGTCAGTTTGTTCATGGGTGTTTTCCACGCGAAGCAGGCACCGGAATGGGCCCGCGGCGTCGCTCAATCTAGGTAGCCTGAGATGAGACCTATATAGGAACAGGCGACTATCTTTGAAGGCATTTTCGCTGGTTAAGGAGGCGGGGTACGACAGGGCGTCGCGTGCGCAGGGGCTGCGCGGTGCGGCGAAAGGTCAGCGTCCGGCAGCCTTGTTGCCCAGGCGGGCCTGTTCGAGCAACAGGTTCAGCTCGGCCACCTGTTGCCGCAGTTGGTCGCGCTCGTCCTTCAGTTGGCGCAGTTCGTCGCGGCGCACGGTGACATAGAGGGTCTGGGGGGGAGTGGCAGGCATGTAGGTACCCATGAGCACACCTCGCAGTTTGGCTGGTGACAGTGACAAGCGTAGACGCTTCGTGCGGCGCGCATTCTGAATTCTTTCCCCGCCCTTGGGAACTTTTTTGTTTATGGTGGTCACGCCGTTCGTCGGTGAACCCTCGTGCGGTACGCTGGACTAACCTGAACACCTGAATCGCGTTCGTCATCTATTTCGCAAGGGGAGCATCGGCACATGCAACTGGGAATCGTCGGGCTGGGCCGCATGGGCGGCAATATCGCAAGACGGCTGATGCGCGCAGGCCACCAGACCGTGGTACATGATCGCAACCGTGAGGCCATCAGCGCCTTGAGCGACGAGGGTGCCCTTGGCGCCCACGACCTGGGCGCGCTGGTACAGAAACTCAAGGCGCCTCGGGCCGTTTGGATCATGCTGCCGGCGGGTGAGCCCACCGAGCAGACCATCACCCAGCTCGCCGAGCTGCTGGAGCCGGGCGACGCGATCATCGATGGCGGCAACACCTTCTACAAGGATGACGTGCGCCGAGCTGCTCACCTGTCAACGCGTGGCCTGCACTATCTGGACGTAGGCACCTCCGGTGGGGTCTGGGGCTTGGAGCGCGGCTATTGCATGATGATTGGCGGCGAGAAGGGTGTGTTCGAGCGGCTGGAGCCGTTGTTCAAGGCGCTGGCCCCGGGTGTGGGTGACATTGCGCGTACGCAGGGGCGCACGGGCGAGCCTGGGCGTGCCGAGCATGGCTACATTCACGCCGGCCCGCCCGGTGCCGGGCACTATGTGAAGATGGTGCACAACGGTATCGAGTACGGCCTGATGCAGGCTTATGCCGAAGGTTTCGACCTGCTGCGCAGCAAGGGCGGCCCCGAGCTGCCCGAGGACCAGCGTTTCGACCTGAATGTGGCAGAGATCGCCGAAGTCTGGCGGCGTGGCAGTGTGGTCACTTCCTGGCTGCTCGACCTCACCGCCGATGCGCTGGTTGCCGATCCGCACCTGGCCCAGTTCAGCGGTTCGGTGTCCGACAGCGGTGAAGGGCGCTGGACCATCGATGCGGCGGTCGAGCAGGCGGTGCCGGTGCCGGTGTTGTCCAGCGCGCTGTTTGCCCGTTTCCGCTCACGCCAGCAGCAAGGCACCTTCGGCGACAAGGTGTTGTCTGCCATGCGCCTGGGCTTTGGCGGCCATGTCGAGAAGAAGGGTTCATGAGCAAACAGACGATTCCCGCAGCGCCGCCTTGCACGCTGTTCCTGTTCGGCGCCAATGGCGACCTGGTCAAGCGCCTGCTGATGCCGGCACTGTACAACCTCAGCCGTGACGGTTTGCTGGACCGCAACCTGCGGATTGTCGGGGTCGACCATAATCACGCCAGTGCCGAGCAGTTCGCCGAGCGCCTGCACGACTTCATGATCGAGCGCGACAAAGGCGGCGAGGGGGCGGGCAAGTGTCTGGACGAAGGGCTGTGGTCGCGCCTGGCCAAGCGCCTGGATTACCAGACCGGCGACTTCCTGGACCCTGCGACCTATTCGGCGATCGGCAAGCGCATCGCCAAGACCCGTCACGGCAACGCCATCTTCTACCTGGCCACTTCGCCGCGTTTCTTCCCAGAGGTGGCCCAGCGCCTGGGCGAGGCCGGCTTGCTCGACGAGTCTGCGGGCGGTTTTCGCCGGATGGTGGTGGAGAAGCCGTTCGGTACCGATCTTGCCAGTGCCGAGGCGCTCAACGCCTGCCTGCTCAAGGTGATGAGCGAGCGGCAGATCTATCGCATCGACCATTACCTGGGCAAGGAGACGGTGCAGAACATTCTGGTCAGCCGCTTCTCCAATGGCCTGTTCGAGTCGTTCTGGAACAACCACTACATCGACCACGTGCAGATTACCGCCGCCGAGACGGTCGGTGTCGAGACGCGTGGCGCGTTCTACGACAATACCGGTGCCTTGCGTGACATGGTGCCCAATCACCTGTTCCAGTTGCTGGCGATGGTCGCCATGGAGCCACCGGCAGCCTTCGGCGCCGACGCCGTTCGCGGCGAGAAGGCCAAGGTGATCGGTGCCATCCGCCCCTGGTCGCAGAAGATGGCGCTGAAGAACTCGGTGCGGGGGCAGTACGTGGCGGGCAAACAGGGGCGCAAGCGGCTGGCCGGTTATCGCGAGGAAAACAATGTCGACACGCAAAGCCGCACTGAAACCTACGTCGCGCTCAAGGTGATGATCGACAACTGGCGCTGGGCGGGTGTGCCGTTCTACCTGCGTACCGGCAAGCGCATGAGCGTGCGCGACACCGAAATCGCCATCTGCTTCAAGCCTGCACCTTACGCGCAGTTCCGCGAGTCGGAGCTGGAGCGACCCAAGCCCAACTACCTGAAGATTCAGATTCAGCCCAATGAAGGCATGTGGTTCGACCTACAGGCCAAGCGCCCCGGGCCTGAACTGGTGATGGAGAACGTCGAGCTGGGTTTTGCCTACAAGGACTTCTTCAAGATGACCCCGGCGACCGGTTACGAAACCTTGATCTACGACTGCCTGACCGGTGACCAGACGCTGTTCCAGCGGGCCGACAATATCGAGAATGGTTGGCGTGCGGTACAGCCATTTCTCGACGCCTGGGCCAAGGGGGGCGAAGTGCACGAGTACGAGGCGGGTGAGGATGGGCCCGAGGAGGGCAATGAGTTGCTGAGCCGGGACAAGCGCGAGTGGCACCGCCTGGGCTGAAAGACGGCTGAGCGTCTTGTTCACAATCTAGAGGCCAGCCCAATCCCTGTGGGAGCGGGCTGGCCCGCGAACACGGGCGCAGCCCGTGCCAGGCTGCGCGGTGTCTTTTTCGCGGGCAAGTCGGGGCGCCGAACCGCCGCTCCCACACGTACCGCTCCTTCAGGCGAGTGCGTCAATCAGTGGCGACGGTGCTTCTTGTTCTTGTCGCCCAGGTGGTTGCCGATCGCGCCGCCGGCTGCGCCGCCAAGGCCGGCGCCGATGGTCGAGCCATTGCTGCCGCCAAGTTTGCCGCCCACCAGCGAGCCGCCGGCCGAACCCAGGCCGCCACCGATGGCTGCTTCGGTGCGGTTGCCCTTGCGTGCGCCAACGGCGCTGCCGGCTGCGCCACCCAGGCCCGCGCCGATGGCGGCGCCGGTGCTGCCGCCGATCTGTTTGCCGACGACGTTGCCCAAGGCACCACCCAGGCCGCCGCCAATGGCTGCGGTACCGTCACCGGCGAACGCTCCCTGGCACAGCAGCAGGCCCAGGGCGAGGGAAGGCAGAGTCAGACGCATGATTTCATGAACCTCGAAGGAATCATCAGGGTTGAATGCCGCAGGTGTGCGGCGGATAGGGATTGGGCAGACGCTTCAGCGGTAATAACGGTCACGGTAGCGACGATCGTCGTCATCGCGATCATCGCGGTGATGATAACGGTGACGGTCGCGGTCGCCGTCACGCCAGCCATCGTCATCATGGTGGCGATGGCTGTGGCAACCGGCGAGGAGCACGACGGCGGCGATCAGCGAAACACTGGCAAGGCGTAGCATGGCGATGGAAATCCTTGATCCGCAAAGGTTTACGGGGCAACTGCTGAGACCGGGCAGGATTCATTTGGTTTCAAAGCGGCACAAAATATTACCGCGCAAGGGACAGGCGGCGTGCCTGTGGGCTGCTGTTCTGTCCCGCTCGGTCATGGTCGCGGGCCTGCACGGCTCCTAGACTGTCAGGCAGGCCGCGACGAAGACGGCCATCTGCCACACGGTGAATCATGATGATCGCCCATACCCCTACGCTGTTCGCTGCGGTCGCGCTGGTGGCGACGATCCTGGCCTTCTGCCTGTTGCTGGTCGGGCAGTTCAACCGAGGCGACAACCTCTTGCTGACCGGTTGTGGGCTGTTGGCCCATGCCTTGGCCTATGTCTGTTACACGTTGTTCGGGCATGCGCCTCTGTGGGTGAGCTATGCCTTGGGCAACAGCCTGCTGTCGCTGGCGCTGGCGTTCTATTCAGCGAGCCTGTTCCGGATGCGCGAGCGCCCGGTGCCGTGGCGGCCTATCTTCGCCATTCCGCTGTTGATGCTGCTGGGCCTGATGTCGCTGCTCGAGACGGTGGAGCCGCGCATGCTGCTGGCGACCCTGGTGCTGATGTTGCAATGCGCGTTGATTCTCTACTGGGCCCGGCAACGGGCCCTGGGCAAGGGCCGGGCACACCTGCTGCTGGTGATCGGTGCTGCCATCAGCCTGGTGGGGCTGGGCATGCGGGTGGTGGCCGTGCTGGCGGGCACGGCGCAGGAGATGCGCTACGACACCAGCAACCTCAAGCAGACGGTGTCGGTGGCCATCGGCACGGTCACGGTGATGATGTATTCCATTGGTTTGGTGCTGATGGCCAAGGAGCGCAGCGAATCGCGCTTGCAGCACCTTGCCGGACACGACGTGCTGACCGGGACGGGTAATCGTCGCGCCATCCTGGAACGTTTCGAGCGTGAGCTGGAGCAGGCGCGCGTGGCGCAGTACAGCCTGGCCGTGGCGATGATCGATATCGATCACTTCAAGCGTATCAACGATGTGCACGGTCATCTGGCAGGGGACGAAGTGCTGTGTCACTGCGTGCGCCAGTTGCAGCAGAGGCTGCGCGAAGGGGACAGCCTGGGGCGCTACGGCGGCGAGGAGTTCCTGCTGCTGTTGCCACGAACCGAGGGGGAAGGCGCCCTGGCGGCGCTGAACGGCCTGCGCGAAGCCATGGCGAAGAACCCGGCGCGGTTCGCCGGGCTGGAGATCGAGCTGTGCTTCAGTGTCGGGCTCTGGTGCGGTGTGCCGGGTGAGGGTGATACCCCGGCACGGCTGATCGCCCAGGCCGATGCCGCGTTGTACCTGGCCAAGGCTGGCGGGCGCAATGCGGTGCGGCTGGCGGCTTGATCCTTCGCACTTACGGGGAGGCTACCGGGCGAATGCGCCGTCGAACGACGTGTCGATGATCGTGCCGGTGTCCAGGTGCTTGGGCAGGGTGCCGGTCTGGACAAGGAAGTCGGCGGTATCCTGGTAGTCCTTCGCGGCCTGCGCATCGACCGGGCCTACGCTCATGTCGGCCTGGCCGATCCAATGACGCGAGACGCTTTGGTCGAGGTTGGCTTTCTTGGCCCAGAGGTCGGCATAGGCTTCCTTGTGCTCACCGACCCAGGCCCGGGCTTTCTGCAGACGGCCCAGGAAGTCCTCAATGGCGGCGTGCTTGCTGTCGATCGAGTCGTTGCGCGCCGCGATGCTGCTCAGGCCAGGCATCAGGCCCTGGGCGGTGACCAGCTTGCGCGCACCGGAAAACACGATCTGTTGCGAGATGTACGGTTCCCACACCGGGAAGGCATCGATACTGCCGTTGGGCAGTGCGGCGGCAGCATCGATTGGCATCAGTTTGACGAACTCGACGTAGTCATGCGGCAGGCCGGCCTTGTCCAGTGCGCGCAAGGTCAACTGCTGGCTCCAGGCGCCGGGCCAGTAGGCGACCTTCTTGCCCTTGAGGTCGGCAATGGTCTTGGCGGGGGAGTCCTTGGGCACCAGCAGGGCGATGGTGTCGAGGTTCTGCCGTGAGACGCCGATCAGCTTGACGGGTGCCCCTTTGGCGGCCAGGAACAGAAAGCCCGAGTCACCGAGAAAACCGATGTCCAGGCCACCGGCCTCCAGCCCTTCGGCCACCGGTGCGGCCGACTGGAAGTGCTTGAACTCGACCTTGTAGGGCGCATCCTTGAGCGCCCCGGAGGCTTCCAGCGATGCGCGCACGTTGTAGTAGTTCTGGTCGCCGATGCGCAGGGTGACCTGCTCGGCGGCGATGGCTTGCGCCAGCGGGGTGCCAAGGAACAGGCCGGCGAGGGTGACGCGAATCAGGTGGTGCAGTTTCATGGGGCTTCCTCAGCTGGCCTGGCGAGTGTCCAGGCGTTCGATCTGGCGATGGATGGCGGGGATCAGGGTCTTGCCGTATTCGATGGTGTCGTTCAATGGATCGAAGCCGCGGATCAGGAAGGTCGAGACGCCGAGCTTGTAGTACTCGCCCAGCGCCTGGGCGACCTGCTCGGGGGTGCCGACCAGCGCGGTGGAGTTCCAGCGTGCTCCGGTCAGGCGGGCAACGCCCATCCACAGGCGTTGATCGAGCACTTCGCCCTGGTGCGCGGCGGCCAACAGACGCTGGGAGCCGACGTTCTCGGGGTGATGGTCGTGCAGCGCTAGCCCGAGTTTCTGGCGTGCGTCGCGGACCTGTTCGAGGATTTCGGCGGCGTGCTTCCAGGCGGCTTCCTCGGTATCGGCGACGATGGGGCGGAACGATACCGAGAAGCGCGGGGCGCGCTGTTGCGCGGCGGCAGCCTTGCGGACCTTGGCGATATGCTCAGCGACGGCGGCCAGGGGCTCGCCCCAGAGCATGTAGGTATCGGCATGTTGCGCGGCGACCCGCACCGCGGCATCCGATGAGCCGCTGAAGTAGATCGGAATATGCGGGCGCTGCACGGTCCTTACGGCGGGCGAGGCGGCGTTGAAACGGTAGAAGTCGCCGGCGAAGTCCACCGGTTGTTCGGCGGTCCAGATGGCCTTCAAGGCGTCGAGGTATTCACCGGTGCGCGCATAGCGGTGGTCGTGATCGAGGAAGTCGCCGTCGCGTTGCAGGTCCTGGTCATTGCCGCCGCTGACCACATTGAGGGCCAGGCGGCCCTTGCTGAACTGGTCGAGGGTCGCCAGTTGCCGTGCGGCCAGGGGCGGGCTGATCACCCCTGGACGGTAGGCGAGCAGGATACCCAGGCGCTCGGTGGCAGCGACGGCGAACGAACTGACGACGGCGCCTTCCGGCCCGTTGGAGAAGTAACCGACCAGAATCCGGTCGAAGCCTGCTGCTTCGTGAGCCTGGGCGAAGCGACGCACGTAGTCGGGATCGACCGCATCGCCCGTGGGTTGGTCGACCTCCGAGCCGGGTGACGCGGTGATCATGCCAAGGATTTCGACGCTCATTGCTGGGTTCCTTTGGTGGGACAAGGCTGCCTGGCGTTGAGCGGTTTATAAGAAAACGAGCTGGCCGGGCTTCTTCTTAGAATCTAACGGCCAGCGATAAATGATGGAAATTCATTTTTTGCATATTCTAATATGCAAAATAATTTTATCCCCCTGGTCAGGGCGTTCCGTTTCTGCCGTGCAGTCGATAGCCTTCCCGCTCGCTCAGGCGCGCGTAGTAGTCATCCACTGCAGGCAGGTGCGGGTGCTTGAACGGTGTCTGGAACCAGCGGTTTACCGACAACCCGATCGGAATGTCTGCCAGGGAGAGCGTTTTGCCGGCAACGTAGGCGCCGGTCTTTGCCAACTGCTGGTCGAGGATCTGCATATGTCGCGACCATTCGCCGATGCTGGCATTGAGCGCCTGTGCATCCTGATGCGCTGCCGACTGCCTGACCAGAGACATGAAGGCGTAGCTCCAGGAGCGGTTGAGATCGCTGGCCTGCCAGTCGATCCATTGATCGACACGCGCTCTGGCCACTGCGTCGGCCGGGTAAAGCCCTGCCGCTTGACCATAGCGGTTGGCGAGATAGCGGACGATGGTGTTGGACTCCCACAGCGTCAGGTCGCCGTCCTGGATCACCGGGACCATGGCATTGGGGTTCAGGGCCAGGAACTCCGGGGTCTGGGTCGACTGAAAGCCTGAGCCCCAGTCTTCCTGTTCGAAAGGCACGCCGATTTCAGCGCAAGTCCAAAGCACCTTGCGCACGTTGATGGAGCTCGCCTTACCCAATATTCGCAGCATGTCATCATCCTTTTTGCATAGCGGCCGAAACAGCAGTGTGCTGTGGCGACCAAGCGTATCTCTAAAAGCCCTGCCTGCGGTCATGGAACTGAAACCTTTCTCCCTGCGGATGGTGGTTTTTTGCTAGCATTCGGTCCCTATAGCACAATCGAATAAAAATCTGTTTCGGTTGTTGTTAAAGTAATAACGCGTGACATTCAAACGTATCGAAAGTCGGCCCTCGCGTTCAGCGAGAGGCCTATAAGAAAAGCTAGAAAGGAGCACACATGTACAAATGCACATTGCCAGTGGCCGTTGCACTGGCCAGCCTGTCGCTGGGGGCGCAGGCTGCAGGTTTCGTGGAAGACAGCAAGGCTTCGGTCACTGCCCGTAACTTCTATATCAACTCCGACAACCGCAATGGCACTGCCAACCCGTCCAAGCAGGAAGAGTGGGGCCAAGGCTTCATCTTCAACTTCACCTCCGGCTACACCCAGGGCACCGTCGGCTTTGGTGTAGACGCCATCGGCCTGACCGGTTTCCGCCTGGATTCGGGCAAGGGCACCCACTACAACCCGACCAGCACTGCCAAGGGCGGTACTGTGTTCCCGACCGATTCCGATGGCCGCGCCGTTGACGACTTCAGCAGCCTGGGCGTAACCGGCAAGGTCAAGATCTCCAAGACCGAAGCCAAGCTCGGTGTACTGCAGCCCAAGCTGCCAGTAGTCACCTACAACGACGGTCGCCTGCTGCCGCAAACGTTTGAGGGTGGCCAGATCACCTCCAACGAGATCGACAACCTGACCCTGATCGGCGGCAAGCTCGAGCATGCCAAGGGCCGTAACAGCACCAACATGGATTCGCTGACCATTGCTGCTCCTAGCGGCGGCACACCCAACCGTCGCAGCAACGCGTTCTACTACGCCGGTGCCGACTACAAGCTGAGCAAGGACCTGCTGCTGCAGTACTACTACGGCAACCTGGACGACTTCTACAAACAGCACTTCCTGGGCCTGACCCACAACCTGGCGCTGCCGGTTGGTGCGTTGAAGTCCGACCTGCGTTACTTCTACAGCGATTCCGATGGCAAGAACGCCAGCACCGAAGGCCGCCTGGCTGGCTATCGCGCCTCGGGCTACCAGAACAACGGTGAAGTGGACAACCGCACCTGGAGCGCCAAGTTCACCTACTCGCTGGGCAGCCACGCACTGAGCGCCGGTTACCAGCGTGTCAACGGCACCAGCGACTTCCCGTTCCTGAACCAGGGCGACGGTGCTAGCGCCTACCTGATCACCGACGTGCAGATCGGCAAGTTCCTGCGTGCCGGCGAGCGCACCTGGCTGGCGCAATATGCCTACGACTTCGCCGCGCTGGGCGTACCAGGGCTGACCGCCAACGCCATCTACCTGAAAGGCACCAACGTCAACTCGGCGGGCTCGGACCGCTCGGAGTGGGAGCGTGATTTCAGCCTGGCCTATGTTGTTCAGGAAGGCACCTTCAAGGGCCTGGGCCTGCAGTGGCGTAACGCTTCGCTGCGCACTGACGTGGCCAACCAGCGCGACCAGGACGAAAACCGTCTGATCGTGAGCTACACCTACAACTTCCTCTGACATCGCGTCAGCCCGGTCACGGGTAGGTGTAATAAAACAAACCCCACCAGGGTTCTCCCTGGTGGGGTTTGTTTTTCATGGCGCGCTGCGCTCGAGGCGTCAGCCCTACAGCACTGCTGAAAACACCGAGCCAGTGATCCGTTCGCTGAGCAGTTCCAAGGCCCGCAGCCCCGCCAGCGAGTTGCCTGAGGCGTTCAGCGCCGGTGACCACACGCAGATGCTGTAGCGCCCCGGCACTACCGCGACAATGCCGCCGCCCACTCCACTTTTGCCCGGCAGGCCCACACGGTAGGCGAAGTTACCCGCCTCGTCGTACAGCCCGCTGGTGGCCATGATCGCATTCACCTGTTGCGCCTGGCGCGGGCTGAGCACGTGCTCGCCGCTGTGCGGGCAGTAGCCGCTGTTGGCCAGGAACGCAAAGCCACGGGCGACGTCCACGCAATTCATCGACAGCGCACAATGATGGAAGTAGCTGCGCAGCACGGCGTCGACATCGTTGTGGAAGTTGCCGAACGCTTGCATCAGGTAGGCCATGGCGGCGTTGCGGGCGCGGTGCTGGTATTCGGAGTCGGCCACGACCGGGTCGCTGACGATGCGTGGGTTGGCTGTCAGGCGGCGAACGAAGTCGCGCATCGACAAGGTCGGGGTGGCATAGCGCGACTGGTTGATGTCGCAGATCACCAGCGCGCCGGCATTGATGAAAGGATTGCGTGGGCGACCTTTCTCCACCTCCAGCTGTACCAGCGAGTTGAACGCCTGCCCGGAGGGCTCGTAGCCCAGGCGCGACCAGATATCCTCGCCGCTGTGGTTGATCGCCTGGACCAGGCTGAAGACCTTGGAGATGCTCTGGATCGAGAAGGGCGTATGGGCATCGCCGGCGCAGTGCAACTGGCCGTCCAGGCTCTGTACGGCGATGCCGAGTTGTTGCGGGTCGACCTGGGCGAGGGCGGGAATGTACTGGGCGACCTGGCCCTGGCTGAGCAGCGGGCGGACCTGGTCGAGGATTTCTTGCAGTAATGCTTGCATGGGGGCCTGCGCGGAGCGGGTGATGGGGCTCAGGGGTTGTCTGCTGTACAAGACGAGCGTTGGCGAGGCGGCGACACACCCCGTGAGGTGATCGTCAGCTGGATTTGCCCGAAGGGCGCCTTGTGGATTTGCTTGCACGGGGCGCTGCTTTGCTGCCGGCGGTTTTGCCTTTACCGCTGCTGCGGCGTTTTTTCTTCCAGGGTGCACCCTTGCCACCGGCAGGCAGGGGCGGGCCGCTGATGGTCAGGCGCATTCCCGCGCAGCGTTGCACCAGCTTGCCCATCCAGGCCGATTGCCGGGTGACGAACTCTTCCAGGCTCATTTCGCCGCTCTGCACCATGTCCAGCGCCTGTTCCCAGATCGCGGTGGTGCCGGGGTCGGCGATGGCCCGGGGTACGACGTCGATCAGGCTGAAGGCTGCGGGCGTGGCGGACAGCGCCTTGCCGTTCTTGACCAGGTAGCCGCGGTCGAGCAGGCCCTGGATGATGCTGGCCCGGGTCGCTTCGGTACCGATGCCGGTGGTTTCCTTGAGTTTCTGCTTGAGCTGCGGGTCATCCACCAGCTTGGCGACGTTCTTCATTGCCTTGATCAGGTCGCCCTCGGTGAACGGCTTCGGTGGCTGGGTCCACAGGTCTTTCAGTTGCAGTTCCTGCACCCTGCAGTCGTCGCCCTCGCGCAGTTGCGGCAGGACTTGCGCGGGTGGTGCTTCGCGGCCCTTGGTTGGGGTCAGTGCCTCGGGCAGGGCACGGCGCCAGCCGGGTTCGACGATCTGCTTGCCCACGGCACGCAGGGCGTGGCCGGCACAGTCCAGGTCGGCCTGGGTGCGGTCGTACTCGTGATTGGGCAGGAACTGCGCCAGGTAGCGTGCCCGGATCAGGGTATAGACCGCTTTGTACTTGGGTGGCAGGCGCGCAGGATCGCTGGCGGCTGCGGTGGGGATGATGCCGTGGTGGGCGCTGACCTTGGCGTCGTTCCAGGCGCGGGAGCGGCGGTGCGGCTCCAGGTGCGCCTGCAATGGCGCAAGGCTTGTGTCGGCGCGTTGCAGGGCGGCGAGAATGGCGGGCGCTTCAGCGTGCTGGCTAAGCGGCAGGTAGCCGCAGTCGCTGCGCGGATAGGTGATCAGCTTGTGGGTTTCGTAGAGTGCCTGGGCGATGTCGAGGGTTTCCTGGGCGCCAAGGCCGAATTTCTTCGAGCACAGCTCCTGCAGGGTGCCGAGGTCGAAGGGCAGTGGTGCGGCCTCGCGCACACGCTCGGTCTGTACCTGGAGCACCTGTGCGCTACCTGCGGCCTGCATCTGGGTGGCGGCCTGCTGGGCGAGTGCCTGGTTGAGGCAGCGGCCCTGGTCGTCGCAGGCGTCTTGCGGTGCACGCCATTGGGCGGTGAACAGGTTACCTGTGTGTGCCAGTTGCACTTCGATGGCCCAGAACGGTACGGGCACGAAATCGGCGATGCTGCGGTCGCGGTCCACCACCAGGCGCAGTGTCGGAGTCTGTACCCGCCCAACCGGCAGCACGCCCTGGTAGCCGGATTGGCGGCCAAGCAGGGTGAACAGGCGGCTCATGTTCATGCCGATCAACCAGTCGGCCCGCGAGCGACCAAGGGCGGAATGATAGAGACTGAAGGTTTCGCTGCCGGGGCGCAGGCGCGCCAGCGCCTTGCGGATCGAGGCGTCATCGAGTGCGCAGAGCCACAGGCGCTGGATCGGGCCACGGTAGCGGCAATGCTCGACCAGTTCGCGGGCGATCATCTCGCCTTCGCGATCGGCGTCGGTGGCGATCACCAGCTCCCGGGCCTCGCCGAGCAGACGCTTGACCGCCTTGAACTGGCTGGCGGTCTTGGGCTTGACCAGCATCTTCCATTTTTCCGGAATGATCGGCAGGTCATCGAGCGACCAGCGTTTGTAGCGTGCATCGTAGCTGTCGGGCGGTGCGGTTTCGAGCAGGTGGCCGATGCACCAGGTGACGCAGACATCGGTGCCTTGCCAGCAGCCGTCGGCCTTGCGGTTGGCACCCAGTACCTTGGCGATGTCTTTTGCCTGGGAGGGCTTTTCACACAGAAAAAGGCGCATGGCCGTGAACGCTTCATCGAGGTTGATGGCGACTAGGATGCTCAAGACAGGACGTGCAGGCAAGATTTATCTGTATGCATGTACAGCTTTGTGCCAGGAAATATGTCCGCAGGTTTGGCACGAATGCCTCGGGATCGGGCTTGGATGACCGGCCGGTACCGTGCCAGCTTTGTCGTTCGCCTGCCAGATGTGTCAATGGACGATGTCGCTTGGGGGCCTTCACTCCAACCACAACAAGGAAGTCAGATCATGCCTCTGTTCGATTACCGTCAGCTCGACGGTGCTGCCTCCTACGCGCTCTACAAGGATGCCATGGCCCTGGCGGTCTATGCCTATCATGGTATCGACGACGGTTTCTCTGCTGGCTACCAGAAGCACGGCTTCGGCCTCGGGTTGCCGGCAACTTTGGTCAAGGCCCTGATCGGCGGCACCGACAGCCAGGGCGTGATTCCTGGCATCCCCTGGAATCCCGACTCCGAGGCCAAGGCCCTGGCGCAGGTCAAGGCGGCTGGCTGGACGCCGATCAGCGCCGCACAGTTGGGTTACCAGGGCAAGACCGATGCGCGTGGCACCTTCCATGGCGAGGCGCCGGGCTACACCTCGGCGCAGGTCGAGGTGCTTGGCCGTTATGCAGGCGATGGCCAGCTCATTGGCCTCGGCATCGCCTTTCGTGGCACCAGCGGCCCGCGGGAGAATCTGATTGGCGACACCCTCGGCGATGTCATCAACGACCTGCTGGCAGCGCTGGGGCCAGCCGACTACTCACGCAACTACGCCGGTAATGCTTTCGACCGCCTGCTGGGCGATGTCGCGACGTTCGCCAGGGCCCACGGCTTGTCAGGTGCCGATATCACCGTCAGCGGCCACAGCCTTGGCGGGCTGGCGGTCAACAGCCTGGCCGACCTCAGTGTTTCGCGCTGGGGCGGCTTCTACCAGGATGCCCGCTATGTTGCCTTCGCCTCGCCCACGCAGGCTGCCGATCCCGACAAGGTGCTCAATATCGGTTACGAGAACGATCCTGTATTTCGCGTGCTCGACGGCACGGCGCTGACCTGGGCGACCCTGGGCGTGCACGATGCCGCCAAGCCTTCGACCACTGACAACATCGTCAATTTCAATGACCACTACGCTTCCGACGCGTGGAACCTGCTGCCGTTTTCCATCGGCAATATCGCCACCTGGCTCTCGCACCTGCCGGCAGCCTACGCCGATGGCCTGGGTCGGGTAGTGGATTCGCCGTTCTACCCCTGGACCAGCCGCGACTCCACCGTCGTGGTCAGCAACCTGTCCGACGCCACCCGCGGCTCGACCTGGGTACAGGACCTCAATCGCAACGCCGAGCCGCACTCCGGCAGTACCTTCATTGTCGGTTCGGCCCAGGACGACCTGATCCGCGGTGGGCGCGGCAACGACTACCTGTATGGCGGTGCTGGCAATGACACTTTTCGCGACGACGGCGGGTTCAACCTGATAGACGGTGGCGCCGGGCATGACACCCTGCACCTGGGAGATGCACTGGCGCGCTTCTCGGTCGCCCGGGATGGCGAGGGTACGCTGTATGTGCGCGATGCCGATGGAGGGATCAGCCAGGTGCGCAATATCGAGTCGCTGGTGAGCAAGGAAAGCAGCCTGGTGTTCTTCAGCAAGGACGTCAGTCACGCCGTGACCGCCAATGGGCTGCTCAGCAGCGGCAAGCTGGACCCCTATGCCCTGTCGGTCAGCGGTGGGCAAGGTAATGACCAGTTGGTGGCGGGCAACCAAGGGCAGTGGCTGTTCGGCCTGGGCGGCGATGATCGTCTGGTGGGTGGGGCAGGCAACGATGTGCTGGTGGGCGGCGCGGGGAATGATGTGTTGAGTGGCGGCGGTGGGCGGGACACCTTTCTGTTCAGCGGGCACTTCGGGCAGGACCGGGTGCTGGATTTCACCGGCCAGGACCGGTTGGTGTTCATGGGCGTGGAAGGCGGGACGGCAGTGCCGGATTGGCGTGACCACCTGAGTCGGGTGGGGGATGATCTGGTGCTGACGTTCGGGCGCGATAGCGTGACGTTGGTGGGGATCGCGGGGCAGGGGGTGGGGGATGGGCAGATCGTGATTGGCTGAGCAAGGGTGGGGCTGCGCTGCGGCCCAATCGCGGGCAAGACCGGTCCCACAGGCCCTCCGCGCCGTTCAGAGCAGCGGTGAAGCTGTGGGAGCGGGCTTGCCCGCGATTGGGCCGGCAGCGCCGGCCCTTTCCGATCAGGCGATCTCGCGCGAATCGCGAACCATGTCCACGTGCGGAATGCCGGCCTCTAGGAACTCTTCGCTGACCACCTTGAAGCCCAGGCGCTCGTAGAAGGGCGTAGCGTGTACCTGGGCGCTGAGCATCTGCTGCTTGAGGTCCCGGTTCTGCGCTTCGATGATGACCGCGTTCATCAACGCGTCACCGACTTTCAAGCCGCGCCAGTCCTTGAGCACCGACACTCGACCGATGGTGCCGTCTGGCAACAGGCGCGCGGTGCCGATCGGATAGTCACCTTCCATGGCCAGGAAATGCACGGCGGTGGGGTCTTCGGCATCGAACTCCAGCTCCGGCGGCACGTGCTGCTCGGCGACGAACACCGCGCTGCGGATACGGTGGATATCGGCGTTGTCTTTATGCCAGTCGGCGAGGCGAACGCGGATCTTATTCATTGGCAAATCCCAGGCTTCCTTGTTGGACCAGCTGGCAGACCAGCGTCAGGCCCTCTTCATCTGCGAGCCACTCTACAAGGTTTTCGCTGTGCAGGGCGTCGGCTGAACAAATCAGTTGCAAAAGAGCGCGCAGGTGACCGGACAGCAGGCGGCTCTGGCCGCTGGCGAACAGCAGCAGGTTGTCATCGACTTCCGACCAGGCCAGGCGCGCGCTCGGGTTGCGCACCAGGATCGCGCCCTGTTCGAGATAATTGATCAGCTCTTCCTCGCTCAGCGCTTCGCCTGCAACCTGCTCGGGGTAGCGCGGCTCGGTCATGAACTGGCCGAACCAGGTCAGCAGCAAGCGCTCGTCACCCATGTGCTCGGCCAGCAGGGCCTTGAGGCGGTCGAGGGCATCGTGCTGAATCTGGTGCGGATCGCTGACAGGTTGGGCGTCGGCGTCGCTGTAGCGCTCCTCGTCAGGCAGGAACTGGCTGAGGAAGTCGGTGAAGTGGGTCAGCACTTCGGCAGCGCTTGGCGCGCGGAAGCCGACCGAGTAGGTCAGGCAGTCATCCACGGCCACGCCGTAGTGGGCCAGGCGCGGCGGCAGGTAGAGCATGTCGCCCGGCTCAAGGGTCCACTCGTCGCTCTGCTCGAAGTCGGCGAGGATGCGCAGGTCGGCGTGCTCGATCAGCGGGCTGTCGCTGTTGCACATCTGGCCAACTTTCCAGTTGCGCTTGCCGTGGCCTTGCAGCAGGAATACGTCGTAGTTGTCGAAGTGCGGGCCGACGCTGCCACCAGGGGCGGCGAAGCTGATCATCACATCGTCGATACGCCAGCTGGGCAGGAAGCGGAAATTTTCCAGCAGCTCGGCCACTTCCGGGACGAACTGGTCCACGGCTTGTACCAGCAGGGTCCAGTCACGCTCGGGCAGGGTGGCGAAGGTGTCTTCCTCGAACGGGCCGCGACGCAGCTCCCAGGGGCGCTCGCCGTGCTCCAGCACCAGGCGCGATTCGACCTCTTCTTCCAGGGCCAGGCCGGCCAGTTCGTCCGGATCGATCGGGCTTTCGAAGTCGGTGAAGGCCTGGCGCACCAGCAGGGGCTTCTTCTGCCAGTAGTCGCGCAGGAATTCACGAGCGGTGAGGCCGCCAAGCAGCTGCAGTGGAGTATCAGGATTCATGTTCAACCTATTGAAAAAACGTAATTTTCGTCCGGGAATAAAAACGCCCGGCTGAGCCGGGCGTTGTACGCAGGGCGCAGATTAGATGCGTTTGGCCTGGGCGGCTGCGTTGCCGATGTAGGTGGCGGGGGTGAGCAGCTTGAGCTCGGCCTTGGCGTCGGCCGGCATGTCCAGGGCGTCGATGAAGGTCAGCAGCGCTTCTGGGGTGATGCCCTTGCCACGGGTCAGCTCCTTGAGCTTCTCGTAGGGGTTCTCGATGTTGAAGCGGCGCATGACGGTCTGGATTGGCTCGGCCAGTACTTCCCAGCAAGCGTCGAGGTCGGCGGCGATGCGCGCTTCGTTGACTTCCAGCTTGCCGATGCCCTTCAGGCTGGCTTCATAGGCGATGACGCTATGGGCGAAGCCCACGCCCAGGTTGCGCAGCACGGTGGAATCGGTCAGGTCGCGCTGCCAGCGCGAGATCGGCAGCTTGCTGGCCAGGTGCTGGAACAGCGCGTTGGCGATACCGAGGTTGCCTTCGGAGTTCTCGAAGTCGATCGGGTTGACCTTGTGCGGCATGGTCGAGGAGCCGATTTCGCCAGCGACTGTCTTCTGCTTGAAGTAGCCCAGCGAAATGTAGCCCCAGACGTCGCGGTCGAAGTCGATGAGGATGGTGTTGAAGCGCGCGATCGCATCGAACAGCTCGGCGATGTAGTCGTGCGGTTCGATCTGGGTGGTGTACGGGTTGAACTGCAGGCCCAGTTCGTCTTTGATGAAGGCGCGGGCGTTCTGCTCCCAGTCGATCTGCGAGTAGGCCGACAGGTGGGCGTTGTAGTTGCCCACGGCGCCGTTGATCTTGCCCAGCAGCGGCACGGCGGCGACCTGAGCGATCTGACGCTCCAGGCGGTAGACGACGTTGGCCAGCTCTTTGCCCAGGGTGGTCGGCGAGGCCGGCTGGCCGTGGGTGCGCGACAGCATCGGCACGTCGGCGTGAGCGTGGGCCAGGGCGCGGATGGCGTCGGCGATCTGGCGCATCAGCGGCAGCAGCACCTCGTCACGGCCGGCGCGCAGCATCAGGGCGTGGGACAGGTTGTTGATGTCCTCGCTGGTGCAGGCGAAGTGGATGAACTCGCTGACCTTGGCCAGCTCGGGCAGCTTGGCGGCCTGCTCCTTGAGGAGGTATTCGATCGCCTTGACGTCGTGGTTGGTGGTGCGCTCGATTTCTTTCACGCGCTCGGCGTGCTCGAGCTTGAAGTCGGTCGCCAGACTGTCCAGCAGGGCGTTGGCTTCGGCGGAGAACGCCGGCACTTCGCCGATCTGCGGGTGGGCGGCCAGACGCTGCAACCAGCGCACTTCGACCAGGGCGCGGAAACGGATCAGGCCGAATTCGCTGAAGATGGGGCGCAAGGCCTGGGTTTTGCCGGCGTAACGGCCGTCTACAGGGGAAACCGCAGTGAGCGAAGAGAGCTGCATGGGGTGTTCTCGGACAGTCAGGCTTTTGGAAGGGCGCATATCATACATGAAAATTGCGCCTGGGTCGGGTGGCTGACCAAAGGTCGGCCGTCGAAACGCGTGTCGCGGTTCCTGTGGGAGCGGGCTTGCCCGCGAATGCGGCGGTGAATCCGGCATCGCATTCGCGGGCAAGCCCGCTCCTACAGGTCAGGAAGGCGCACGCATCATGTCGTACAGTTCATTGAGCAACTTGCGGCGGCTGAACACCAACTGCCAGCGATGCCCGCCCAACTGGCGCCACAGGCGGGCGGCGCGGATGCCTGCCAGCAGCAGGGCACGAATCTTCGAGGCGTTGCTGGCCTGCTGCAGGAAGCGCATGTCGCCGTGTACCTGGATGCGCTGACGCAGGGTGCTCAGGGTGTCCTGGTACAAGGCTCCGCTGGAAGCGATGACATTTTCGTGAACCAGGCCGAAATGATCGGCTTGCGACTGGATCTGCGGCAGGCGATTGCCGATGGTGTCGAGCAGGTCGCCACGCTTGGCCAGCTGGCGCTCCAGACCCAGCATGGACAGTGCGTAGCGCAGCGGCTCGCGTTGCAGGCTGCTGGGGTCGCGCTCCAGGGCGCCGACCAGTGCACGGTAGCCGTCGCGCAGGTTCAGGTCGTCGCCGCCGAACACTTCCAGGGTGTTGTTCGGGTCGCGTACCAGCAGGCTGCCGAGCATGCAGCCGATATTGGCTTCGCTGGCCTGCCCGGTGCGGGCGATACGATCGACCAGCACCGCGGCCTGGAACACGCCACCAAGGGCGATCAGTTGCTCCTGCAGATTGCTCATGCGCGTGGGCTCCACGGCTCCGCGCTCTCGATCACGCCGCCGCCCAGGCACACTTCGCCGTCATAGAACACTACGGATTGACCCGGCGTCACAGCGCGTTGTGGCTCGTCGAACACTGCGCGGTAGCCGTTCGCGGTGCGTTCCAGGGTGCAGTGCTGGTCGCTCTGGCGGTAGCGCACCTTGGCGGTGAGTCGGCGTGGGCTGCTCAGGTCGACTGGGTTGACCCAGAAGATGTCCGAGGCGAGCAGGGCGCGGGAGAACAGCCAAGGATGTTCGTTGCCCTGGCCCACCACCAGCACATTGCGCGCCAGGTCTTTTTCCAGCACGTACCAGGGTTCGTCGCCGGCGTCTTTCAGGCCGCCAATGCCCAGGCCCTGGCGCTGGCCGATGGTGTGGTACATCAGGCCGTGGTGCTGGCCGATCACTTCGCCGTCGGTGGTCTGGATCTCGCCGGGTTGGGCGGGCAGGTACTGCTTGAGGAAGTCGCTGAAGCGGCGCTCGCCGATGAAGCAGATGCCGGTGGAGTCTTTCTTCTTCGCCGTGGCCAGGCCGTTTTTCTCGGCGATGGCGCGTACCTCGGGCTTTTCCAGCTCGCCAACGGGGAACAGGGTGCGGGCGATTTCCGCGCCGCCCACGGCATGCAGGAAGTAGCTCTGGTCCTTGTTCGGGTCCAGGCCCTTGAGCAGTTCGGTCAGCTCGCCGGTATCACGGCGGCGTACGTAGTGGCCGGTGGCAATCAGGTCGGCACCCAACGACAGGGCGTAGTCCAGGAAGGCCTTGAACTTGATTTCGCGGTTGCAGAGGATGTCCGGGTTGGGGGTACGGCCGGCTTTGTACTCTTCGAGGAAGTGCTCGAACACGTTGTCCCAGTACTCGGCAGCGAAGTTGGCGGTGTGCAGCTTGATGCCGATGCGATCGCACACGGCCTGGGCATCGGCCAGGTCTTCGCGGGCGGTGCAGTACTCGGTGCCGTCGTCCTCCTCCCAGTTCTTCATGAACAGACCTTCCACCTGGTAGCCCTGCTCCATGAGCAGAAGGGCGGAGACGGAAGAGTCCACGCCGCCGGACATGCCGACGATGACGCGGGTCCTGGAGGGGTCTTTGGGTGCTGGGCTGGTCATGGCTACCGATGTGTATCTGGGGGAAAAATTCCGATTCTATCAGGACGGCGCATCCGCGTCAGTCGCGCAGCAGCGAGAGGCTGTGCAGCGGGCCTGCCAGATAGTCGTCAAGGCAGCGTGGCACCAGCTCGCTGCGCCAGCGTGCGGGATCGGCCAGCAGCTCGTCGCGGGTCAGCCACAGGGCGCGGGTGATGTCGCTGTCCAGGGCACGCTTGGGGTGGTGGCGCAGGGGGCGGGCGGCGAAGCAGATACGCTGATAGGTCACGCCGTTGCTCGGCGCAGTGTAGAGGTAGATGCCGACCAGGCCGGTCAATTCGACCTCCCAGGCGGTTTCCTCGAGGGTTTCGCGCAGGGCAGCCTGGGGTAGCGTCTCGTTGGCCTCGAGATGGCCGGCGGGCTGGTTGAACACGTGCTGGCCGGCCTTGAACTCTTCGACGAAGAGGAACTTGCCGTCCTGTTCGACGATGGTGGCGACGGTGATGTGAGGTTGCCAGGTCATGAACAGCTCCATAAGGCTGGTACGGACCCTGTAGGAGCGGGTTCCCGTAGGCCGCTAGACATCTTTTATCCAGAAAGCACAAACCCCGGTGCGTGGCCGGGGTTTGTGCTGTTACTTCAAGCGAACCTTACAGGGCGGCGATGGCGCTGTTCAGGGTCTGGCTTGGGCGCATCACCTTGGCGGTCAGCTCGGCATCGGGGGCGTAGTAGCCACCGATGTCGGCCGGCTTGCCCTGGACGGCGTTGAGCTCGGCGACGATGGTCGCTTCGTTCTCGGTCAGGGTCTTGGCCAGTGGTGCGAAGCGTGCCTGCAGGGCAGCGTCGTCGCTCTGGGCAGCCAGGGCCTGGGCCCAGTAAAGGGTCAGGTAGAAGTGGCTGCCGCGGTTGTCGATACCGCCGACCTTGCGCGAAGGCGACTTGTTGGTGTCGAGGAACTTGCCGGTGGCCTGGTCCAGGGTATTGGCCAGGACCTTGGCGCGTGGGTTGTCGTAGGTGTTGCCCAAGTGCTCGAGCGAGGCGGCCAGGGCCAGGAATTCACCCAGCGAGTCCCAACGCAGGAAGTTCTCTTCGACCAACTGTTGCACGTGCTTGGGTGCCGAACCGCCGGCGCCGGTCTCGAACAGGCCACCGCCGTTCATCAGCGGCACGATCGACAGCATCTTGGCGCTGGTGCCCAGTTCCATGATCGGGAACAGGTCGGTGAGGTAGTCGCGCAGCACGTTGCCGGTCACCGAGATGGTGTCCTTGCCTTCGCGGATGCGAGCCAGGGAGAACTTGATGGCGTCGACCGGGGCCAGGACGCGGATGTCCAGGCCAGTGGTGTCGTGGTCCTTCAGGTACTTCTGGACCTTCTCGATCATCACACCGTCGTGGGCACGAGCCGGGTCCAGCCAGAACACCGCCGGAGTGTTGCTCAGGCGGGCGCGGTTGACAGCCAGTTTCACCCAATCCTGGATCGGTGCGTCCTTGGTCTGGCACATGCGGAAGATGTCACCGGCTTCGACGCTCTGTTCCAGAACGACGTTGCCCTTGCCATCGACCACGCGCACGACGCCGTCGGCCTTGATCTGGAAGGTCTTGTCGTGGGAGCCGTACTCTTCGGCTTTCTGCGCCATCAGGCCAACGTTCGGCACGCTGCCCATGGTGGTCGGATCGAAGGCGCCGTTTTTCTTGCAGTCTTCGATGGTGGCCTGGTAGATGCCGGCGTAGCAGCGGTCCGGGATGATCGCCTTGGCATCTTGCAGCTCGCCTGCGGTGTTCCACATCTTGCCCGAGTCGCGGATCATCGCTGGCATCGAGGCGTCGACGATGACGTCGCTCGGTACGTGCAGGTTGGTGATGCCCTTGTCGGAGTTGACCATGGCCAGGGCTGGACGCTCGGCGTACAGGGCCTGGATGTCGGCTTCGATCTCGGCCTGCTTGTCGGCTGGCAGGTCCTTGATGCGGGCATACAGGTCGCCGATGCCGTTGTTGGCGTTGAAGCCCACTTCAGCCAGCGCAGCCGCGTGCTTGGTCAGCACGTCGTTGTAGAACTCTTCGACGATGACGCCGAACATGATCGGGTCGGAAACCTTCATCATGGTGGCTTTCAGGTGCACCGACAGCAGTACGCCAGAAGCCTTGGCATCGGCGATCTGCTCGGCGATGAAGGCTTTCAGGGCCTTGCGGCTCAGGGTGGCGCAGTCGATGACTTCGGCGGCCTTGACGGCGGTTTTCTCTTTCAGGACGGTGGTGGAACCGTCCTTGGCGACCAGTTCGATGCGCAGGCTGTCGTCAGCCTCGATCAGTGCGGCTTTCTCGCTGCCGTAGAAGTCGCCCTGGGTCATGTGGGCAACGTGCGACTTGGAGTCGGCGGCCCAGGCACCCATCTTGTGCGGGTGCTTGCGTGCGTAGTTCTTGACCGACAGCGGTGCACGACGGTCGGAGTTGCCTTCGCGCAGTACCGGGTTCACGGCGCTGCCCTTGATGCGGTCGTAGCGCGCGCGGGACTCTTTCTCTTCGGCGGTGGCCGGCTCGTCGGCGTAGTCGGGGATGTTGAAGCCCTTGGCCTGCAGTTCCTTGATCGCCGCCTTCAGCTGTGGAACCGAAGCGGAGATGTTCGGCAGCTTGATGATGTTGGCTTCAGGGGTGGTGGCCAGCTGACCCAGTTCCGCCAGGTGATCGCCTACCTGCTTCTCTGCGCCCAGTTGCTCCGGGAACGCCGCGAGGATACGGCCAGCCAGGGAAATGTCACGGGTTTCGACAGCGATGTCAGCCGAAGCGGTGAAGGCTTCGATGATCGGCAGCAGCGAGTAGGTGGCGAGGGCGGGGGCTTCGTCGGTGAAGGTGTAGATGATCTTGGAACGGGTGGGCATGCGGGTTAACTCTCTATGTGCTGAGCGTACTCGAGTCTCGAGGTGCGCAGGGTAGGCGCTTCGCCCTGGCGACGCCATGAGCGGATGGTCGAGAGGCTGCGAGCGGTGATGGTGGATGCATCAGTCGAGCGTCAAATGCTGGGATGCGGTAACAGCCCAGGCTTTCTGGCCTTTCCTGGCCGAGGGCGAGCCGCATTTTCCAAGGGTTCGCCCCGATGACCCTGCGGTCAGGGCCGGAGTATATCAAACCCTTTGGGCTAATCAGCAAGGCGAAGTGATATCGACGCCTTTATAAGACCAAAGATGTACGGGCAATGTGGCGTGATGCCGCAGGTGCCGGGGCTGTCCGGCTTGCAGGTCGGCGGATGTGGTTTAGGCTGATTGGATCGCATGATGTCCAACCACACCCGACAGCGGAGTAGTGCAAGCATGGGATACCAGAAAATCAAGGTTCCGACGGATGGCGCCAAGATCACCGTCAATGCAGACCATTCGCTCAACGTTCCCGATAACCCGATCATCCCCTACATCGAGGGCGACGGCATCGGTGTCGATGTCTCTCCGGTCATGATCAAGGTGGTGGATGCCGCCGTGCAGAAGGCCTATGGCGGCAAGCGCAAGATCGCCTGGATGGAGGTGTACGCCGGCGAGAAGGCCACTCAGGTCTATGACCAGGATACCTGGCTGCCCCAGGAAACCCTCGATGCGGTGCGCGACTACGTGGTGTCGATCAAGGGGCCACTGACCACGCCGGTTGGCGGCGGTATCCGCTCGCTGAACGTCGCCCTGCGCCAGCAGCTCGACCTGTACGTCTGCCTGCGCCCGGTGCTGTGGTTCCAGGGCGTGCCCAGTCCGGTGAAGAAGCCTGGCGATGTCGACATGGTGATCTTTCGCGAGAACTCCGAGGATATCTACGCCGGTATCGAGTGGAAGGCCGGCTCGCCGGAGGCGAACAAGGTGATCAAGTTCCTGAAGGAGGAAATGGGCGTCACCAAGATCCGTTTCGACCAGGACTGCGGCATCGGGGTCAAGCCGGTCTCCCGCGAAGGCACCAAGCGCCTGGTGCGCAAGGCCCTGCAGTACGTGGTGGACAACGATCGCGAGTCGCTGACCCTGGTGCACAAGGGCAACATCATGAAATTCACCGAGGGTGCGTTCAAGGACTGGGGCTACGAAGTGGCGAAGGACGAGTTCGGCGCCGAGCTGCTCGATGGCGGCCCGTGGATGAAGTTCCGCAATCCGAAGACGGGGCGCGAGGTCATCGTCAAGGACGCCATTGCCGATGCCATGCTCCAGCAGATCCTGCTGCGTCCGGCCGAGTATGACGTGATCGCCACGCTCAACCTCAATGGCGACTACCTGTCCGACGCGCTGGCGGCGGAGGTGGGCGGCATCGGCATTGCGCCGGGTGCGAACCTTTCCGATACCGTGGCGATGTTCGAGGCGACCCACGGGACGGCGCCCAAGTATGCCGGGCAGGACAAGGTCAATCCGGGGTCAGTGATCCTGTCTGCCGAAATGATGCTGCGGCACATGGGCTGGACCGAAGCGGCCGACCTGATCATCAAGGGCACCAACGGCGCAATCGCCGCCAAGACCGTGACCTACGACTTCGAGCGCCTGATGGACGGCGCCAGGCTGGTGAGCAGCTCGGGTTTCGGTGATGAGATGATCAAGCACATGTGAGGTAACAAAAAAAACCGGCCGCTCCTTGTATAAAGAAGCGGCCGGTTTTTTCGTATACGGCAGAAGGTAAGGGGTCAGGCCTCGGCTGTCCGGCTCGCTTGAGGGCTGTCAGCTGTGGCGCCGGCGTTTTTGATATTGACCGCGTGCAGTCCCTTGGGGCCTTGGACGATGTCGAAGGATACGCTCTGGCCGGCCTTCAATGTCTTGTAGCCGTCCATCTGGATCGCCGAGTAGTGGGCGAACAGATCGTCTGTCTTGCCCTCTTCGTTGATGAACCCATAGCCCTTGGCATTGTTGAACCACTTGACTTTACCGCTTGCCATCCCTACGTCCCTCTGCAAAGGACTCCATCACTGGAGTATCATCCACTTCATCCGCATACGAACCGTGCGAAAAATCTGGTTGACTGCGCGGATCTTTATAGACCACGGTGGGTTCTTATTGGTTGTAACACCGTTTTGCCGATAGTCAAGGTCATGCGGCGGCCGCTCCTGCGGTGACTGCGCGGTCAATCCATTACCCTAACCTGTCGATATGATGAAATTCTTTCCATGCATGCACTCAGGCAGATTCGACTAACATTCAATCAGGATCATCCGAAGTCCGATGAGGACGACGGTGCAGGTCTGGCAGTGCAGGAAGCCAAGCCGATCCTGCAGGCGCCACCGATGTACAAGGTGGTTTTGTTCAACGATGACTACACACCGATGGATTTCGTCGTCGAAGTGCTCGAGACGTTCTTCAGTCTGAACCGCGAGCTGGCGACCAAGATCATGCTGACCGTCCATACCGAAGGGCGGGCAGTGTGCGGATTGTTTACCCGGGACATCGCCGAGACCAAGGCCATGCAGGTCAATCAATACGCAAGAGAAAGCCAGCATCCGCTACTCTGTGAAATCGAGAAGGACGGTTAATCGCCGACCACTTGGGTATGAGGTGAAGCTATGTTAAACCGCGAGCTCGAAGTCACCCTCAATCTGGCCTTCAAGGAGGCCCGTTCGAAGCGTCATGAATTCATGACCGTCGAACACCTGTTGCTGGCACTCCTTGACAATGAGGCCGCCGCGACCGTTCTGCGCGCCTGTGGCGCCAATCTCGACAAGCTCAAGCATGACCTGCAGGAGTTCATCGATTCGACCACGCCACTGATTCCCGTCCACGACGAGGACCGCGAAACCCAGCCTACGCTCGGTTTCCAGCGTGTGCTGCAGCGCGCCGTTTTCCACGTGCAAAGCTCCGGCAAGCGTGAAGTGACCGGCGCCAATGTGCTGGTGGCGATCTTCAGCGAACAGGAAAGCCAGGCCGTGTTCCTGCTCAAGCAGCAGAGCGTGGCGCGCATCGATGTGGTCAACTACATCGCCCATGGCATCTCCAAGGTGCCGGGGCACGGTCCGCATACCGACAGCGACCAGGAAATGCAGGATGAGGAAGGGGGCGAGGCGTCCTCGTCCAGCAACCCGCTGGACGCCTATGCCAGCAACCTCAATGAACTGGCCCGTGCCGGTCGTATCGATCCGTTGGTGGGGCGTGAGCAGGAGGTCGAGCGCGTCGCGCAGATCCTGGCCCGCCGTCGCAAGAACAACCCGCTTCTGGTCGGTGAGGCGGGTGTCGGCAAGACTGCCATCGCCGAAGGCCTGGCCAAGCGCATCGTCGATGGCCAGGTGCCCGACCTGTTGGCACAGAGCGTTGTCTACTCGCTCGACCTGGGTGCCCTGCTGGCCGGCACCAAGTACCGCGGCGATTTCGAGAAGCGCTTCAAGGCGCTGCTGGGTGAGCTGCGCAAGCGGCCGCAGGCGATCCTGTTCATCGACGAGATTCACACCATCATTGGTGCCGGCGCGGCATCCGGTGGGGTGATGGATGCGTCCAACCTGCTCAAACCGTTGCTGTCCTCCGGAGATATCCGCTGCATCGGTTCGACCACCTTCCAGGAGTTCCGTGGCATCTTCGAGAAGGACCGTGCGCTGGCGCGGCGTTTCCAGAAGGTCGATGTCAGCGAGCCGTCGGTGGAAGATACCGTGGGTATCCTGCGAGGCCTGAAGGGGCGTTTCGAAAGCCACCACAACATCGAGTACAGTGATGAGGCCCTGCGTGCAGCTGCGGAGTTGGCTGCCCGCTACATCAACGATCGGCACATGCCGGACAAAGCCATCGACGTGATCGACGAGGCGGGTGCCTATCAGCGCCTGCAGCCGGAAGCCAGCCGGGTCAAGCGCATTGAGGTGCCGCAGGTCGAGGACATCGTCGCCAAGATCGCGCGGATTCCGCCGAAGCACGTCACCAGTTCCGACAAGGAACTGCTGCGCAACCTGGAGCGTGACCTCAAGCTGACCGTGTTCGGCCAGGATGCGGCGATCGACTCGCTGTCCACCGCCATCAAACTGTCGCGTGCAGGCCTGAAGGCACCGGACAAGCCAGTTGGTTCGTTCCTGTTCGCAGGGCCTACCGGTGTCGGCAAGACCGAGGCTGCGCGTCAGTTGGCCAAGGCGCTTGGGGTGGAGCTTGTGCGCTTCGACATGTCCGAGTATATGGAGCGCCACACCGTGTCGCGACTGATCGGCGCGCCGCCCGGCTATGTCGGTTTCGACCAGGGCGGTCTGCTGACCGAGGCGATTACCAAGCAACCACACTGCGTGCTGCTGCTCGATGAAATCGAGAAGGCCCACCCTGAAGTCTTCAACCTGCTGCTGCAGGTGATGGACCACGGTACGCTGACCGACAACAACGGGCGCAAGGCAGACTTCCGCAATGTGATCCTGATCATGACCACCAACGCGGGTGCCGAAACCGCGGCGCGAGCCTCGATCGGCTTCACCCAGCAGGACCACACGTCCGATGCCATGGAAGTCATCCGCAAGAGCTTCACGCCGGAGTTCCGCAACCGTCTGGACACTATCATCCAGTTCGGCCGCCTGAGCCACGAGACGATCAAGAGTATCGTCGACAAGTTCCTCATCGAACTGCAGGCTCAGCTGGAAGACAAGCGCGTGTTGCTGGAGGTCAGTGACGAGGCGCGCGGCTGGCTGGCCGTCAAGGGCTACGACGTGCAGATGGGGGCGCGACCGATGGCGCGACTCATCCAGGACAAGATCAAGCGGCCTCTGGCCGAAGAGATCCTGTTCGGCGAGTTGTCCGAGCACGGTGGCGTGGTGCATGTCGAGTTGCGTGACGGTGAACTGGTCTTCGACTTCGAGACCACGGCCGAGGTTGCGTGACAGCTGTGCCTGCGCAGGCAGCTGCCTTGTTCAAAATTCAAAGGCTGGCCCAATCCCTGTGGGAGCGGGCTTGTCCCGCGAACACGGGCGTAGCCCGTGCCAGGCAGCTCGGTGTCTTTTTCGCAGGCGGGCACGCTCCTGCAGCCCTGTGAAGCCGCTCCTTGCGATTGCGCAGATACAAAAAAGCCCGGCACATTGGCCGGGCTTTTTCATGGCTGGAGCTTAGCGCGCACGGTAAGTGATGCGGCCCTTGCTCAGGTCGTACGGCGTCAGTTCGACGCGGACCTTGTCGCCAGTGAGAATGCGGATGTAGTTCTTGCGCATCTTGCCGGAGATGTGCGCGGTAACGACGTGCCCGTTTTCCAACTCCACGCGGAACATGGTGTTGGGCAGGGTGTCGACGACAGTGCCTTCCATTTCGAAGCTGTCTTCTTTCGACATGCAGTAAAGCCCTCGGTATCCAGAGATGGCCCGACGCACGACTGCACCGGGCAAAAAAGTGGCGTGGATTATGCCCGAAAACTGTGTTTCAAGCCAATGCTTTCAGTTGAGGCTGACCCAACGCTGGTTGATCAGCAATTCGATGGGGCGATACTGGGTCTTGTAGTTCATCTTCTTGCAGTTCTTGATCCAGTAGCCCAGGTAGACCGCCTCGAGATTCTGCCGCAGTGCCTCGGTGATTTGCCAGAGAATGGCAAAGCGCCCCAGGCTGCGACGTTCTTCATCGGGCTCGTAGAAGGTGTAGACCGCCGAAAGGCCGTTAGGCAGCAGGTCGCACACGGCGATCGCCAGCAGGCGGCCTTCGAGGCGGAACTCGTAGAACCAGCAGAATGGCAGGTCGCGCACCAGAAAGGTGGAGAACTGGTCGCGGCTGGGCGGGTACATGTCGCCATCCGAGTGGCGCTGTTCGATGTAGCGTCGATACAGGTCGAAGTACTCTTCCTTGAACGCCGGGCGCGCAGCAGTGACGGTGAGGTCGGCGTTGCGCTTGAGGATGCGCCGCTGCTGGCGGTTAGGGATGAAGCGTGCTGCAGGGATGCGAGCCGGTACGCAGGCATTGCAATTCTGGCAGTGCGGGCGGTAGAGATGATCGCCGCTGCGACGAAAACCCATTTCCGAAAGGTCGGCGTACACATGTACGTCCATCGGCTGGCTAGGGTCCAGGAACAGCGTGGTCGCCTGCTCCTCCGGCAGATAGCTGCAGGAGTGAGGTTGAGTGGCATAGAACTTCAACCGCGCCAACTCTGTCATGATTGACCCCTCGGCAAGACGTTGTCTTAAGTGTATGCCAGCAATGGGAACTCGCCTAGCGAACCCAGGTTGCCTTGCAGGGCTGGTCGAGGTGGCGCGCGAGGTAGCGGGCGAACTCGGCGCGGCTGATGGCACGGGCGCCGAGGCTGTGCAGATGGTTGGTCGGCATCTGGCAGTCGATCAGGGCAAAGCCAGCCTGGCGCAGGTGCTCGACCAGGGTGGCGAAGCCGACCTTCGAAGCGTTGTCGGCGCGACTGAACATGGACTCTCCGAAGAACAGCTGGCCCATGGCCAGGCCATACAGGCCGCCGACCAGCTCGCCATCCTGGCGCACCTCCACCGAATGGGCGATGCCGCGTCGATGCAATTCACAGTAGGCGGCCCGCATGCTGTCGGTAATCCAGGTGCCGTCAGCATAGTCGCGGGGTGCGGCGCAAGCGGCGATGACCCGTTCGAAGTCGCTGTCGAAAGTGACCTGGTAGCGGCCCTGGCGTATGAGCTTGGCCAGTGAGCGCGAAACGTGCAGCTCGTCCGGGAACAGCACGGTGCGCGGATCCGGTGACCACCAGAGGATGGGCTGGCCGTCCTGATACCAGGGGAAGCAGCCATGGCGATAGGCCTGAACCAGGCGCTCGGGCGTCAGGTCGCCACCGGCGGCGAGCAGGCCGTTGGGCTCGTGCAGGGCTTTTTCCAGGGGCGGGAAGGTCAGCGAGTCGCGGGTCAGCCAGGTGAGCATGGTCTTTCGGCGGTGGGGGAGGGGAGCGGGCAGCATGGCGGCTGCAAGAAGTGTGGTCAACGTCTGGTCTTGTGCTGCCTGGGGGAGGTTGCCGGCGGCCAGGGTTGGTCCCTGCCCGTCATGCCTGGTTTTGGCGCAGCGTTTGAGGCGGTTTCCTACGCATTAGTGAGCCATCCGGCACCAACCCGGACATTTGCTGTCATACCTGTGCAAAAATACAGCATAAGCCTTTGTCACAGAACAAAATGCATGCTCAAATTGCACCCATGGAAATCGGCCCTCTGTTCATGTGCCATGCGGCGTGCCGCCATGGCGGCGGGCGGGCAGTAATGATAAAAGTAGTGGTTCGTCGGCCAGTCATCGGCTCGATCACTATTTAACGCGCAGCGAGCGCAGGAATAGACGCGTTTTGAAGAAATCCACCGCAACCCCGACCCCTTTGCCCGTGCCGTTGTGGCGCCAGCAGTTGCATTACCGCCTCAAGGAGGGCGCGCTGATCGCCGTCGGTGCCCTGTGCCTGTATCTGTGGATGGCGCTGCTGACCTACGACACCTCCGACCCAAGCTTCAGCCACACCAGCAACGTCGACCAGGTGCAGAATGCTGCCGGTCGCGCCGGTGCCTTCTTCGCCGACATCCTGTTCATGGTGCTCGGCTACTTCGCCTACATTTTCCCGTTGCTGCTGGCAATCAAGACCTGGCAGATCTTTCGCGAGCGCCACCAGCCCTGGCAGTGGAGCGGCTGGTTGTTCTCCTGGCGCCTGATCGGCCTGGTATTCCTGGTGTTGTCGGGCGCGGCGCTGGCGCATATCCATTTCCACCCTCCCGCGAGCATGCCGTTCTCCGCTGGCGGCGCCCTGGGTGAAAGCCTGGGCGACCTGGCGCGCAACCTGCTGAACGTGCAGGGCAGCACGCTGATGTTCATCGCCCTGTTCCTGTTCGGCCTGACCGTGTTCACCGACCTTTCGTGGTTCAAGGTCATGGACCTCACCGGCAAGATCACCCTCGACCTGTTCGAACTGGTGCAAGGTGCGGCCAACCGCTGGTGGGAGGCGCGCAACGAGCGCAAACGCCTGGTGGCGCAACTGCGCGAGGTGGACGACCAGGTCGATGAAGTGGTCGCCCCTGTGGTTACGGACAAGCGCGAGCAGGTCAAGGCCCGCGAGCGCATCATCGAGCGCGACGAGGCCCTGACCAAGCATGTGGCCCAGCGCGAGCAACAGCCGGCGCCAGTGATCAATATCCCGGCCCCGGTCAAGGCGCCCGAACCGAGCAAGCGGGTGATGAAGGAGAAGCAGGCACCGTTGTTCGTCGACAGCGCCGTGGAAGGCACGCTGCCGTCGATCTCCATCCTCGACCCGGCCGAGCAGAAGAAAATCGAGTATTCGCCCGAGTCGCTGGCCGGCGTCGGTCATCTACTGGAAATCAAGCTGAAGGAGTTCGGTGTCGAGGTGTCGGTGGACTCCATCCATCCGGGCCCGGTGATTACTCGATACGAAATCCAGCCGGCTGCAGGTGTCAAGGTCAGCCGCATCGCCAACCTGGCGAAGGACCTGGCGCGTTCGCTGGCAGTGACCAGCGTGCGGGTGGTCGAGGTGATTCCCGGCAAGACCACCGTGGGCATCGAGATTCCCAACGAGAACCGTCAGATGGTGAGGTTCTCCGAGGTCCTGTCCTCGTCTCAATACGACGAAGCCAAGTCGCCGGTAGCCCTGGCGCTGGGGCATGACATCGGCGGCAAGCCCGTGATCACCGATCTGGCCAAGATGCCGCACTTGCTGGTGGCCGGTACTACCGGTTCCGGTAAATCGGTGGGTGTGAACGCGATGATCCTGTCGATCCTGTTCAAGTCCGGCCCCGAAGATGCGCGGCTGATCATGATCGACCCGAAGATGCTCGAACTGTCGATCTACGAAGGCATTCCGCACCTGCTGTGCCCGGTGGTCACCGACATGAAGGACGCCGCCAACGCCCTGCGCTGGAGCGTCGCCGAGATGGAGCGCCGCTACAAGCTGATGGCCGCCATGGGCGTGCGTAACCTGGCGGGCTTCAACCGCAAGATCAAGGATGCCCAGGAAGCGGGCGAGGTTATCCACGATCCGCTGTACCGCCGCGAGAGCATGGAAGACGAGCCGCCGACGCTGAAAACCCTGCCGACCATCGTGGTCATCGTCGACGAGTTCGCCGACATGATGATGATCGTCGGCAAGAAGGTCGAAGAGCTGATCGCCCGAATCGCCCAAAAGGCGCGGGCGGCGGGTATTCACCTGATTCTCGCTACCCAGCGTCCATCGGTCGATGTGATCACCGGTCTGATCAAGGCCAACATTCCTACCCGCATGGCGTTCCAGGTGTCGAGCAAGATCGACTCGCGGACCATCATCGACCAGGGCGGTGCCGAACAGTTGCTCGGCCACGGTGACATGCTCTACATGCCACCGGGTACCAGCCTGCCGATCCGGGTCCATGGTGCGTTCGTATCCGACGATGAAGTGCACCGTGTGGTCGAAGCCTGGAAGCTGCGGGGGGCGCCGGACTACAACGACGACATCCTCAACGGCGTCGAAGAGGCTGGCAGCGGCTTCGAAGGTGGCGGCGGCGGTGGCGATGGCGACGATGCGGAAACCGACGCCCTGTACGACGAAGCGGTGCAGTTCGTGCTTGAAAGCCGTCGTGCATCGATTTCAGCGGTACAGCGCAAGCTCAAGATCGGCTACAACCGTGCCGCGCGGATGATCGAGGCGATGGAGATGGCCGGTGTGGTCACTCCGATGAACAGCAACGGCTCGCGGGAAGTGATTGCCCCAGGTGGCCCGCGCGATTGATGATCACTTTGTCGGGCGCCAACGACGGCGTCCGGCCTATTCACTGCTCAATGAGGATTCCCATGCGCGCGATTCGCATGCTGTTGGTTTCTGCCCTGACCCTGGGCTCGGTTACCGCTTATGCCGGTGAGCAAGATGTACAGCGCCTGACCCAGTTGCTGGAAAAGTCCCAGACCATCGAGGCCAACTTCTCTCAGTTGACTCTGGATGCCAGCGGCACCAGCTTGCAGGAAACGACCGGCAAGATGACGGTCAAGCGCCCGGGGCTGTTCTACTGGCACACCGATGCACCGCAAGAGCAGGTGGTGGTGTCCGATGGCCAGAAAGTCACCCTGTGGGACCCGGACCTGGAACAGGCCACGGTGAAGAAGCTTGATGTGCGTTTGAGCCAGACCCCGGCGTTGCTGCTGTCCGGCGATGTCTCCAAGATCAGCCAGAGCTTCGACATCGCGTCGAAGGAGCAGGGCGAGGTCATGGACTTCACCCTCAAGCCCAAGACCAAGGACACGCTGTTCGACTCCCTGCGCATCTCGTTCCGCAAAGGGCTGATCAATGACATGCAACTGATCGACAGCGTCGGTCAGCGCACCAACATCCTGTTCAACGGGGTCAAGGCCAACCAGGCTGTCCCGGCGAGCACGTTCCAGTTCAAGATCCCGGAAGGCGCCGACGTCATCCAGGAGTAACGCGAGGCATCATGGACCTGTTTCGAAGCGAACCCGTTGCCCAGCCTCTGGCTGCTCGCCTGCGTCCGTCCAACCTGGATGAGTACGTGGGCCAGGAGCACTTGCTGGCGCGTGGCAAGCCGCTGCGTGAAGCGCTGGAGCAGGGTGCGCTGCACTCGATGATCTTCTGGGGGCCGCCGGGAGTTGGCAAAACCACGCTGGCCCGGCTGCTTGCGCAGTTCTGCGATGCGCATTTCGAAACGGTCTCGGCGGTGCTGGCGGGGGTCAAGGAAATCCGCCAGGCCGTCGAGGTGGCCAAGCAGCAGGCCGGCCAGTATGGCCGGCGCACCATCCTGTTCGTCGACGAAGTGCACCGCTTCAACAAGTCCCAACAGGATGCCTTTCTACCCTACGTCGAAGACGGCACCTTGCTGTTCATCGGCGCCACCACTGAAAACCCCTCGTTCGAGCTGAACAACGCCTTGCTGTCACGGGCTCGGGTCTATGTACTCAAGAGCCTGGACGAAGCGGCCCTGCGCAAGTTGGTCAACCGTGCGCTGACCGAAGAGCGTGGGCTGGGCAAGCGCAACCTGCGGGTCGGCGATGAGGCGTTCAAGATGCTCATGGCCGCTGCCGATGGCGATGGTCGGCGCATGCTCAACTTCCTCGAGAACGCTTCCGACCTTGCCGAGGATGGCAGCGAAATCGACGTGCAGATGCTGCAAAGCCTGCTTGGCGACAGCCGCCGCCGCTTCGACAAGGGCGGCGAGGCGTTCTATGACCAGATATCGGCGCTGCACAAGTCGGTGCGCGGCTCCAACCCCGACGGCGCGCTGTATTGGTTCGCGCGCATGCTCGACGGCGGTTGCGATCCTTTGTACATCGCTCGCCGCGTGGTGCGTATGGCCAGCGAGGACATCGGCAACGCCGACCCCCGCGCACTGAGCCTGTGCCTGGCGGCCTGGGATGTCCAGGAGCGCCTGGGCAGCCCCGAGGGCGAGCTGGCAGTGGCGCAGGCCATCACCTACCTGGCCTGCGCACCCAAGAGCAACGCTGTCTACATGGGCTTCAAGACCGCCCTGCGCGAGGCCGCCGAGCACGGCTCGCTCGAAGTGCCACTGCACCTGCGCAACGCACCGACCAAGCTGATGAAGCAACTGGGCTACGGCGACGAATACCGCTACGCCCATGATGAGCCGGACGCCTACGCTGCGGGCGAAGACTATTTCCCCGACGAGCTCGAGCCACGCCCCTATTACCAGCCAGTGCCACGAGGCCTGGAATTGAAGATTGGCGAGAAACTGCGCCACCTTGCCGAGCTGGACCGCAACAGCCCTCGTCAACGGAGAAAAACGTGATTGCTCTGATCGCCTCGGTGAGCGCCGCCGGTATTGCTGGCACCTTGCTTCGCTTTGCTGCGGGCAACTGGGTCAATGCCCACTGGCCACGACACTTCTATCTCGCTACGCTTGCGGTCAATCTGGTGGGCTGCCTGATCATCGGTGTGCTGTACGGCCTGTTTCTCAACAAGCCCGGCGTGCCGATCGAGGTGCGTGCGGGGCTGATCGTCGGCTTCGTCGGCGGGCTGACCACCTTTTCGTCCTTTTCACTGGATACCGTGCGCCTGCTCGAAAGCGGACAGGCGCCCCTGGCCTTCGGCTATGCCGCCGCCAGCGTGCTGGGCGGGCTGCTCGCCACCTGGGCCGGCCTGGCCCTGACCCGAATCTGAACCAACACCTAAAACACAACGAGAGAACGATATGCTCGATTCCAAACTGTTACGCGGCCAACTTCAGGAAGTGGCGGATCGCCTGGCCTCCCGTGGCTTCAGCCTGGATGTCGCGCGCATCGAATCACTGGAAGAGCGCCGCAAGTCGGTGCAGACCCGCACCGAGCAGCTGCAGGCCGAGCGTAATGCCCGTTCCAAATCCATCGGCCAGGCCAAGGCCAAGGGCGAAGACATCGCCCCGCTGATGGCGGATGTCGAGCGCATGGCCAACGAGCTTGCAGCCGGCAAGACCGAGCTGGACGAGATCCAGGCCGAGCTCGACGGCATCCTGCTGACCATCCCCAACCTGCCGGACGCCAGCGTGCCGGTCGGCGCCAGTGAAGACGACAATGTCGAAGTGCGCCGCTGGGGCACGCCGCAGGCCTTCGACTTCGAGATCAAGGATCACGTTGCCCTGGGTGAAGTCAGTGGTGGCCTGGACTTCGAGGCCGCGGCCAAGCTGTCCGGCGCTCGCTTTGCCGTGCTGCGTGGGCCGATTGCCCGCCTGCACCGCGCCCTGGCGCAGTTCATGATCAACCTGCACACCGGCGAGCACGGCTACGAGGAGCACTACACCCCTTACCTGGTACAGGCCCCGGCCCTGCAGGGCACCGGCCAGTTGCCGAAATTCGAGGAAGACCTGTTCAAGATCACCCGCGAAGGCGAGGCCGACTTCTACCTGATCCCGACCGCCGAAGTGTCGCTGACCAACCTGGTAGCGGGCGAGATCCTTGACGCCAAGCAGCTGCCGCTGAAACTGGTGGCCCACACCCCGTGCTTCCGCAGCGAAGCGGGCGCATCGGGTCGTGACACCCGCGGCATGATCCGCCAGCACCAGTTCGACAAGGTCGAGATGGTCCAGGTCGTGGAGCCGTCCAAGTCCATGGAAGCCCTTGAAGGCCTGACCGCCAACGCCGAGCGCGTGCTGCAGTTGCTGGAACTGCCATACCGCGTGCTGGCCCTGTGCACCGGCGACATGGGCTTCGGCGCCGTGAAGACCTACGATCTGGAAGTGTGGGTGCCGAGCCAGGGCAAGTACCGCGAAATCAGCTCCTGCTCCAACTGCGGCGACTTCCAGGCCCGCCGCATGCAGGCCCGCTGGCGCAACCCGGAAACCGGCAAGCCGGAGCTGGTGCACACGCTCAACGGCTCCGGCCTTGCAGTGGGCCGCACGCTGGTTGCGGTGCTGGAGAACTATCAGCAGGCCGATGGTTCGATTCGTGTGCCCGAGGTGCTCAAGCCCTACATGGGCGGCGTCGAGGTTATCCGCTAAATGAAGTACCTGCCGCTGTTCCATAAGCTGCAGGGCGGCCGGGTACTGGTCGTCGGCGGCGGTGAGATCGCCCTGCGCAAGGCGCGCCTGTTGGCGGATGCCGGCGGCGTGCTGCGGGTGGTCGCGCCGGAAGTCGACGGCCAGCTGGCCGCGCTGGCCAGGGAAGGCAGCGGAGAGGTGCTGGTGCGCGGCTATCAGGTCGCTGACCTGCAGGGTTGCCGTCTGGTGATCGCAGCCACTGATGACCCGGGGCTCAACGCACAGGTATCGGCGGACGCACAGGCGCGCAACCTACCGGTCAACGTGGTGGATGCACCGGCCCTGTGCACGGTGATCTTCCCTGCCATCGTCGATCGCTCGCCGTTGGTGGTGGCGGTTTCCAGTGGCGGCGATGCGCCGGTGCTGGCACGTTTGATCCGGGCCAAGCTCGAGACCTGGATTCCTTCCACCTACGGCGAGTTGGCAGGCCTGGCCGCGCGTTTTCGTGACAAGGTCAAGGCGCTGTACCCGGACGTCAACCAGCGTCGCGGCTTCTGGGAGACTGTGTTCCAGGGGCCGATCGCCGAGCGGCAGTTGGCCGGGCAGGGCGCCGAAGCCGAGCGGCTGTTGCAGGCCATGGTCGATGGCGCGCCTGTACAGCAGGGTGGCGAGGTCTATCTGGTCGGTGCCGGCCCTGGTGATCCCGACTTGCTGACCTTCCGTGCCCTGCGCCTGATGCAGCAGGCCGACGTGGTGCTTTACGACCGTCTGGTGGCCCCGGCGATCATCGAGATGTGTCGGCGTGATGCCGAGCGCATCTATGTCGGCAAGCGCCGCGCTGACCATGCTGTGCCCCAGGACCAGATCAACCGCCTGTTGGTTGATCTGGCCCGCCAGGGGAAGCGGGTGTTGCGCCTGAAGGGCGGCGATCCGTTCATCTTCGGCCGTGGCGGCGAGGAGATCGAGGAACTGGCCGACGAGGGCATCCCCTTCCAGGTCGTTCCGGGTATCACGGCGGCCAGCGGCTGTTCGGCCTACGGCGGTATTCCACTGACTCACCGCGACTACGCCCAGTCGGTGCGCTTCGTCACGGGCCATCTCAAGGACGGCACCAGCAACCTGCCCTGGAATGACCTGGTGGCGCCAGCCCAGACACTGGTGTTCTACATGGGCCTGGTAGGCTTGCCGACCATCTGCGCCGAGTTGATCCGTCATGGCCGTGCGGCAAGCACGCCGGCAGCGCTGGTGCAGCAGGGCACGACCCGCAATCAGCGCGTGTTCACCGGGACCCTGGCAGACCTGCCGGACCTGGTGGCCCGGCATGAAGTGCATGCGCCGACCCTGGTGATCGTTGGGGAAGTGGTGCAGTTGCGTGACAAGCTGGCCTGGTTCGAAGGGGCGCAGAACAGCTGATCCTTGGGGCCACTTCGTGACCCCTTTGCGGGCAAGCCCGCTCTTACAGGTACGGCGCCGCTTTAAACCTGTGGGGGCGGGCTTGCCCGCGAATGGGCTGCAAAGCAGCCCCAATGATTTCAACCCTGCCATATGCCCTTGCCCGCCAACCGTTCACGATCATGGGGCAATGTGAAGTCCTGCAGTGGCCCCTTGGGTACGATGCCGTTCGGGTTGATGGTCTTGTGGCTCATGTAGTAGTGCTTCTGGATATGTTCCATATCCACCGTCTGCGCCACCCCTGGCCACTGATAAAGCTCGCGTAGCCAGTTGGAGAGGTTCGGGTAGTCCGCCAGCCGCCGCAGGTTGCACTTGAAGTGCCCGTGATACACCGCGTCGAAGCGCACCAGCGTGGTGAACAGCCTTACATCCGCCTCGGTCAGGTATTCGCCGGCCAGGTAGCGCTGGCTGTCGAGCAGCGCTTCCAGGTGATCCAGCTCGTTGAACACCTCATCGAGCGCTGCCTCGTACGCCTCCTGGGTCGTGGCGAAGCCTGCGCGATACACGCCGTTGTTCACCGTCGGGTAAATGCGTTCGTTGAGCGCATCGATGGTGCTGCGCAGTGGCTCGGGGTAGAGGTCCAGGCGATTGCCGGTCAACTCGTCGAACGCGCTGTTGAAGATGCGGATGATTTCCGCTGACTCGTTGTTGACGATGCGCTGCTCTTGCTTGTCCCACAGGACCGGTACGGTCACTCGGCCCGTGTAGTGCGGATCATCCACGGTGTAGCGTTGATGCAGGTACTGTAGGGCGTCGAGATGATCGCCGGTCGAGCCCTGTGCGATGTCGAAGGTCCAGCCGTGCTCGCCCATCAGCCAGCTCACCACAGATACGTCGATCAGTGGCTCCAGGCCCTTGAGTGCGCGGAAGATCAGGGTGCGGTGCGCCCATGGGCAAGCCAGTGAAACATACAAGTGGTAACGGCCTGCTTCGGCCGCAGGCAGCGCATTGCGGCGCTGGGCGTTTTCGCGGCGGAAGGCGCCATCCTTGCTGTTCTGGTACCACTGGTCATGCCAGCGGCCGTCGATCAAAAGGCCCATGTGGAGCTCCAATTACCAAATAGTCTGTCGTTGGAGCTCAGTCTAGGGCATACCGTTCGAATAAATAGCGCAAATATCGCCAGTTATTGATCGACTGGTTAGATGTTTCGGTTTGACCAGAACGTGCGCGCGGTGTCGAACGCCTTTTCGCGATCATGGCCCAGGCCGCGCAGCGCCAGGGCCATGGTCGCGACGACCGCCAGCTCGCCATAGCTGTCCTGCGCCGCGCCGTGCCATACCGCCAACAGATGCTCGGGCTCAAGCTTTGCTGGCTTGACGTGGCGTTGTGCACTCAGCGCGGGCCATTCTTCGTCCCAGGCCTCGCTGCCGGTGGTGCCGTACAAGTGGCTGATGACATCCGGATTGACTTCGATCTCGCCGCCATCACCTTTGATCACCAGGGCGTGATCGCCGAGCAGGCGACTGGCCTCGCGGTGCACGGCCTGGTAGCCCGGGTGGAAGATGCTTTGCAGGCCGCAGCGCGCGCCGAGCGGGTTGAGTACGCGGGCCAGGGAGTGGATCGGCGAGCGCAGGCCCAGGGTGTTGCGCAGGTCGATCATCCGCTGCAATTGCGGCGCCCAGTCCTGCAACGGGAAGAAGGCCAGGCGCTGTTGGTCCAGGCTGTCGGCCACCGCCTGCCAGTCACGGCACAAGGGGATGTCCAACAGGGCGAGCAACTGTTCGGTGTACAGGCGCCCAGCCGTGTGGGCGCCGCCGCCGTGCATGAGAATGCGAATGCCGCTGTTGGCCAGGCACTTGGCAGCCAGCAGGTACCAGGGCAGGTGGCGCTTCTTGCCGGCGTAGCTTGGCCAGTCGAGATCCACAGCGATCGATGGGGCTTGCAGGTGGGTGCGCAGGGCCTCGGTGAAACCTGCCAGCTCCTCGGCACTTTCCTCCTTGTGCCGCAGCAGCATCAGAAAGGCGCCCAGTTGGGTGTCTTCGACCTTTCCTTCGAGCAGCAGTGTCATCGCTGCGCGCGCTTCCTCGCGGGTCAAGCCCCGTGCTCCGCGCTTGCCCTTGCCGAGAATGCGCACGAACTCGGCGAAGGGGTGTTCGGCCGGGGTTTCCAGGGTCAGGGGGCTCGGGCTGTCGGTCATCGGCTCGGTCATATGCAGTTGGTCGGCTTGGGCAGGCCCGCCAGCTTGGCGGCCAGTTTGGCGGGGGTGCCATTGAACAGACGGTTCAGGTGCGGGCTGTTGCCCTTGTCCGGGCCCAGCTTCAGGGCGGTGTACTTGATCAGCGGACGGGTCGCTGGCGAAAGCTGGTATTCGTCGTAGAACTGGCGCAGCAATTCGAGGACTTCCCAGTGGTCCGGGGTCAGTGCGATCGCTTCACGGGCGGCCAGGGCTTGGGCGACCTCATGGGACCAGTCCTGCAGGTCGACCAGGAAGCCGTCCTTGTCCAGGGCAATCGAGCGATTGCCTACAATCAGGTCGCTCATAGCCAGGTATTGACCTTGTCGTAGTGCAGCGAAAGCGCGACGAAGGCGGGATAGTCCACGGCCTTTGCCAACTCGCCGGGGATTGCGCGGGCCTGCAGGTCTTCTTCGAGGGCGAACAGGCGTTGCTCCAGGCCAGCAGCCTGCAATACACGGTGAGGCTCGCTGCCGGGCTTGAGGGCGTAGGTTGCATCGCCGCACAGCAGCAGCGCGTCCTGGTTGTCCAGCAAACGCAAGCAACTGGTCAAGCGGTTGTCGCCGAAGGGCGAATGGCTGATTACATGCAGGGTCGTCATCAGAGGGTCACCACCTGGTCGAAACGGGCGATCAGTGCACGCAGTGCTGCATCGTCGAGGACCTGTACCGGCAGCTCTAGCGTGCTGCCGTCCAGTCCGCGTTGCTGGAGGCTGTGCGCGCAGGCGAACAGCTCCTCGACCCCGAACATCGGGAGCGCCTGCAGGTTGGCGGCAAGGTTCTTCTGCTGCAGCAGGGCCGGTTGCTGGCCGCTGGCGAGTTGGAAGACACCGTCATCGAGAAACAGCATGCCCAGCGGTAGGTCGAAGGCGCCACCGGCAAGCGCGATATCCAGCGCTTCGCGGGCGGATGGCCCATTCCAGGGTGCCTGGCGGCTGATGATCAACAAAGAGCTGGCCATTTCAATCGCCTCCGAAGCAGACCAGACGGTCTGCCACTTGCGCAGCTTCGTGCAGTTGCCCAAGACCAGACAGCTCCCACGGCTTGGGCAGGTTCACGGCAGGGCGCTGGTAGCGATTGGCTTCGGCCTCGTCGAGCACGCCCCGGCGCAATGCCGCGGCGATGCAGACCACCGCATCGAGTTGATGGTGGCTGACGAAGCTGCGCCATTGCGCCGCCACATCCTGTTCATCCTGAGGCGCGACGACGTTGGCCGAGGCGCTGTGCACCCCGTCCTGGTAGAAGAACAGTCGAGTAATCTCGTGTCCGCCGGCCAGGGCCGCCTCGGCGAAGCGCAGCGCGCGGCGCGAGGAGGGCGCATGGGCCGGAGAAAACACCGCGATGGCGAATTTCATGGAAGGCTCGTGTAAAAAAGTGCCGTCATGATAAAGCAAAAAGCCCGCACCTGTAGGCGCGGGCTTTTGTCTGCCTGCAAAGATGGTCAGGCGCGTTCCCGGCTCTCTGGCAGGAACCAGTTCAGCACCAGGGCACAGATACCGCCGGTGGCAACACCAGACTCCAGTACGTTACGCAGCGCCGCAGGCATGTGCGCCAGGAACTCCGGCACCTGCGCCACGCCCAGCCCCAGGGCCAGCGACACGGCGATGATCAGCAACGCCCGACGATCCAGGCGGGTGCTGGCCAGGATATTGATCCCTGATGCCGCCACCGCACCGAACATCACCATCGCCGCACCACCCAGTACAGGCTCCGGCACGGCCTGGATCACCCCGGCCACGCTCGGGAACAGCCCCAGCAATACCAGCATGAGCGCGATCCAGACACCGATATGACGGCTGGCGATACCCGTCAGCTGGATCACCCCGTTGTTCTGCGCAAAGATCGAGCTGGGGAAGGTGTTGAACAGGCCCGCCAGCAGCGAGTTCGCCCCATTGACCAGCACCCCGCCCTTGATGCGTTGCATCCACACCGGCCCCTCGACCGGCTGACGCGACACTTTGCTGGTGGCTGTCACATCGCCGATGGCTTCCAGCGAGGTCACCAGGTAGATCACCAGCATCGGAATGAACAGCGCCCAGGAGAAGTCCAGGCCGAAGTGCAGCGGTACCGGCACCTGGAACAGCGCGGCCTCGTGCATGCCAGTAAAGTCCAGACGCCCCAGGTAGCCTGCCAGCGCATAGCCCACCGCCAGCGCGATGACGATGGCGCAGCTGCGCATCCACACCACCGGAATCCGGTTGAGGACCACGATGATCGCCAGCACCACGCCTGACAGCAGCAGGTTCTCGCCATTGGCGAAGGTGCCGTTGCCCATGGCCGCAAAGCCGCCACCCATGCTGATCAGGCCAACTTTGATCAAGGTGAGGCCGATCATCAGCACCACGATGCCGGTCACCAGCGGGGTGATCAGGCGCTTGATGAATGGCAGGATGCGCGAAACGCCCATCTCCACGAACGAGCCGGCGATCACGACCCCAAAGATTGCCGCCATCACGCCTTCGATCGGCGTACCCTGCTTGACCATCAGCGCACCACCGGCAATCAGTGGTCCGACGAAGTTGAAGCTGGTGCCCTGGACAATCAGCAACCCTGCGCCGAATGGCCCGAAGCGCTTGCACTGGACGAAGGTTGCGATGCCCGAGATCACCAACGACATCGACACGATCAGGTTGGTGTCCCGCGGCGAAACGCCCAGCGCCTGGCAGATCAGCAGGCCAGGCGTGACTATTGGCACGATGATCGCCAGCAAGTGCTGCAGAGCCGCCAGCAGACCGATCAGTGGCCGCGGCTTGTCCTCGAGGCCAAGGACCAGTTCGTTGGCAGGCGCCGTCGCGCCCGGCTCGTGTTCGAGTGAACTCATGGGAAACCGCCCCGAAGAAAAAAGGAGCGCATTCTACGGGGCCCGACGGCGAAGGGGTAGAGGTACGTCTTGACTGGGCTGCTCTTTGCTTCTTCGTGGCGGAGAGGGGCGTGCACCCCAAAAGCATCCACGCACAAAAAAGCCCGCCGAAGCGGGCTTTCCTGAATCGTCCAATCGCTAACGATCAGTCGTCACGACCCATGATGCCGAACAGCTGCAGCAGGCTGACGAACAGGTTGTAGATCGATACATACAGGCTGATGGTTGCCATGATGTAGTTGCGCTCGCCGCCATGGATGATGGCGCTGGTCTGGAACAGGATGCAGACCGACGAGAACAGCACGAAGCCAGCACTGATCGCCAGTTGCAGGCCGCTGATCTGGAAGAAGAAGCTCGCGACCACGGCACCCAGCAACACGAAGAAGCCCGCGGTGATGAAGCCGCTGAGGAAGCTCATGTCGCGGCGGGTGATCAGCACGTAGGCCGACAGGCCACCGAAGACCAGTGCGGTCATGGCGAAGGCCGAGCTGACCACTTCAGCGCCACCGGCCATGCCGAGGTAGCGGTTGAGGATCGGGCCGAGGATGAAGCCCATGAAGCCGGTGAGGGCGAAGGTAGAAACCAGGCCCCAGACCGAATCACGCAGCTTGGCGGTGAGGAAGAACAGCCCGTAGAAGCCGATCAGCACCACGAAGATGTTCGGGTAGCCGACGCGCATCTGTTGAGCGACGAAAGCCATCACGCCGCTGAAGGCAAGCGTGAGCGCCAGCAGGCTGTACGTGTTGCGCAGGACCTTGCTGACCTCCTGCTGCTCGACCTGCTGGCCGTGTTGTACGGCGTAATCCTGTTCGCGCATGGCGACACTCCTGTGGGTTTGAAACGTTCAGATGCAAAGATCATAACAGAGCCTCTGCAACGGGCGACAGAGAGAGTTTGACAGCGTGTTTCATTACGGTATGATTGCCGCCGCAAAACAAGCTGGAAGCGTGGCCGAGTGGTTTAAGGCAACGGTCTTGAAAACCGTCGATGGGCAACTATCCTAGAGTTCGAATCTCTACGCTTCCGCCATCTAAGCGCCTGATTTCATTGATGTTTATCTTAGGCGACCCCTCAAAAGGGAACGTTTTGGGAACATTTTGGGAATCGAGGGCAAAAGGAAGGGGCCGTCATGGCCCCTTTTTTTATGCGTTTCAGCTCAACTTGAGCGCCTGGTTCAACAACCCCACCACATCCGGCCCGTCCTGGCTGATCCACTTCGCGTAGTGCCTGAAGATCATGGCCGTCGAAGTGTGCCCCATCTGATCCGCAATCCACTCTGGCGTGGCCAGTCCGCTGCTGAGCATCTGGCTGGCGTGGCCAGTCCGCTGCTGAGCATCTGGCTGGCGAAGGTGTGCCGGCAGGTGTTCGGACCACGCTGGCGAACGCCGGCCTTCTCCAGGTGGCCGATCCACCACCCGTGCCGCAACACGTCCGAGGACCGGTACGGTTCACCTGTGGCGGTGTTGTGGAAGACAAAGCGCACACGCTGCTCCCGAATCGTCCGGTTGTCGCGCTCGACGACCTGGATCAGTTCCGCCGGCAGTTGCCTGGTGAACCTCTCCTGCGCCTGCAGCGCGCGAAGGGCAGGTGCGAGCAGCTTCACCTTGCGCGTCGACCGCCGTGTCTTGGTCACCTTGTATTGCCCGGCGACCCGCGCGCGACGGATCTCCACGGTACCGGCCGCCAAGTCGACGTCCTCCCAGGCCAAGGCAATCGCCTCGCTGACCCGCGGGCCGGACCAGATCATGTACTGCGACAGGTTGATCTCCTGCTGTCGCTCGGTCGTTTGCGTGAGAATCGCGTCGATCTCTTCCCGGGTGAATGGATCGGGATCGTCAGCATCCGGCAGGGAAATGGTGATGCCGTCGGTGGGATCGAACGCCGACTTCTTCGGTCTTGAGCGCTACCACGTCGCCATAGGCTTTGAAGGGGCCATCAGGCAGCAGGCTGCGGAAGTGCTCCAGCCACACACGGGCGCCATAGGTATTGGTGCTGTAGGTCTCGGCAGCGTCGACCAGCCACTGGCGTTCGATGGTGCGGCCATCGGTGGTGGCGCCTTCGACGGCGACGCGGAAGAACTTGCTGCGGTGTTTCTTGGCTGGGGTCTCGGTCTTGCCGGCCATGCTGGGCGTCCTCGTTGCGGTGGCGGTGTGCCTTGCGTTGAGGGCATGGTCCGCAGCGCGCCGGTCGGCAGCAATGCGCGGGGTTTGTAGGGCAGGGGCCTACAGGCAGCGCTAGTAGGGGATCGCGCGCGCGAACGGCAGCATCGGCGCCATGAACGCTATCGCCCAACCCACCACCGACGCACGCCGCCAAGCCAAGTTCCTGTATTGGACCGGGTGGCGTATCACCGATATCGCCGACTTCCTAAGCGAGAAGGAGAAGACCGTCCACAGCTGGAAGGCCCGCGACGAGTGGGACAGGGCGGACAACGTCGAGCGGATCGGTGGTGCCCTCGAAGCACGCCTCGTGCAGCTGATACTCAAGGAGGGCAAGACTGGCGGGGACTTCAAAGAGATTGACCTGCTGCACAGGCAGTTGGAGCGCCAGGCGCGAATTCAGCGCTACCAGGGCGGCGGTACCGAAACCGACCTAAACCCCAATATCGCCAAGCGTAACGAAGGGCCGAAAAAGCAGGCGGTGCGCAATGCACTGGACGAACAGCAGATCGAAACGCTTGTTGAGGCGTTCCGCTATAGTTGCTTTGACTACCAGATGGACTGGTACCGGGCCGGTAACCAGCGCACCCGCATGGTACTCAAGAGCCGGCAGATCGGCGCTACCTTCTACTTTGCTCGGGAAGCACTGATCGACGCGATCACGACGGGTCGTAACCAGATCTTCCTGTCAGCTAGCAAGGCCCAAGCGCACCAGTTCAAGACCTACATGCAGTCGTTCATGAATGAGGTGCTGGGCGTCAAGTTGACCGGTGACCCGATAGTGCTCTGGAACAATGCCGAGCTGCACTTCCTTGGCACGAACTACCGCACGGCCCAAGGCCGAACTGGCAACTTCTACTTCGACGAATTTTTCTGGGTCCACGGGTTCAAGGAGGTCAACAAGGCCGCCTCGGCCATGGCCCTTCAGAAGCGCTGGCGGAAGACGTATTTCTCGACCCCAAGCAGCATGGCGCACCCGGCATATACATGGTGGACGGGCGAGCGTCTGAACAAGGGCAAGCCGACCGCCAAGCACATCAAGCTCGATGTGAGCCATCAAGCGCTGCAGTAGGGGCGATTGGGGGAGGACAAGATCTGGCGCCAGATCGTGACGATCCTCGACGCCGAGGCGCGGGGGTGCGATCTGTTCGATCTGGACGACCTGCGCATTGAGTACGACGCCGAGGCTTTCCAGAACCTGCTGATGTGCGAGTTCGTCGACGATGGTGCAAGCATCTTCCCGCTGGCGATGCTGCAGCCGTGCATGGTGGATAGCTGGGCGGTGTGGGATGACTACAAGCCCTTCGCAGCCAGGCCGTTTGCCGACCGGCAGGTCTGGGTCGGCTATGACCCGGCTGAAACGACCGACAGCGCGGGTCTGGTCGTGGTGGCGCCATCGCTGGTACCGGGCGGCAAGTTCCGCATCCTCGAGCGGCACCAGTTCCGTGGTATGGATTTCGACGCCCAGGCCGAGACCATCCGCAAGGTGACCCAACGCTACTGGGTGACCTACATAGGTATTGATACCACGGGCTTGGGCGCTGCCGTGGCCCAGCTGGTGCGCCAGTTCTTCCCAGGTCTGCGGACGTTTTCCTATAGCCCCGAGGTGAAGACGCGCCTGGTGATGAAGGCCGTGGATGTGATCAGCAAAGGCCGATTGGAGTTCGATGCCGGTTGGACGGACGTCGCCCAGTCGCTCATGGCCATCCGCAAGACCATCACCGCTGGCGGGCGACAGTTCACCTACACCGCCGGCCGCAACGAGGCCACCGGCCACGCTGACCTGGCTTGGGCACTCTTTCACGCACTGCAAAACGAGCCGCTGGAGGGCCAGACCGCGGCCAACACCGGCTTCATGGAGATCTACTCATGAGCAAGTCGAACAAGCGCCGCCAGCGCGGTGGTGCACTGGCGCAGCCGGCCCGCGAGGGCGAGGTGCTGGTCAAAGGAGCCGGTGGGGAGTCGATGGCGTTCACGTTCGGCGATCCGGTACCGGTGCTGGATGGTCGCGAGATCCTGGACTACCTGGAGTGCTGGTCCAACGGGCGCTGGTACGAGCCACCGATCAATCTGGATGGTCTGGCCCGGTCGACCAAAGCCAGCGTGTACCTGCAGTCGGGGCTGACGTTCAAGCGCAACATGCTGGTGCGCAGCTTCATTCCCCATCGGCTTCTGACCCGGCACGCGTTCGAGCAGATCGTTATGGACTGGGGGTGGTGCGGAAACCTGTATCTGGAGAAGCGCGACAACATGCTTGGCCAGGCCATTGGGCTGCAACCGTGCCTGGCTAAGTACATGCGCCGCGGTATCGATCTGGAGACCTATTACCAGGTGCGGGGTTGGAAGGATGAACATGCCTTCAAGACCGGCAGCATCTGCCACCTGCGCGAGGCCGATATCAACCAGGAGATTTACGGCCTGCCCGAGTGGCAGCCCGCTTTGCAGAGTGCGCTACTGAACGAGAGCGCCACGCTGTTCCGGCGCAAGTACTACCAGAACGGCAGCCACGCCGGCTTCATTCTCTACATGACCGATCCGGCCCACAGCGAGAAGTTCGTCGACGACCTGCGGGATGCAATGAAGAACAGCAAAGGGCCGGGCAACTTCCGCAACCTGTTCATGTACGCGCCCAACGGGAAGAAGGACGGCATCCAGCTGCTGCCGATCAGCGAGGTGGCGGCCAAGGATGACTTTGGGGCGATCAAGAACATCAGCCGGGATGACCTGCTCGCGGCCTTGCGCATTCCGCCGCAGTTGATGGGCATTGTGCCTCAGAACGCTGGCGGGTTCGGATCGATCAAGGAAGCGACGGAGATCTGGGCGATGAATGAGCTGGAGCCGGTCCAGACGCGCCTGGGCCAGGTCAATGACTGGATTGGAGAGGAGGTGGTGCGTTTTGCACCCTTCGAGGTACCAGCGCGGAGGTGAAATCCCCTGCGCAGTGAACGAGGCGACCAGCTGGTAGTGGAACACCAGCTCTACGTCGAAACAATCAAAGATGTGAAAAAACCGTCATCGAGACGGCATGTTTTTAGTTTATTTCTCATATAAGAAATTCATATCTTCTGCTCGGAGATGCCATCTATCCACTAATGCCTTGGCGGCGCTTTTTTCTAATACTGCTTTGGCTGTGGGGAACATTTCGGCGTAAAAGTAAGTGAAATGACCCAAGATCATGAGATTAGTAGAAATTGAGGCCACGCCTAGCATGTACTGATCCTGGAGCGTTTTCGCTTGCCCTACCTGAAGGGCGCTTATGAAATCGCTGTGTGTGTATCCGCTCAGATATGGGTATATTGAAGCAAAGTAGGTATGGTGCAGTCCAGCCTCTTTAGCGAGGTCTTTCCAAGTCCAGTCAACATCCCATAAACCTTTTCTGACCTTTTTTCGCTTTTCCGAATCATAGCCTTGATAAATTGGAGAAGTTTCAATCAAGCTTAGAAGTCCTGCTGCGTTTTCCTCTGCATGCAGAGTAGCTTCTCTGGCCTCAGGGGTGCCTGCAAAAAGCTTGGTTCGCTTTTTCCAACCTGAATATACCCATATGCGGTGATTGAATTCGCGGCGCGAATCGCTCTCTGCCTTGAATATCCAGTGCATAACCAAATAATTCTCAATGGATGATCTGGTCAAGACTGCAATTGAGGAATGATCAATATACCCAAACGGGCGGTGAGTGGGTGTGCCAAAAGGGCAAGGTTCAAGAAGCGTTCTCGATGAGCATAGGTGCTTGAAGAGCTTCATCGACAGATCATGCAGGTCATATGACCACTGAGGAGGCATTTGCCCCATAGGAGGAAGCATTGCTTGAGTAGTGATCATTTCAGCCATAAGGCCAATCATCGCGTTAAATTCAGATTCTAATTCCTCATCCCTTTTGTAAAGATTTCCATTCTTCATTCTCAGGCCCCTTGGCTCGTTTGGCAGAGTTGCGCTGCAATCGTTAGTGTGCAGGTTTTTGTATGCTGTCTTAAGAGGTTTTTTTATTTTTTTTATTTGCACATTTGTTTCTTCTGTTCATCATGAGTCTCGAGTAGCGCGTGTATATGGGGCCGAAAATATAATAATAAAACGCGCTCCATCTCTCTGCGATGATCTCCTCGCCCTTGTAATGATCCCTGATGGTGTTTGTGTTTTCTTCAAAGTCATGAACTTTAATGATTGAGTCTTTTGAGATTAAACCATATTGTTGTTTTTGCTCTAAATATTTCTGAAGGGAGTCTTTAGACTCCAGGCAATCCTTGGTTAGGTTGAAATTTTTGAAAATTTTCAGTCGATAGTCTGATCTCATAAGCTGTATTGTTTCTGTTGTTTGATCCTTTCTTGTGATGTCAACAATAAATGCGATATTTCCTCCGATGCATTCGCCGTTATGAGTAACTCTGATTGTATGAATTATCCCTGTTAAGTGGTTTTTGAAAAACTCCCCGATAGGAGACCATCGCTTAACCCTCTTGGGGACTACATACTTCCCCTCACTGGTTGAAAGTACTATGCGTTTTTTTGTTTTTTCGTCCTGTAGTAGTTTCTCCATTTTTATTGTGTTTGAGTTAACTGCATAGGAAATTATCTCTCCCATTTTTTTATGGTATGTCTCGTAGGGCTTCATTATAAGGGGTGAATCATTATGGTCTTCTAGATCTATGTAGAAGTTGTGGCCTACCTTAAGGTATATCCCATAAATCGTCACTGCTCTGTCTTTCAGGTTTTCAAGAATGATATGGGATACGTAGCTTTCTTCGCATCTTGAGCTTGATGTAATTCCAAAGTTGCCGCTAATAGCTATTCCAGATTTTCTCTTGTAGTTCTTTATGGCGACTATCAGTGCAAATGTTGCTATTGGTGCAGTTATTATTAAGGCTCCCCAGTTCTTGGGGTCGATGAGCCAGTTTATTAATATTTCAGTCATTATCTATTTCTTGTTGAGTTAAGTCTAGGGTTTAGAGTGCCCTGGTGACGGTAAGGGCAATTTGGAGAACTTCTGAAGTCACGAACTTCTCTTAGATCTATGCAGCATCCGCGCTCGGCGCCGCGCTGTGGGGCGGATGAGGCTTTGAGTGGTTCGGCTGAGGTTCCGATGATACTGCAACAAGATCGGGATGCCGAGGTAAGCCAACGCCCGGAGCGCGCACTCGTCCCCCGCCACGCCTGCGAGCTAAACGTGTCGGAATTTCCGCACCCCTGCTCAGGGGCGCGGCAGGCGCAGGCATGAGTCTAGGGAAATAGGCAGGGGGCGAATGCGGTTCTGCAGATCCCTGCGGCACCCTAGCGTTGTCTGTCGTGACAAGCCAGGCTTGCTATGAGACGCGAACGGCTTATGAAACGGAGGATTTCTGCGAGTCTTTTTAGGTCTTTGTAGAATGGCGAACTCGCAATCAGAGTCCCCAAACCGAGGAGTCGAGTTCAGGCCTAAAGCTACTTATCTCCTCCTAAATTGGGGCCAGGGCCATAGTGACGTCGATTGAAGATGTCTCGAGGTGGCAGGAGGTCGTGGCTGGACCGGTGGCAGCGCCCACAGGGTGTGCCAGAGAGAGTGGTTGCATTTTTTTGGGCTGCCTATGCACAGTGTTAGCCCACACCAGTGTCCCCCACAACGAACCCTGTGGAGGACTCGCCTAGGGGGAAAGGGGACTAGTTCTTGCCGTTCAGCAGCATGCCAACAAACTCTAGAGCTCGAGCGGCCGTGAATTCGCGACCAGACTGAGGGTTGATCATCAGATCAACACCTGTCGGGAGGGTTCGACAGACGAAAGACAAGCTTCGATTGGACACCGCGTAGGTGATTGTCCCGATCAAGGCATTGATCGTTGGTGTAATTTCATAGGCCTCATCACCCAGAATTAGCTTGAAAGAGGGGATGGTGGCAACCCTATCGATACCTTTTAGGGTGAAGCTAACCGGTACTTCGGTGATTTCGAGCCCGCACAGGTAGATTCCCCGATATCTACCCTTTTCGAGGAGTCCTTCCAGGCCTTGTTCTAGGGCATTTTTCAAGAGCGCCCCAGCTTGTTCGTAGTTAGCAGTGGCCACGTCTGCATTCGATTCTTTTTCCAAGCGCTCGTCCAAGCGGCGAGAAATCTCTGCTGCCAAGGAATCAACTGTTGCATAAAGCATATTGAGTGTGAACTCCGTCAGTCCATGAGGGGAGCACGGAGCATAGCACCATGACACTAGTGGTTGCACATCCAGCTTAAGCCCACCTCAGAGCTGAAAGAGGGCGGCAGCGGTGAAGACGGTACTCATCGGGCACAGCATTGTGTTCTCAATCAGGCATAGGGCAGCTTCACTGATCAGGGGAGTGTGTGAGAGTGGTTTTTTCGGGGGTATTGGAAAATGGTAATTTCGGTTAGGAGGGGTATAGAGCAGTGCTGTAGGCCTTGTGACACAATGCTTTGAGCGATTACCTCAAAAGGTAATCAGAGGTAAGGGTAACGGTAATTTTTTCTTAAGTGGCTGATTTTAAAGGGTTTGATATTTAGGTCCCCAACCCTGCTTTGAGGTAATCCAATTACCTTTCAATTACCCAGAAATTACCTTTTTCAGAATCGCGGCAACCCTTTATCCACGCGGTTTCCAGAGCTTTTCCTGAACTCAATTACCAAAATTACCATTTTTTGATGGGTCGACCTGAAACGGCGTTTCCCCTACTGGGGTGCCCCTGGCGAGGTGCCGTACACGCCCGCTCTGGGAACACTCTGGGAACAAAATCACTCGCAAACGCACTCTGCACCCCACGAAAATCAAGGCCTCCAGCCCGGTCGCTGTGATTTTGTTGAGTTCGAATCTCTACGCTTCCGCCATATTCAAAGCCCTGATTATTCAGGGCTTTTTGCGTTATTAGGGTATTGAAAAATTTCCGAAGCGCTTCCGCCCCGTTAGTTGTTCGGCAGGTTTGTAGTGGTCAACTCATCCCGGACACGGTTTTGAGTTTTTCTTCAGCTTTCGCCGGAGCCAGTCCATCGTTGAAC
>NZ_JABWRM010000029.1:0-32388 GCF_014268955.1 Pseudomonas sp. RW3S2 | reverse complement strand
ATCCACGCTCCCCGCTGCTGCAACCGCCACCCCCCCCCCCCCCCCGGGCAGGGTGCGAAAAGCGACCTGATATTTCTGCCAGTTGTGCTGCAGCCCAGACCGCTCGATCATTTCGGCATCACTGATCGAGGCAGGGATGCCCTAATGAAGAACCGTATCCGGGCCATACAAATCGGCTTGCTTGTGCTGTTGGCAGCAGGGATTCTGGTCGCGCTGCAGGTTCGCAAGGAGCCACTGATCACCCCCGCGCCCCCCCCAGCAGGCGGAGCAGCCCAGCGCCCGCCCTGGCACAGGCTGAATCGCATCAGTCGCGGCCAAACCGCAACGGGCGTGGCTGGTCTATAGTCAGATCAACTGACGAGGATCCGCCATGACCCATCCTTCCGGAACTGACGAGCGCAGGCGCTTCCAGCGCATCGACTTCGACGCCGCCACCGAACTGTGCCAAGGCGAGCAGCGCTGGCCGGTGAAACTGCTCGACCTGTCGCTCAAGGGCCTGCTGGTCGAGCGGCCGGAGCCCTGGGACGCCGACCTGACCCAGGATTTCGATGCGCTCATCCACCTCGACAAAGAGGTCAAGGTCCGCATGCAGGTGGAACTGCGCCACGAAGAACCCACTCGCCTGGGTTTCGTCTGCCTCTATATCGACGTCGATTCGATGACCCATCTGCACCGTCTTGTGGAACTGAACCTGGCCGACAGCACCGAAATGATGCGCGAGCTGCGCGAACTTATCGAAGATTGAAATCTTTTAGCCTGCTAAGAAAATGACCTACCCCTATTTCCTGCCCATCTAGACAGCTTTTCACGAGCTGCCGAGCTTTTTGTACACACCCTTCTAAACCGCCCTCCCCATATTGGAACGCTATCTGCATTGCGGTCAGGAACACCGTCATGCCGGGTCTGCGGCTGCCCAGATCAAAATATTGTATACAATTGATCTAGCAATATTCTGTCGGAGCTGTCTACAGTATCGGCACAACAATAAACAGAGAGCCTGCTCCAATGACTACGTCCACCAGCACGTCTCCTGCCAAGCGTCCCGAGGACGAAAACCTCGGGTTTGGTGCCAACCTGGCTTATGGCCTGCAGCATGTCCTGACCATGTACGGAGGGATCGTCGCCGTGCCACTGATCCTGGGTCAGGCCGCCGGCCTGGCCCCGGCGGAGATCGGCCTGCTGATTGCCGCATCGTTGTTTGCTGGCGGACTGGCCACCTTGTTGCAAACCCTCGGGCTACCCTTCTTCGGCTGCCAGTTGCCACTGGTACAGGGCGTGTCGTTCGCTGGCGTGGCCACCATGGGGGCGATTCTCGGCAGCCAGGGCGGCGGAGGCCTGCCGGCGGTGCTGGGCGCAGTCATGGCGGCATCGCTGATCGGCTTTCTGATCACTCCGGTGTTCTCGCGAATCACCAAGTTCTTCCCGCCGCTGGTCACCGGCATCGTCATCACCACCATCGGCCTGACCCTGATGCCGGTGGCCGCACGCTGGGTGATGGGCGGCAACAGCGCTTCGCCGGAGTTCGGCAGCATGGCCAACATCGGCCTGGCGGCGCTGACCTTCGCCATCGTCCTGCTGCTGAGCAAGCTGGGCAGCGCCAGCATCTCGCGCCTGTCGATCCTCCTGGCCATGGTCGCCGGCACCCTGATCGCCTGGGCACTGGGCATGGCCGATTTCAGCAAGGTCGGCGAAGGCCCGATGTTCGCCTTCCCCACGCCATTCCACTTCGGCATGCCGACGTTCCACATCGCGGCGATCCTGTCGATGTGCATCGTGATCATGGTGACCCTGGTGGAGACCTCGGCGGATATCCTCGCGGTGGGTGAGATCATCGACACCAAGGTCGACTCCAAGCGCCTGGGCGACGGCCTGCGCGCCGACATGGCATCGAGCATCCTGGCGCCGATCTTCGGCTCCTTCACCCAGAGCGCGTTCGCCCAGAACGTCGGCCTGGTGGCCGTGACCGGGGTGAAGAGCCGCTACGTGGTCGCCACCGGCGGGGTGATCCTGGTGGTGCTCGGCCTGCTGCCGATCATGGGCCGGATCATCGCCGCAGTCCCCACCCCGGTGCTGGGCGGCGCAGGCATCGTGCTGTTCGGCACCGTGGCGGCGAGCGGCATCCGCACCCTGTCGAAGGTGAACTACAAGAACAACGTCAACCTGATCATCGTGGCCGCCTCGCTGGGCTTCGGCATGATCCCCATCGCCGCTCCGAACTTCTACCACCAGTTCCCCAGCTGGTTCGAAACCATCTTCCACTCGGGCATCAGCTCGGCGGCGATCATGGCGATCCTGCTGAACCTGATCTTCAACCACTTCACCGCCGGCAACTCGGACCAGCAGTCGGTATTCGCCGCCGGATACGAGCGCACCATCCAGTATTCGGACATCTCGGTGCTGCGCGATGGCGACTACTTCAAGGATGGCAAGCTGTTCGATGCCGATGGCAACGAAGTGCCGGTGATGGACATCGATGAACACGGCGAACAGGTGCTCAGACGCAAGGCGGTGGCGGAGCACTGACAGGATGCAAAGCCCGTAGAAGCGGTGCAGCCATCAAGCGACACCGCCTTCAACCGCGCGCCACGAAGTACCCGTTCAATACCTCCACATCCTTGGCATCCAATACCCCCGCCAAGTAGCGCAACTGCACCCAGGCCCGCAGGTACTCATGCCGGGCCTGGGCCAGATCACGCCGCGCCCCGTACAGCTGCTGCTCGGCATCGAGCACATCGAGGTTGACCCGCTCTCCCCCCTGCACGCTGCGCCGAGTCGCCTCGACCAACGCACTGGCCGCATTCACCGCCATCCCGTAGGCGCGGATCTTCGCGGTGCTGCTGGCGCACAAGTTGAACTGGCGACGCAACTGATTGAGCGTGTCGCTGACCTGCGCATCGACCTGGAACTGCAAGCCATCGCGCTCGGCCTGCGCCTGGCGCACCCGCGCCGACACACCACCACCGGCAAACAACGGCACGCTCAGTTGGATGCCGACGCTGTCGGTGTCGTAGCGCTGGTTGTAGGTACTCTCCGAGCTCGAACTGGAAATCCCCTTGCTGACGTAGGCACTCAGGCTCGGCAGGTGCCCGGCACGTTGACGCTCCACCCCTTGGGCTGCGACGTCCAGCGCATGCCGCTGGCTGGCCAGCTCGGCGTTGTGCGCCAAGGCCAGGTCGCGCCAGGGCTCGAAACGCGCTGGCACCAGCGGCTGCACCGAGCGCGACGGCAACATCGGCGCGAGGTCTTCGGCGCCGACCGCCTCACCGGTGATCGCCTGCAAGCTGCGCAAGGCCGCGTCGAGATTGTCGCCGGCCTCGATCTCCTGAGCCTGGGCCAATTCGTAGCGGGCGCGCGTCTCCAGCACATCGGTGCGGGTGCCTTCGCCATTCCTGAGCAAGCGCTCGTTGAGCTGCAGTTGCTCGGCAAAGGTACGCCGCTGGGCCTGGGCCAGGGCGATCTGCTCGTCGGCGAACAGCGCTTCGCTGTAGGCGGAGAACACCCTCACCATCAGTTCCTGGCTGCGACCGCGCAGGCGCTCGTTGGCCATCGCGGCCTGGGCCACGCCACGGCGATAGTCGCTCCACACTGCGTAGTCGAACAACGGCTGCTGCAGAGTCAGGGTCGAGGTGTAGCTGCGGTAGTCAAGCTGGCTGGTCACATCGCCGAACTGGCTGCGCTGGGTCACCTCCGAGTCGTTGCGCGCACGGTTGTAGCGATAGGAGAGATTCGGCAACAGCCCGGCGCGGCCGATGGCGAGGTTCTCGACGCCCGCATCGCGCTCGGCGATGGCCGCGTGCAAGGTCGGATCATTACGCAGGGCCAGGGCGTAGGCATCGCTCAAGTCCAGGGCATGCGCTGGCAAAACCAGGCCCAACAACAGGATGGGCAACAACAGGCGCATCGGCTCACTCCTCGCTCAGGGCGATGTGCACCCGGTCGGCCAGCGGCTTGAACAGGTAGCTCAGCAGCGATCGCTCACCACTGCGCACGAAAGCTTCCACCGGCATGCCCGGGCGGATATCCAGGCCAGCCAGTTGCCGCGCCCCCTCGTCACTGACCTTGATGCGCACCTGGTAGTAAGGCTGCTGGGTCTTTTCATCGAGCAGGCGGTCGGCCGAGACCAGGCTCAGCTCCCCCGCCACCCGTGGCGTGGTGCTCTGGTTGAAGGCAACGAACAGCAACTCCACCGGCAAGCCCGGTCGCAAGCGATCGACCAGCTCCACTGGCGCCCGAGCATCGACCAGCAACGGCGCATCGCGGGGGACGATTTCCATCAGCTGTTGACCGCGCGCGATCACCCCACCGTTGGTGAACACACTCAGCCCCACCACGGTGCCGGCGACCGGCGCGCGCACCTGGGTGTGGGCCAGGTCGAACTCGGCGATGCGTAGGCGATTGCCCAGGTCCTCGGCGCTGGCCTGGGACTCGCTCAACTGCTGGCGTACCTCGTTCTGGAACTCCTGGCGACGCTGGCTGGCACGCAGCTTCAACTCCTGTACCTGGCGCCGGGTGCGGCCGATGTTGCCGAGGTCTTCGGCAATCGAGCCATTGACCTGCGCCAGCAGGCGCTCGCTGTCGAGCAGGCGGTTACGCGGGATGTAGCCGTCACGGGCCAACTCGCGCAGGCCGCGCAACTGCTCGTCGAGCGCCTCGCGCTGGGCCTGCTTGCTGCTCATCGAACCTTGCAGGCCGCTGAGCGACGCTTCGGCACCGGCGATGCTTTCGTTCAAGCCCGCCAGTTCCAGGCTCAGCGCCTGGGCCCGGCTGGTGCGCAGTTGTCTTTGCGTTTCCAGCGCAGTCGCCACCCAGGGGGTGGCGGCTTCGGCGAGCAGATCGGCCGGAAAGGTCACGCTCTGCGCCGAATCGCGCTCAGCCAGCAGCCGCGCCTCCATGGCCCGCGCATTCACGTACTGCACCCGCAACGAACCCTGCTGGGCCTGGGCTTGGGTCGGGTCGAGGCTGAGCAGCACCTGCCCCGCCTGCACCTGATCGCCGTCGCGCACCGAAAGCTGACCAATCACCCCGCCCGTGGGGTGCTGCACCGCCTGCCGACTGCCGGCCACCACCACGTTGCCACTGACCGGCACGCCCTTGTCCAACGGCGCCAGCGCCGCCCATGACAGGAAGCCACCAAAACCGGCCAGCACCAGCCAGCGCCCGGCCTTCGCCGGGCCGCGGGCGTCGTCACGCAGGGGGTGGATATTGCCCGTCGCAGCAGGGCCGGGCGCGGGGGGAAACAACGGGTGCACACTCATGTTCACGATCTCTGACCACCCTGGTTGAAGCTGTAAGTCACGCCGGTACGCACCGCGGCAGGTGGCGGAGCGCTGGGGGGCGCAGGCCGGGTGGCGGCCTGCAGCACCCGCGTGGTCGGGCCGAACTGCTGCATCACTCCGCCGTGCAGCACCAACAGCTTGTCCAGCCCCAGCAGCAGGCTCGACTTGTGGCTGATCATCACCAGTGTCCGGCCCCGCGCCTTGAGCTCGGCGAGCGCTGCCAGCAAGGCGCGCTCGCCAGCTTCGTCGAGGTTGGCGTTGGGTTCGTCGAGCACCACCAGCGCCGGCAGCCGGTACAGTGCCCGGGCCAGGCCGATGCGCTGACGCTGCCCACCAGACAGCCCCGCGCCGCCCTCGCCCAATTGCGTGTCATAACCCTGCGGCAGTTGCAGGATCAGCTCGTGTACCCCGGCCAACTGCGCGGCCGCGACCACTTCCGAGGCGTCCACCGCACCAAGCCGGGCGATGTTGTCGGCAATGCTGCCAGCGAACAGTTGCACGTCTTGCGGCAGGTAGCCGATGTGCGCGCCCAACGCCTCAGGCTGCCACTGCGCCAATGCAGCGCCGTCCAGGCAGACCTTGCCCGACTCCGGATTGGCAGCGCCTACCAGCAAGCGGGCCAAGGTCGATTTGCCGGAGCCGGAAGCGCCAATCAGCCCCAGCGACTCACCGGCGGCCAGCTCGAACCCGATGCCGCTCAGACAAGGACGCTGCCCACCTGGCACCCGCGCATTCAACTGCTCGACCCGCAACCGCCCCTGTGGCGCTGGCAACGGCATCCCGCTGGGCAGAGGCGGATAACGGCGCAGCAGCAACCCCAGCCGCTCGGCACTCTGGCGCGCCGAACCCCATTGGCGCCATACACCGATCAACTGATCGATCGGCGCCAGCACCCGGGCCATGAGGATGGAGCCGGCAATCATCATCCCCGGGCTGATCAAGTGCTCCAGCGCCAGCCACGCCCCCAGCCCCAGCACCAGCGACTGCAACGCCAGGCGCACGCTCTTGGACACCGCCGTGATTGCCGCGCTGCGCTCGCTGCCCAGGTTCTGCCGGGCCAGAAAGCCGTGGTGCAGCAGGCTCCAGCGCTGGCGCACAGCGCCGAGCATGCCCATGGCGGCGATCGCCTCGGCATTGCCCAGGTTGCTCGAAGCCTGCTGCATCGCCTGCTGCGACAACCGCCCGGCTTCGATGAACTCGCCTTGGGTCAGGCGCTCGTTGAGCCAGGCCAGCCCGGCCAGCAGCAGCGCGCCAACCACTGCCAGCAAGCCCAGCCATGGGCTGAACAGAAAGATCACCAGCAGATACAGCGGAAACCAAGGGGCATCGAAGAACGCGAACAGCGCTTGCCCGGTGGCGAACTGGCGCAACTGGGTCAGGTCGCCCAGGGCCTGCTGGGCACTGCCCTTGTGGCCGTCGAGGCTGGCCTGGAACGCGGCGTCGAACACCCTCGGGTTGAGCTGCAGGTCCATGCGCGTACCCAGGCGAATCACCACCAGACTGCGCAGCCACTCCAGCACACCCAGAAACGCAAACAGGCCCAGCACCATCAGGCTGAGCATCAGCAAGGTCATCTCGTTGCCCGACGACAGCACCCGGTCGTAGACCTGCAGCATGTACAGCGCCGGCGCCAGCATCAGCACGTTGGCCACGGCGGTGAACAGGGCGATGTTGCCCAGCCCGCCACGGCAGGACTTGAGGGTCTGCCACAGTTCATCGGCAGCGGCGTTGCGCGGTGTACTCATCGATGACCTCGAAGGACGAGGCGGCGCCGCCATTGACCCGGCAGCCGCCACCTCGCAGAATTTCGCAGCACCCCGGCCCGGGCCCGACAAGACATGGGCCAGGGTGCAGGCAACACGGCCAATGACAGAGCGATCTGCCATTGGCCTTTTTCATGCCCGGCCTCAGGCCGCCAGGGCCAGGTCCTCAGGCAACGCCTGAACACCCACTGCCTCGGCTGCAGCGAAGCTCGACGCCCCGCCACCGAGTGCCGCGGCGATGGCGTCGAAGGTGCTGTCGGTCGACACGCCGTAGCTGGCCAGCAGGGTGTCCAGTACGCCTTCCAGCGCCGAGGTGTTGCCCTGCATCAGGCCGTAGATCACGCTCTGTACTTCGTTGCCGGCACGGCCAGCGCCCAGCGCGGCATCCAGGTCCAGGCCGTTGAAGCTGACCACGTAGTTGCTCAGGCTGAAGTCGCTGCCACCGCCACCGCCGAGGACCTCGCCGAGGCTGACGTTGTCCAGCGAACCCCACAGGTAGTGGTTCTGGTTGTCGCCCGGCGCCTTGAGCGGATCGAAGACGTAGTGCAGGCCGTTGGCGGTGTCGGAATCGGCGATGAAGGCGTAGTCCGAACCATTGGCGCCATGGGTGGCGTACTGGTCGCCATCACGGCTGCCGTTGCTGAAGCCGCCGGTGTTGCTGTAGCCGTGACCAGCGGTGACGAAACCTGCGCTCCAGAAGGCCAGGTAGTCGTCGACGGTGGCGCTGCCGAACGCTGGATCGTAGGTGACGGAAATAGTCATGACGGTTCCTCTGTGCTGCTTGGTTGAGACGAAGGCGTCTTGCCCTCGTGTTGCCCGGAGTGGGCGAACCCAGGTGTTTCAGAATCGGTATTCGAGCATGCCGCTCAAGGTCCGGCCGCGGGCCAGGGACAGGTTGTTGACGTCGCCCATGGCCACGAAATAGGCCTCGTCGGTGGCGTTCTCCAACGACAGCGCCAGGTTCAGGCTGGGGGTCATCCAATAGCTGGCGTACAGGTCATAGACTTTGTATTTGGGCCACATGGCCTGGTCGATCTGGCTGTAGCCGTGGGTGTCGAGGTTCTTGCCGTTGCCTTCGCTGTAGCGCAGGCGCATGCCGACATCCAGGGTCTTGTCGAGAAAGCGCATCCCCAGGGTCAGCGAGCCGCGGTCGGCCGGCATGTAGGACGCGTTGCCCATGATGTCGCCGCAGCTGACGCGGTTGTTTTCCGTGGCATTGGCCTCGGCCCGCGAGACCCGTACCGGCAGCATGATGATGCGGCTGCCGACCCGCACCGGGCGCAGCACGGTTCCGGCGCTGACCAGCTGTTGGGCGCCGCCCAGGTAGAACTGGTTGGAGCAGAAGTCGTTGCTGCCGATCATGTGGGTGTAGCTGAGCTGGCCGTAGTAGTCACCGGCGTCATAGTCGAGGCTGTATTCCACACCACGAAACTGCGTGGTCTCGAGGTTGTTCTGGTACACCGAGCGGCCCAGGGCGATGCCCGATACGCTGGAGCCGGGCAGGCTGGCGTTGGTGTCGAGAAACGAGAAGTTGTCGATGCGCGTATCGAAGTAGGCGACCTTGGCTGCGAAGCGGTCGCCACTGCGCAGCAGCGACTCCTTGAAGATGTTCAGCCCCAACTCCCAGTTGTGCGACTCTTCGGCCTTGAGGAAGGGGTTCGGGTAGACCATCTCGTTACCACCGCCATGCGGGCGGCCGCTCATGTACGCCTCGGTCACCGCCGGCGGACGCCAGCCACGGCCCCAGCGGGTGTAGACCTGCAGCCAGTCCAGGCCCGGTTTCACGGCGACGCCGAAGGTCGGCGAGAAACGGCCTTCTTCGCGGTCTTCCTCGAACAACAGGTCGGTGCGTTGACGGCGCAGGTTGGTCTCGGTGACGCCCTCGGGGTACATCCAGGTGGTGACCCCGGTCTTGCCGGTCAGACGATAGCGGTCATAGCGCAGGCCGGCATCGACCACCAGCCAGTCGTCATGCTCGTAGCTGAGGTTGCCGAACAGGCTGGCCATGACCCGCTTGCCCTTGGGGTTGGCGCCCTGCACGTAGGGCAGCGACTCGGTTTCGTTGACCGCGGCGATGCGGTTGGTGCTGGGGCGGAAGGTGTCCTGGAACGCCTCGCTGCCGTAGTTGAAGGTCAGGCTGTCGGCCTGGAACAGGTGCCAGCGCGAGGTGTTCTGCAGTTGCAGACCCCAGGTGTCGGTCTGGTAGCGGTCGGTGTAGTCCTCGACGCGGTTGCCGCTGTTCTCGGACGAAGCGTTGTTGGCGTTCCAGCGATCCTGGCGGGTGGTGACGTAGTAGAGCTTGGCCTTGAAGTCGATCAGCTCGTTGGGGTTGAAGCTGTAGTCCAGGGCCGCGTTCCTGGCGTTGATGTCGTTGGTGCCGGTGACGCGGTAGTAGTAGTCATGGCTGCCGGAATCCTTGACGGTCCAGGCGTCCTTGCTGTCGGTGTCGGTCTCGAAGTAGCTGAACTGCAGGCGTTGCTCGTCGGGCAGGTTCAGGCCGAGCTTGAAGATCTGCGAGCGGGTCACGCTGTCCATCCCGCCGACCTCGCCATTGAGCCAGCTCTTCCAGGCCTGGCGGTCCTCGAGCTTGCCGCGCATCTGGGTGCCGAGATTACCGGCGTTTTGCGTGCCGCTGCGGTAATCGCCGAAATGCCGCTCACTGTGGCCGACCAGGATGTCGCCGACTTCATTGCCCACGGCGAACAGCGCGCTGCCATTGAAGTAGGTGCCGTTGCCCAGCGCGCCGATGCCATGCCCGACGCGCAGGCGACCGCCGACCTCCTTGCCCGGCGCGAGCAAGTCGCGGGCATCGATGGTGCCGAAGCTGGCGATCCCGCCGATCACCCCGGCGCCGCCCATCCCAGCGGAGGTGCCTTTGTCGATCTCGACGTTCTGCACGAACTCGGGGTCGATGAACATCACGCCGTTGCGCTGCTGATGGCCATTGACGCTGAAGTTCTGGCGCATGCCATCGATGTTCATGTTGACCCGGCCGTAGTCCTGCACGCCGCGGATGTTCACCGACAGCCCGGGGTCGCGCTGGTTGACCGCGGTGTACACGCCGGCGGTCTGCTCGAGCATGTCGGCAGCGTGGCGCGGAGGGCGCTGGTCGATCTGCTTGCGGGTGACGACGCTGACCGAGCGCGGGGTCATGTAGACCCAGTCGCCGTCACGGGTGGACTCGACGTGGGTCGCACCCAATTCCAGCGCCTGGTCGCCCGATTCCACCCGCTCAAGCCCCACCTGGCCAGCTGCGCTGAAGCGATAGCGTACCGGCGTGCCTTGCAGCAGTTGGCGCAGGCCATCTTCGGCGGCGTGCGCGCCCTGCAGGCCTGCACTGTTCAGCCCGGCCAGCTTGCGGCTGTCGAAGAACACCTGCACACCCGACTGTTCGGCGTAGGCCAGCACGGCGCTGTCGAGCGCCTGGGCCGGGATGTCGAACTGGATCAGTTGGCGGCTGGCGGCGTTGGCCGCTGGCGCGGCGTGGGACATGCCGATCCCCATCGGCAAGGCACAGGCGCCCAGGACCAGGCTGCTGGCCAGGGCGAGGCGACCGAAAGGTCGAAGGGTCTGTTGTCGTGGCGTGGTCACTGCGAAGGCTCGTCTGTTGTTGGCGTTTTCTAGTAATGAAAATCAATCTCAACAATCAGACGCGCAGGGGTGGAAAAGTCAGTAAGGGAAAATGAAAAAAGATTTTGCGGGGGGGTTGGAAGGGGCTGAGATCACCGGCATCGCCGGGGTCAGAAACCGCGGTGTCCTTTTCGCGGGCAAGCCCGCTCCTACAGAAATCAGTGGAGTACCTGTAGGAGCGGGCTTGCCAGCGAAAAGAACACCACCGAGCAAAGATCAGTAGATCAAGGTCAACCCAGGCAGCTCGACCCGCCGCGCCTGCAGTTCATCGCTCAGCACCCCGCCAACCGCCGCCAGCTGATCAAGGCGAAACACCCCGCTCACCTCGCGCTGCGCGAGCTGCGAATCCACCACCATCAACCTGCCCGGGCGATAGCGGTTGAGCCGCGCCACCACCTCGGCCAGCGGCTGGCGCTCGAACACCAGCACCCCGCGCTCCCAGTCGGTGGCCCGTTGCAGGTTCTGCTCCGGCCAGGGCCGCACACCAGCGGCCTGGTCATAGCGCACGCTCTGCCCCTGCTCCACTACCTGGTCGGCGCGCCCCCGCTGTGGCGGGCTCAGCAAGTCGACGGCAACGCGATGCTCGAGCATCCCGACCCAGCCACCCTCGCCCGCCTGCCCGACCACGAAGCGTGTGCCCAGCGCGCGGGTGGTCGCTCCGGCATATTCGACCACGAACGGCCGCCGCTCGCGCTCCGTCACCGGCGCCGCACTGAACACCGCCTCGCCCGCCAGCAAGCGCACACGTCGCTCGCCATGGTCGAAGGCCAGGGCAATGGCGCTGCGGCTGTCCAGATCGACCAGGCTGCCATCGGGCAGCGTCACCCGCCGCACTTCGCCCGCGCCAGTGACATAGTCGGCTCGCCAGTCCAGCAGCAGTTCCGGCGCCTGCGCCACACCGAACGCCACCACCAGCATGGCCGCCACGCCCGTCATCGCCCGACGCCAGTGCGAACGACGGCGCACTGGCCGCGCAAGCGTCGGCGGCAACCCACGACGCACCGGCAACGCCAGCTCGCTCAAGGCGCCCAGATCGGCCCAGGTTGCCCGGGCAAACTCATAGGCCTGCACATGCCGCGGATCGGCGGCGCACCACTGCGCCAGCGCCCGCTGCTGCTGGTCGCTCAGAGGGCCGGCACTCTCGCGCACCACCCACTCGGCGGCCTGCTCGCGAATTGCTTGCTCGGGCTGGTTCTCGCTGCTCACACGGTTCTCTCGCGATCTGGTTATGTCTGGGCTGACGTCTGAAGGGGCAATTGTCAGTAAACCGTTGGTCATCCGCCGTCCTGCAGGCACTGCATCACATAGGCCAGGGCCTTGGCCAGATGCTTCTGCACGGAGCTGTCGGAAATCCCCAGGTGGCGGGCGACCTCGGCATGGGTCATGCCTTCGAGGCGGTTGAGACGAAAGACCTGCTGGGTGCGCTCGGGCAGCGCTTCGAGCATGGCTTGCACGCGGCGCAGGTGCTGCTCGCGGGCAGCCTGCTCCTCCAGCCCCGGGCGCTCTTCGACGATGCCTTCGAGGGCCTCGTGGGGCACCAGGTCGGTCTTGCGCCGCTGCTGCTGGCGCAGGTGATCGATCATCAGGTTGTGCGCCGTGCGGTACAGGTAGCCCGGCGTGTTGTCGATGGTTTCCTGGCGCTGCTGCTCGGCCAGGCGCAGGAAACTTTCCTGCACCAGGTCGGCAGCCAGCTGCGGATCACGCACCTTGCGCGTCAGCAGCCCCTGCAGGGTTTTCGCATGCTTGATGAACAAGCGCTTGAGATCGGACTCCGCCACACGCACTCCAGCTGGTGGTCGCAAGGTGGCGGAATGCTACTCGCTACTGAGAATCAGTTGCAAGAAGGTCGGTCATTCGAACAGTGCGTCCAAGGCCTGCTCCAGACGCGTCACCGCAATCACCTGCAGCCCTGGCGGGGCTTCCTTCGGTGCGTTGCCCTTGGGCACGATGGCGCGCTTGAAGCCATGCTTGGCCGCTTCTTTCAGGCGCTCCTGACCGCTGGGCACCGGGCGCACCTCGCCAGAAAGACCGATCTCGCCGAACACCAGCAGGCCATGGGCCAACGGCCGGTTACGCAGGCTCGACATCACCGCCGCCAGCAGCGCCAGGTCGGATGCGGTTTCCAGCACCTTGACCCCGCCGACCACGTTGAGGAACACGTCCTGGTCATGGGTGGGGATACCGCCATGGCGATGCAGCACCGCCAGCAGCATGGCCAGGCGATTCTGGTCCAGGCCCAGGGTGACCCGTCGCGGGTTGGCCAGGTGGCTGTCGTCGACCAGCGCCTGCACCTCGACCAGCATCGGCCGGGTGCCCTCCCAGGTGGCCATCACCACGCTACCCGGCACCTCTTCCTGGGTACGGTTGAGGAAGATCGCCGAGGGGTTGGACACCTCCTTCAGGCCACGATCGGTCATGCCGAACACGCCCAGCTCGTTGACCGCACCGAAGCGGTTCTTCACTGCCCGCAGCAGGCGCAGGCGCCCGTCCGATTCACCCTCGAAATACAGCACGGTGTCGACCATGTGCTCCAGCACCCGCGGGCCTGCCAGCGAGCCTTCCTTGGTCACGTGGCCAACCAGGAAGATCGCCGTGCCGCTTTGCTTGGCATAACGCACCAGCAGCGCCGTGCTCTCGCGCACCTGGGCCACGCCGCCAGGCGCCGACTGCAGTTGTTCGGTGAAGATGGTCTGGATCGAGTCGATCACCATCACCCGCGGCTTTTCCACCCGCGCCGTGGCGATGATGGTTTCGATGCAGGTTTCGGTCATCACCTTGAGCTGGTCCTGGGGCAGGCCCAGGCGCCGGGAACGCATGGCCACCTGCTGCTGCGACTCTTCCCCGGTGACGTACAGCGCCGGCATCTGCGTGGCGATGTTGCACAGGGTCTGCAGCAGGATGGTGGATTTACCGATACCCGGGTCGCCGCCAATCAGCACTACCGAGCCATCGACCAGGCCGCCGCCGAGCACGCGGTCAAGCTCGGTGCTGCTGGTGGTGAAGCGCGGGATCTCCTCGACACTCACCTCGGCCAGGGTCTTGATCTGCGCCTGCTGCCCAGTCCAGCCCGCACGCCCGGAAGGCGCTGCGGCGCCGGCGCTTTCGATCATGGTTTCAACGAGGGTGTTCCAGGCGCCGCATTCGCCACACTGGCCGGCCCATTTGGGAAAGGTCGCGCCGCACTCGGTGCAGCCATACAAGCGCTTGGCCTTGGCCATCGGGTCAGTCTCCTGGGCAAAGACCGCCATGATAGCCCAAGCCCGATGTGCCTCGGGCGCTGCTGCGTGCGACAAAACTATTCGTTCTAATGGCAGTCTGTAGCCCTGAATGCAGCGCATGAAGCGTTTTAGTGGCTTACACTGCGTTTACCTCACCATTTGTTACAAAGGAATAAAACATGGGCGTGCTCAGCGAGTTCAAGGCCTTCGCGGTCAAGGGAAATGTCGTCGACATGGCGGTTGGTATCATCATCGGCGCGGCCTTCGGCAAGATCGTCTCGTCGTTCGTTGGCGACGTGATCATGCCGCCACTGGGCCTGCTGATCGGCGGTGTGGACTTCAGTGACCTGGCGATCACCCTCAAGGCCGCCGAAGGCGATATCCCGGCGGTGGTGCTGGCTTACGGCAAGTTCATCCAGACCGTCATCGACTTCGTGATCGTGGCGTTCGCCATCTTCATGGGCGTGAAAGCGATCAACCGCCTCAAGCGCGAAGAGGCCGTGGCCCCCACCACCCCACCGGTGCCGACGCCACAGGAAACCCTGCTGACCGAGATCCGCGACCTGCTCAAGGCGCAGAACCGCCAGCCGTGACCAAAACGCACCGGGGCCGCGATACGGCCCCGGATAGCGTCGCGCGCAAAGCGCCCTACCAGTAATTCTCCACCGCCACCTGCCCCGGCCGCTTGCTCAGGCTCAGTTGCAGGTCGCGCGCCTTCAGCACCTTGCGTGTCTCGTCGATCATGTCGGGGTTGCCGCACAGCATGATCCGCGAATGCTCCGGCGAAAACTCCAGGCCCGCCGCCCGCTCCAGCTCGCCGCTCTCGATCAGCGTGGTGATCCGCGCATTCAGGGCGCCAGGATGTACCTCACGCGTGACCACCGGAATGAACTGCAGCTTGCCGGCGAACTCGGCCAGGTAGTCGCGCTGCTCAAGCCCGGCGATCAGGTCCAGGTACGCCAACTCCTTGGCTTCACGCACCGAATACACCAGCTTGATGTTGTCGAAGCGCTCCCAGGCCTCGAAGTCCTGGAGGATCGACACGAAGGGCGCGATACCGGTGCCTGTGGCCAGCAGCCATAAGTCGCGGCCACCGACGAAGCGATCCAGGGTCAGGTAGCCGAAAGCCTGACGATCGATCAGCAGTGTGTCGCCCTCTCCCAGCCGGCTCAATTCGCTGGTGAACTCGCCACCCGGCACCACGATGGAGAAGAAGTCGAGAAACTCGTCATGGGGCGCGCTGACCATCGAATAGGCCCGCCACACCACACTGCCGTCGGCCTTGGACACCCCCAGGCGCGCGAACTGCCCGGCCCGAAAACGGAACCCCGCATCACGCGTTACACGCAGGCTGAAGAGGTTCGGCGTCAAAGGTTGGACATCGAGCAGGGTTTGCGAAGTGAACTTGTCGGCACTGGCGGTCATGACGGACTCCCAAGGTGAATACGCCAAGTGTGGCGCAAAGTGACGCGCAGGAACACCGAGGAGCTGTAGGGTCTCGTACAGATCAGGTACAACAAAATCTATATTCAGGCATTGGCTATAGCGAAAAATTTCCTGCGCGTTAGTCAGCTTTTCCTACACTCGGGTGGATGTCGTGAAATTATGGATCCACTTGGAGCAAGAACATGTCGCATTGGAAGCCCGAAAATCTCCATGCGTTGCTGGGTGAGCGGCACCCAGAACGCATGTTCGACCAAGCCATCGCACTCGTTCAAGAGATGGGAATGGAGTACCTCGGGCTTACGCTGCACCTACATGTTCCTGCACAACGTGCCCATGTGATCCTGTACAACAATTTTCCCAAGGAGTGGAATGCCCACTATCAGGCAGATCGCCACTTCATCGAGCAAGACCCTTTCATGGCCCTCAGCCGCAGCTCCACGGCCCCAGTGCTCTGGGAAGACGAACTCTATAAAGAGGCCCCCGAATACCGTAGCCTCGCCTGCAGTCATGGCCTGCGGCATGGGTGGACGCAATCGCTCCACGATCACATCCACGACATCAGCCAGCTCAGCGTGGCCCGCCCCAGGCACCCGATCTCGACACTCGAATTCCTGGCCGAGAGCGCACAACTGTTCTGGCTGCACAACGTGCTGCATGAATTGATCTGCAATCATCACCGCAAGGCGATGGATCCGGCCCCAGCCTTGACCGACCGTGAGCTGGAGGTCACCAAGTGGACCGCTGATGGCAAGACCGCATCAGACATCGCCTGCATTCTCTCGCTGTCGCCGAGCACCGTGAACTTTCATATCCGCAGCGTGATCACCAAGCTCAACGTGCCCAACAAGACCGCTGCCGTCGTGGTTGCCGTGCGTCACGGTTTAATCTGAGAGTCACTGCCCGTCATCGGCAAAGCCCTGTAGAATCGAACGTTTTGACGTCTGTGGTCGTCCACCACAGGCAAAGCCGCATCGAGTCCGTTCCCCCATGCCCCTGCTGACCAGCCCCTTCGCCGAACTCGACCTGATCCGCCAGCCGGAGCAGAACAACGACCCCCTGCAAGCCTTCGACGCTGCCGACGAGTACCTGCTGAGCCATTTGGCAGCCCAGGCACCTCAAGCCGCGTGCCGCGTGCTGATCCTCAACGACAGCTTCGGCGCCTTGGCGGCAAGCCTCGCCGGCCACGTGCAGGTGACCAGCAGCGGCGACTCCTATCTGGCCCACCTGGCCCTGGAGAAAAACCTCGCGCGCAATGGCAAACCTTACGACAGCGTGCCCTTCGTACCCTCCAGCGATCATTGGCAGGGGCCGTTCGACCGCGTACTGATTCGCGTACCCAAGACCCTCGCGCTGCTCGAGGAACAACTGATCCGCCTGCAGGGCAAGCTGGCACCCGGCGCCGAAGTGATCGCCGGGGCGATGATCAAGCACCTGCCGCGTGCCGCCGGCGACCTGATGGAGCAGTACATCGGCCCGGTCCAGGCGTCGCTTGCGCAGAAAAAGGCCCGCCTGCTGATCGCCACGGTTGGCGAGCGCCCCGTCGCAGCTTCGCCCTACCCCACCCGCTACCGCCTGGACAGCCCAGCGCTGGAGCTGGTCAACCATGCCAACGTGTTCTGCCGCGAAAGCCTGGACATCGGCACCCGCGCCTTCCTCCCGCACCTGCCGCGCAACCTCGGCAGCGCCCGGGTCGCAGACCTGGGGTGCGGCAATGGCGTGCTGGCCATCGCCAGTGCACTGACCAACCCGTATGCGCACTACACGCTGGTGGACGAGTCGTACATGGCCGTGCAATCGGCGCGGGAAAACTGGCAGGCCGCATTGGGCGATCGCGCAGCGGACATCCACGCCGATGATGGCCTGGCCGGGCAGCAGAAGCAGTCGCTGGATGTGGTGCTGTGCAACCCGCCATTCCACCAGCAGCAAGTGGTCGGCGACTTCCTCGCCTGGCGCATGTTCCAGCAGGCCCGGGAGGCGCTGGTGGTCGGCGGCGCGCTGTACATCGTCGGCAACCGTCACCTGGGCTATCACAGCAAGCTGTCGCGGTTGTTCCGCGGTGTGGAGCAGGTCGCGGCGACGCCAAAGTTCGTGGTGCTCAAGGCGCGCAAGTGATCGTAGGGCCAACTGTCTTGTAAAAAACCCAAAAGCCAGCCCAATGTCGGGTCCAGGCTTAGGGTTTGAAACCAGCCAGTCTTCTGTGGGACCCAGTCCTCTGTGGGAACCAGTCTTCTGTGGGAACCAGTCTTCTGTGGGGAACCAGTCTTCTGTGGGAACCAGTCTTCTGTGGGGAACCAGTCTTCTGTGGGGAACCAGTCTTCTGTGGGAGCGGGCTTGTCCCGCGATCACCGGCGCAGCCGGTGCCATGCACCGCAGTATCCTTTTCGCGGGCAAGCCCGCTCCCACAAGGACCGGGCTGGCCTTTAGATTTTGAACCAGGAAGGTGCTCCTACCAGGACAACAAAGCCCTTACCCGGCTCAATGCGTACTCAACCCCGCCGCACTCATGAACATGCGCATGCCATAGGCCACGATCCCCAGCGCCGCGACACTCAGCGCCCAGATCAGCACCAGCCAACCCAGGCGCTGCCACAGCGGTTTCTTCTCCTCGATATCCATCGCCCGGCACTCCCTAGTGGTAGCCATCGTCGTGGGTCACCTTGCCGCGGAACACGTAGTAGCTCCAGAAGGTGTACCCCAGGATGAACGGCAGGATGAACAGCGTCCCCACCAGCATGAAGCCCTGGCTCTGCGCTGGCGCAGCGGCATCCCAGATCGAGATCGACGGCGGGATGATGTTCGGCCACAGGCTGATGCCCAACCCGCTGTAGCCCAGGAAGATCAGCACCAACGTCAGCAGGAACGGCGTGTAGTTGGCGTTGCGCGCCACCGCCTTGAGCAACCCATAGAAGGTCACCAGCACCAACACCGGCACCGGCATGAACCAGATCAGGTTGGGCATGCTGAACCAACGATCGGCGATCTGTGGATAAGCCAGCGGCGTCCACAGGCTGACGATGCCGATCACCACCAGCAGCACCAGCGCCAGCGGCCGCGCCAGGTCGTGCATCTGCTTCTGCAGCGGTCCTTCGGTCTTCATGATCAGCCAGGTGCAACCCAGCAGCGTATAGGCCACGATCAGCCCCAGGCCACTGTAGATACTGAACGGCGTCAGCCAGTCAAACGCGCCACCCGCGTAATGGCGGTCGACCACCTTGAAGCCCTCGATGAAGGCCCCCAGCGCCACGCCCTGGAAGAAAGTGGCCACCAGCGAACCCCAGATGAACGCCTTGTCCCACAGGTGGCGCTTGTCGGCCTTGGCCTTGAAGCGGAACTCGAAGGCCACGCCACGGAAGATCAGGCCCACCAGCATCAGGATCAGCGGCAGGTACAGCGCCTCGAGCACCACCGAGTAGGCCATCGGGAAGGCCCCGAACAGCCCCGCCCCGCCCAGCACCAGCCATGTTTCGTTGCCGTCCCATACAGGCGCGACGGTATTCATCATCACGTCACGGTCACGCTCGCCCTTGACGAAGGGGAAGAGCATGCCGATTCCCAGGTCGAAGCCATCCATGACCACGTACATCATCACCCCGAAGATGATGATCACGGCCCAGATCAGCGGAAGATCGATACCCATGGCTCAGTTCCCCTTGTTCAGGCTGACGGCGTCGTGTTCCGTGCCGTCATCGGCAGCCGACAGCGGCCGCGCTGGCGTGCGTTTCTGCCCGGGACCTCCCGGTGGCTGCGTATCGCCCTCGCCGGTATGCGGCCCTTTGCGCACCAGGCGCATCATGTAGCCGATGCCGGTGCCGAACAGCGCGAAGTACACCACCACGAACATCACCAGGGTGAAGCCGAGCTGTCCGTAGCTGTGGTTCGACACCCCGTCCGCCGTGCGCATCAGCCCATACACCACCCACGGCTGACGACCGATCTCGGTGGTGAACCAGCCTGCGAGGATCGCGATCAACCCCGACGGCCCCATCCACAGCGTGAGGTAGAGGAATGGCCGCGAGCTGTACAGCGTGCCACGCTTGCGCAGCCACAAGCTCCATAGCCCCACGAAGATCATCAGGAAGCCCAGCCCGACCATGACCCGGAACGACCAGAACACGATGGTCGAATTCGGCCGGTCTTCAGGCGGGAACTCCTTCATGGCCGGTACTTGCTTGTCCAGGCTGTGCGTCAGGATCAGGCTGCCCAACGCCGGAATCTCGACTTTGAAGCGCGTGGTCTCGGCCTGCATGTCGGGGATGCCGAACAGGATCAGCGGCGTCGGCTCGCCGGGCTTGTTCTCCCAGTGGCCTTCGATGGCGGCGATTTTCACCGGCTGGTGCTTGAGCGTGTTCAGGCCATGGAAGTCACCGATCACCGCCTGGATCGGCGCAACGATCAGCGCCATCCACATGGCCATCGACAGCATCTTGCGCACCGCCGGATTATCCCGCCCGCGCAGCAGATGCCAGGCCGCCGAGGCACCGACGAAGAACGCCGTGGCAACGAACGCAGCCGTGGCCATGTGCATCAGGCGGTAGGGGAACGAGGGGTTGAAGATGATCATCAGCCAGTCGACCGGCACCACCCGGCCATCGATGATCTCGTGGCCCTGGGGCGTCTGCATCCAGCTGTTGGAGGCGAGGATCCAGAAGGTCGACACCAGCGTGCCGAGCGCCACCATCACCGTGGAGAAGAAGTGCAGCCCACGCCCCACGCGGTTCCAGCCGAACAGCATGACCCCGAGGAAACCCGCTTCGAGGAAGAAGGCAGTCAGCACTTCGTAGGTCAGCAAAGGCCCGGTGACGGCACCGGCAAAATCGGAGAAACGGCTCCAGTTCGTGCCGAACTGATAGGCCATGACCAGCCCCGAGACTACCCCCATGCCGAAGTTGACGGCAAAGATCTTCGACCAGAAGTGGTAGAGGTCGCGGTAGACGTTGTCGTTGGTCTTCAGCCAGAGGCCTTCGAGGACCGCCAGGTAGCTCGCCAGGCCAATGGTGATGGCCGGGAACAGGATGTGGAAGGATACGGTAAACGCAAACTGGATTCGGGCGAGCTCCAAGGCCTCTAAACCGAACATAGTGCTTCCTCTTCAGGTAATCCGGGCGTTCGGGCTCGTGACCCTCGCGCTCACTGCCCCCACGGTGATCGAGTGCGCTGTTGTCGAATTGTTCTGTTCGATCGCAGGGATTCTGGCCAGGTGGCCAACTCGTTTCATCTGGAACGATTGATCCAGATCAACGGCTGTTGGGAAGCATAGTCCCGAATGCCAGGGCAGGCTGTGTGGTTGTTTGCCGCGTGACCGGTTGCCTCACCCTCTTTACTCGCGACGGGTTTGGTGGATCGCCCGGTCAACCCCGATGGAACCCTTGGCCAATGGCCACAGTCCACCTTTCAGGCCCACCTTCCAGAGGCCTTCACCAGGAGACACCCATGAAAGGTACAGCGCTTTCCGCCCTCTTCGCGGCCGCCACCCTGCTGGCCTCGCCTGTATTCGCTGCCGATGACTTGTGCGCGATCAACCTGCAGAAGATCAACGACAGCATGGCTACCGCCGGCGCCACGTCCGAAGGCCTGGACAAGGCCCTCACCGAGCATGTCGACAAAGCCAAGGCCGCCCAGGCCAGCGGCGATACCAAGGAGTGCATCGCCATCACCAGCAAGGTGCTGGAGCGCCTGGAAAAGACCGAGAAAGGCAGCGGCTCGGCCGGCGGCAGCGGCGCCTGAGCCGCTCTGTTGCAACGGGCGGCGGCACCAGCAGTCGACGCCGCCCGCGCAAAGGCGTATACTCGGCGGCACGTGTCGAGAGATACGTCAGCTAGAGCTGAGTGTGGGGCCGATCAGGATTCGACGCCGGTAGCGAAACTCTAGGTGCATGCCGAGTTGGTAACAGAACTCGTAAATCCACTGTTGCAACTTTCTATAGTTGCCAATGACGAAAACTACGAGGGTTACGCTCTCGCTGCGTAAGCAGCTGAGCCCGCTCTCCTGGTAGCTTCGGCTCCAGCAATCATCAGGGGATGCCTGTAAACCCGAAATGATTGTCATACAGAACAGGATCGTCGTGTAGCACGTTGGGGGCAAAGCGACTAAAACTTACCCAACTCGTCCAAAGCACCCTGCCCGTCGGGCGGCTGCGGATTAACTCAGTAGACACGGCTAAGCATGTAGTACCGACAGCGGAGTACTGGCGGACGGGGGTTCAAATCCCCCCGGCTCCACCAAATCCGAAACAGAAGAAGACGCCCTTGGGCGTCTTTTTTTGTGCCTGGGACTCAGTGCCTCAACGGCAGCACGCCATCACCTTTCCCTCTCCTCGTTCATAGCCTCCAGCTTGGCGAACTGATCTCTTGCCAGCCCGCTGATGATCCGGATCGCTTGATGAATGCCCGCTGTGTTGCGAAAGCTCAGTTGCGGGTTGTGCTCGCATTCCAGCATCTCGTCATGCTGGATCAGCGCCTCTCCTAGCAGTTCGAGAGTCCAGACGTAGCTTTGGAGGGTAGACAAGCGCTCACGGTCTGAATCGCCCCTGGTTTCGTAGACAACTTCAAGCCTCATAATGAAGCCCACAGAGGTGCCATGAGTCGTAAGCGTTACCCCGAAGAGTTCAAGATCGAAGCGGTCAAGCAGTGACCGAGAAAGGCAGACCTGTTGCCGATGTTGCCCAGCGTCTAGGGATGCCCGCTCACAACCTTTACGCCTGGATCAAGCTCTACAGCACGCCCCAAGAACAGTGCCAGCAAGACGATGATCAGCAGGCTGAGCAGCGTAAGCTCCACAACCCTCAACTTACAATGTCGTCACTCCAAATCAGCCAGTACACCAGGCTCGAACCCATGGGCATCCAGATGCCAATCAAAATACTTCCGATTTTTCCTGCTCCAACCCCTCACCTGCGTGCCAAGCACCTTCTCCACGTAGCTCTCCGTAGCCTCGGTCATTACACGCGAAGGATGTCGGACGACCTTACCGTTCCTGACAGCGAGATAGCCATGCTCGAACAGCGGATCGCAACCCAGTCGGCACATGGGGACAGCAATGTTCTCGATATCGAGCTTTTCCTTCGTGCTACAAGCCGATCGCTTCTTGATATGTGCTGCCACCAGCAGGTGCCTGGGGAACTCGTTTAGGCAAATGCAACAGTGGCCAGTGGGCTTGCCTTGGAAGAGGTGACGCACGATGTACTTGTGCTCCAACCGGGTAGGTCGTGTCCCCATTCCATCAGTCGACTGGATGTCTCGACGCGCCTCATCCAGCGTGACGTGGTCAGGGAAGTAATCGTGGTCCAGCTCCGGATAACTATCCAGAATGGCTGCACTTTGCACATCGTCGTAACCAGAGAAAGACCGATCCTGCCCACTGTCGGCTAGTGCCTGAATGGCTTTGAAACGAATAGCGTGATGACGAACGTCAGTGACGAAGTAGATGTTCTCCCAGGTTTTTCCAGCCCCAGCATCTGCCCAGCCCCAGAGCCTCAAGGCCAGCTCGCGATTGTGTGTGCGATGGGTAAAACATGCGCTAACGGTGACGACGGTTTCGGTATTGAAGATAACGGTGTCGCCCGGCTGCATGGCGAGCCAGGCATTTCTGGTTCTGGGCGAGGATAACCCCCAGATGCACAGTTTGCCTGCGGGGTAGGCTTTATACAGGGCTGCCAGTAACTCGGGCTCCAGCAAGTCCGCGATATCGTCGAGCAGCACTGGGTTAAGAATGGTGGTCTGCAAGTTTTTGCGAGCAATCGGCTGCGAGCAGGGCTGATAAAACACTCGAGGCGTCATTCGCTTCGCCTCGAGTACTTGACGGCATTGCCCTTGGCTTCACTGACCGGATATTTCTCTGCGTTCCGCTTGAGCTTGGCCTGGGCAACGGTCTCAAGGTCGACGTTCAGGCGATCCGCCAGACGCACCAAGTACAGCAGCACATCCGCCATCTCTTCTTCGATTGCCTCAATCGCCTCTGGCGAAAGCGCATTACGCTCACTTTGCTCTGGAGTCAGCCACTGGAAGCGCTCGAGCAACTCGCCGGCTTCGCCGGACAAGGCCATCGCTAGATTCTTGGGTGTATGGAATTGATCCCAGTCGCGCTCGGTGGCGAACGCGGCCAGTTCAGTCCGCAGGGATTTCAGGGCATCCATGGAAGGAAATCGCGCGCATAAATGTAGGAATGCGAAACGGTATCCCGTAGGAATTTTCCTGTCTACAACAACGCTTCGCCCCCCACTACAAGGTCAGTCCCCCGCTCCCCAATCACCAAACAAGCTGCCATCGTATTCCCCCCGCGGCATCACCGAAGCATCCACCACTCGCAACCGGTTCACCCATAAACCCTCAACGCTCAATCCACCACCACCTCTTCATCCCGGCCCATCTTCGCCGTCCCGCACTGATGCCAAAAACCACCGCCGAGGTGCGCAAAACCGCGCCATACCCTGCCTACCCCCAGCCCAGGCACCACCTCCCCGCTCACCAACCGGCAAACGCTCGATGGTTCCCAACGCAATCGCTGGCAGACGACCTCCTCGCCCAAGTCCGCGCCGCGTCGCCGACATTCTTCGAGCAATTAGTAGTCGATCTCATGATCGCCATGGGCTACGGGGGTTCACGCAAAGAGGCCGGCAGCGCAACCCAGCAAACCAACGACGATGGTATCGACGGCATCATCAAGGAAGACAAGCTCGGGCTGGATGTCATCTACCTGCAAGCCAAGCGCTGGGGTAACACGGTGCATCGGCCGGAGATCGATAAGTTCATCGGGGCGCTGACCCGTAAACGCGCCCGTAAAGGCGTCTTCATCACGACATCCGACTTCTCCGCCGGAGCCCGCGACGCTGCCTTGAGCCTGGACATCAAAGTAGTGCTTATCGATGGCGCCGAACTCGCCCGACTGATGGTCGATTACAACCTGGGCTGCAGCGTTAAACAGGTCTACGAAGTGAAGCATCTGGATAGCGACTACTTCACCGAGGACTAACTGCGCCGTGGCGTTGATCGCCTGCCCATGCGCCTGCGCCGATCTCCGCAGCGAATCTGCGTCGTCCCTGCTCCAGACATGGCAATTTGCCACCTAAACGAGGTAAATTCCCTTCCAGGCATCCACACGAAACCCGGTTCACGATCACAAGGAAGTTGCAGCTATGGACCAAGCCAAGGACTCCCTCCTCAGGCGCCAGACCTCATCGCATCTGTGTCTGGAGTACTCAGACTCCCCCTCTCGGCCAATACCGCCCCACAAGCAGCACGCCTGCAGATAGGGAGCCGCCGATGTCCCTGCCATTCCTGTTCCAGTCGTCGCCGTCCTCCAGCACCAACACGACCGAAGCCAACATCTTCATCCACGGCTACAGCGCCGGGCACAACGACGAAGATAAGCAACTCCTGCTTGAAAGAATTCCCGCGCAACTCGGTAACTTCATCAATATCTTTGCCTTCTGGCCATCAAACCATTATCTGCACTTCGACACCGCGTCATTCTGGTCGCTGGGTGCAGGCAGCCTTAACCTCGTACCGCTCGGCGCTACCGGGGGCTTCGGTCCTTCCCTGGGATTGGTGGGGGCTGTAGTCAAAGACCGTCTGAAGAACTTCAGCGATGCCCGCGCTCGTGCCGAGAGCATGGGTGTTGTGCTGCTCGATCAACTGAAAGAGTACCTGCGCACCAAACACCCTCAGGTCGAAACCATCAATCTGATCGGCCACTCTCTTGGCGGTCGGGTGGTGGTCAGCAGTCTGAAAAGTTTCTCCAGAAGGCATCAGTTGGCAATCAACGATGTACTGCTGATGGCTGCGGCAGTCGAGGTCTCAGCCATTGAAGCGAGCCAGATGCGAAAGCGCCTGCAAGGCAGGATGATCAACGCGTATTCGAAGACAGACCGGACGTTGCTGCTCAATTGGGGCGAAACCTGCCTGGGACGCAACGTGGTCGAGCACTTCGAAAGCGTCGAAATGAACGACTTTGGTCACACAGATTACTGGGAGCGACTCCCCGAGGTGTTGACCGAAACACGCTTCAAAGCAATTACGCCGAACGCTCCTGAGCCGACCCTCGCTCATGCTGACCCTTTCCCGCCACCCCAGGCGTACGAAAAATCCATCGAAGAACCCTACATGACTCTCGAACTGAACAGCCCCCGCGAGGTTTACCAGCAAATCAACGATGAGTTGGCCCTCATCATCGGTGAGCTGAGGCACTCTTCGGACGACGAAGCCTTGAACCTGGCCAGGAAAGAAGCGCTGCGGCGGCTCACCGAACATCGTACCGCGCTGTTCGATCGGTTGGCGGAACTGGAGAAGAACGCCGAGTGGAACACCTTCACCATCGCTTTCTATGGTGAAACCGGGGCAGGCAAGTCGACACTCATCGAGACGTTGCGGATTCTGCTGCAGGAGCCAGGCAAGCGGGCGAGCCAGGAGGCCTTTCGCAAGCTGCACGAACAGTACGAACTGACTGAAGAAAACCTCCAGCGCTTGCAACAAAGCATTGAGGAGACCGAAGCGCGACTTGATGAACTCACGCGGCAGTTGACCGCCGCAGTGCAGCAGTACGAGCAACCCTACCAGCAGGCTCGCGAAGCGTTGGATCAGGCCAATGCCCAGTCCAGCGAGCTGACACAACGATTGGACAACACGCTCCAGCAACACGAGCACGCGCACAAAGATGCTCTAGCTGCCGTTACCCGTTTGCACAGCCTTCTCGCCGAACGTAAAAGCACGGCTTCGCTCTGGCAGAGGCTGCTGAACCTGTTCAGAAAAATGCCGGAAGAACTACAGCTCAACGATGCCACTGCCCGGTTGGCCACCGCCACGGCAGCACGCGACAGCGCTGCAGTGACACTGGACACCGAACGGCAGAAAGCCGAGCACGCCCGCACTGAACTCGAGCAGAAGTTAGCCGAAGTCACCCGTGCACGCGACGATGCTTGTACGGCGCTTACCGCTCAACAGGCAGCGACTACTGAGCAGCAACGGACGCTCGTACGACAGCGCCTGGAAGTTGAAACTCAGTTGGTGCAACTGGTGACCGAGCTGAAGCTCCACGCTGACGGGCAGATCATCGGTGACGGTAGTGCCGACTTCACGCGCAAAACACAGCGTTACGACCTCGAACTGGACGGCCACCCCTTCGCCTTGCTGGATGTACCGGGTATCGAAGGCAAGGAAGGGTTGGTACTGGAGGAAATCGAGCGCGCCGTACAGATAGCTCACGCCGTATTCTACGTCACCAACCAGGCAGCACCTCCGCAGACGGGCGATGGGCAGAACGTGGGCACGCTGGAGAAGATCAAGAAGCATCTCTCTGCACAAACCGAAGTCTGGACAATCTTCAACAAGAAGATCACCAGCCCCAAAAACTCCCTGAACGGCCGACCGCTGGTTTCCGAAGACGAAACCACGAGTCTTGCTGGCCTAGATCAGAAGATGGCCGAGCAGCTTGGCAAACACTACCGGGAGGTGTTCGCGCTGACCGCTTTGCCAGCATTCCTTGCCTCGACCCATCACTTCGCGCCGGGTTCATCGAACGCCAATCGTCGGGCCAAGGTGCTCGCGGACTTTGGTGCCGACGAACTCCTGGAGAAGTCCCGCCTGCGAGGCTTCCTGCAGTTGCTCGACGAGCAATTGATCCGTGACGGCCAGTCCAAGATCATTCGGGCCAACTTCAACAAGGCCAATGAAGCACTCACTGACACCACCGGCACGCTCTCAGGTGTTCAACAAACGCTTTCGGCGCTGGCGGCCAAACTCAACGAAGAAGAGCAAAGCGCCAAGAGTCAGTTGAACAGCAGCTTCAGTGCGCTGAAGAAGCGCCTTGAATCATCAGGCGAGACCTTGATCCACGGCTTCGCCAGCAAGGTGCGAAACAGCGTCTATGCGAGGATCGAAGGAGACATCAGCAACGATGCTTTCAAGGCAGCCCTGAGCGAACAGCTTGAGGAACAGCAACACGCGTTGGGCAAGCAGTTACCCAAGGTCATCAACGTTGAAGTGAGCACCTTCCAGAAGGCTGCCGAAGATATTCTCAAACGATTCGAAAAGCATGCTCAGGAACTGACCGCGAGCTATGGAAAGCTCGGCAGCATGAAGTTCAATCAGCCGTTCAAACTCAATATCAAAATCGACAATGGCATCAAGGTTGCAGGACTGATCGCCAGCCTTCTGGGAATCGCAGCAGCCCCCTTCACCGGCGGTGCCAGCCTGTGGTTCGTAGGGGCTTCGGTACTGACCGCTTTGATCTCGGTTGGCAAAGCGATCTGGGGCGCATTCGATTCCGACTTCAAGAAATCTCAGCAACGCCAGGCAACCGATAAAAATCTGCTCAGCGCTACCGAACAACTGCGCAGTGCATTACGTGAAAATCTGGAAAGCGCGATGAGCGAAATGCAGAAGACGATCGAGCAACTTGATCGGGCGCTGGAAGCACCTGCCAAGCAAGCTTCCAGCCAGGTTGAAACGCTGGCGCGCTCCACCAAACGCCTGAAAGTGCTCTCCCGCCAAATCGAAATCGCAGGAAAACTGTAATGGAAAATACCCTCAAGACATTCAAGGCCCAACAGGCCGACGCACTCTCGCTGCTCGAACGGTTGCAAGGTTTTCTCGACCAGGGTGCAAAGGCCGGCGTGCCGATCGACGGGGCCCTGAGCAGCAAGTTGAGGAACGCCATCAACAGCGTATCCGGTGAAAAACTCAAGGTCGCGCTGATCGGAGGTTTCTCCGAGGGCAAGACATCGATTGCGGCAGCCTGGATGGAAAAGCTGGATAAATCCAGTATGAAGATCAGTCATGCAGAGTCCTCTAACGAGGTGAAAATCTACGAGGTCGATGATGATTTCGTACTGATCGACACCCCGGGCCTGTTCGGTTTCAAGGAGCAGGAAAACGCCGAAACCCATGCCATCGAAAAGTACAAGGACATCACCAAGAAGTACGTGAGCGAATCTCACCTGGTGCTGTACGTGATGAACTCGACCAACCCGATCAAGGAAAGCCATAAGGAAGACCTGACCTGGTTGTTCCGCACCTTGGGTCTGCTGCCGCGCACGGTGTTCGTGCTCAGTCGCTTCGATGAGGTGGCTGATGTTGAAGACGAACAGGACTATCAGTCCAATCTGCAGATCAAGCGCGATAACGTCACGGGCAGGCTTCGCGAACAGATTGGTCTGAGCGATCAGGAAGCAGCCGATCTTTCGATAGTTGCAGTAGCTGCCAATCCCTTTGACCTGGGGGCCGAGCACTGGCTGTCCAACCTTGAAGAATTCAAGGCGCTGTCGCATATCGCAACCCTGCAGACGGCGACCACAGCGAAGATCGAGCACAACGGTGGCAGCGCTGCGCTGGCCAATGAAATGCGCACCAGCGTAATTCGCGATGTGCTCAACAACCAACTGCCGATCGCTGTCGAGAACGACCACAAGGTTTCCCTCGAAGTCAGCAAGCTCGACGAGCTCAATGGTCGGTTAGGTAAGCAATTGGCAAGCACCGGTCAGCAGATCGAAGAAGCACGTATCAGCCTGCGCGAGTTTGCCACGCGCTACTTCGCCGATCTGATCCTGCAGGCCAAAGGCTGTAGCCTTGAAACGTTCACCGATTTCTTCGAACGAGAGGTCGGTGCCGAAGGCATCATCCTCGCTACACGGCTGCAAAACGAGTTCAGCCGCCAGACCCAGTCGATCACGCTTGAGGTCGAGAAGATGCAGGTTGGCTTCGACAGTGAGGTCAATCACTTCAATACGACGGTCAAAGCTCTGGGGAAACAAGGCATCAACCACGTGCTCAAGGGCAATCTCATCAACAACACCACGGTACTGGCCGCTCGAGATGGCATCTCGACAATTGCCAAGACGGTTGGCATGGACATCGGCAAGTACCTGAAGTTTAAACCCTGGGGCGCGGTGAAATTCGCCAAGGGCGCCAATGGTGCCCTGGCTTTGCTGGGTGTGGCACTCGAAGCGTGGGACAGCTGGGAGCAATACAAGCGCGAAGAAGCCTTCAAGAAAACCATTGCAACGATGGTCGACAACTTCGAAAAACAGCGCCAGGACTTCATCGCTCTGGTGAACGCTGAACGTTTCAAGGAAGAATTCTTCCCCGACTACCTTCAGCTCAATACTCGCCGACAAGAGCTGCAAAGCAATCTGGATGAAAGCCGGGTGCGTCAACAGCTCTTCCAGGCATGGCGGGTTGAAGCTGAAACCATCGATGCTGAGTTCAGAACGTTGAGCTAACCGCCCCAATACCCACACAGGGCAGACAGAAGCCTGGGCTACAACCCCAGGCTTCATCGGCTCATGCCCTATCGTCGATAGGGCACTGCAAAGCGCCCTGTTTGGAAGGCCTTTACTTTGAAGAGCTAAAAGCAACCACGTTGTCCGGGGGTTGCCACGGAATACCACCGGTGGATAACCGCTCTTAAAGTCCAAAGTGGCGCTGAATGTCGACCCTTGACCGGGTTTATCCACAGGCGTAGAACTGGCCGTGCGAGCGCTGTCGATGACAGCAAACCAGGTGGCCCGAGCCTTGAAGGTCACGCCGCTCTCGCGGTGGATCTCTCCCAAATGGCGATTCGCATCCGGCAACTTATGGATCAGCCGACTTTATCATTTGAGTCGCGAACTTCCTCATGCGGCTCAACGTATCTGTTGCGCATTCATTGCACACGCTCTTTCGCTCGGTTCGTAGCGTTGTCGTTTGCCGATCATCTGTTGCTACAGTGTGGAACTCAAAGCCGTCCGAGCACCAGCGCGTATCGCTGGTTTGCACGGGAATACGGCCCTCGTTCCGACGCGGCACGCTGGGTTGTTTGATCCGGCGGTCAGGCAGCAGGTTGTAATCACGCATGACCCGGTAAACCCGCTTAACATTGATCGCCGGTAGCGACCTGGTTTCACGGGCGCGATGCCGCAATCCCCAGACTCGACGGCAGCCATAGTTGGGCAGTTCGCTGACCTGTTGTTGGATTTCGGCCACCAGTTCAGCGCCCTTCACAAGCCTGCTTCGCCGTACTTTGGGCGATGCCGATTGCTTGATTCTAACCGCTAGTTGCGAGCGCGCCACGCTGAAACATTCGCTGACCAGCTTCACGGGTCGTCCCGCGGCAACAAAGGTGAGTGGATAAACCATTTTCGCGACCGGGCTATCTCCACGGCCGCTTTGAGGATTTGCGCTTCCATTGTTTTTTACCCAGCATCCGTTGCAGTTCACGGATCTGCTTGAGCGCATCGCTCAGCTCTGAGGCCGGCACTACAGCTTCTCCGGCACTGTGTCGTCCCGGTTCAGCTTGGCATTAATGCCGTTGCACCGAGCCACCACCGACACGTTTTGTCCTGGCTCAAGGCTCTCGCGAACCTGGCTAGTTTTTGCTCCGGGCTCCAGCAACGGTGCCGCTCCTGGCCCAAAAGCTCCCCCGTTTGCCTATCCCTTGCCGTAAGGGTGAAACGGTGTCTTGTCTTTCAGGGTGCTCGTTCATTCGGTTTCATTAGACCACTACAAAACCACCGTAGGAAATTTCCTACACAGTAGTTTATCTGCATATTTTAATATCTTATAGGGTGCGCGCCGAATGAGGCCACTCAGCTACTAACAGGGTCTGACCTTTCCGTTTGAATTATGGTGTGAGGTTTTATTACGCCATTATGCTCACCTAGATCAGAGAGGGGCTGAACGGAAAGCTTTCTTGGCATTTTAGGAAGAACGTACATGTCGAAAGTAATAATTTTTTATAAAAAAACTCAAACACAAAATTTGGTCGAAGGCCCGGAAGTAACATTGCAGACGGCATCCGTTGTCATCGTTAATGCAGGGCAACTCTCCGTCAGGCAAATGACTCGCAGCGGCGACAATTTGATTATTAATTTTCTCGACAAAAAAAGGTTAGTGATTAAAAAGTTCTTTGACGATCGCGATAGCAAAGAGAACTCCCTGGTCTTCAATGATAATGGGCAATTGACAGAAGCCGTTATTCAAGAGCCCGCACTTGCAAATCAGCCACTGGGGGTCAGCTACGAACCGTTTCAGCAAAGCGCACAAAATGCACAGGGTGCCGACTCCGTGCTGGGTAAAATCAGTTCATCATTCAATGATCTTTCGCCATTAACTAAAGGCGCTCTATTGGGTGGTGCAGCCTTGGGGGTGTTCGCATTAACTCAATCAGGTGGTGGAGGGGGGGGAGGGCACCGGGTTAACACCGTAAAACCGAATACCACGGCTCCAGAACCTCCACAGGTTAAGACAGCCACTAAAGCCGACGGTACCATGGCTGTCACTGGCAAAGGAGCTCCTGGCTCGCGCATTGACTTCACCTTTCCGGATGGCTCAAAAATTAGCGTGATAGCCGGGAACGACGGGAGTTTCAGTTTTGCAAGCAAGGTGCCGCAGCCCAATGGCTCTTTTACGGCGACGGCAACGGATAGCTCGGGGCGCACCAGCAAAACGCTGACTGGAAATTATACGGCTGACCCAAGTGCCGATACATCCCCTCCTCCTCCCCCAACAGGGTTGACCGTGATCACCAAGCCCACTGGGGGTATCGGAATCACCGGTAAAGCCGAGCCCAACAGCACGGTCAACGTCACCACACCGGACGGCAAGATCCACAACGTAAAAGCCGGACCCGATGGCAACTTCAAGTTGGATATCAACGGTCCTCAGCCAAACGGCAAGATCATCATCACTGCAACGGACGCAGCAAATAACAAAAGCTTGCCTGCGATTCTGGACTTCACTGCAGACCCGAAAATCGACACTACGCCACCGGATGCTCCGACAGGGTTGAACGTGATCACCAAGCCCACTGGGGGGATCAGCATCACCGGTAAAGCCGAGCCTAACAGCACGGTCAACGTCACCACACCGGACGGCAAGACCCATAACGTAAAAGCCGGGCCCGACGGCAATTTCAAGTTGGATACCAACGGTCCTCAGCCAAACGGCAAGATCATCATCACTGCAACGGACGCAGCAAATAACAAAAGTTTGCCTGCAACCCTGGACTTCATTGCAGACCCGAAAATCGACACTACGCCACCGGATGCTCCGACAGGGTTGAACGTGATCACCAAGCCCACTGGGGGGA
>NZ_JABWRM010000028.1:0-41249 GCF_014268955.1 Pseudomonas sp. RW3S2 | reverse complement strand
CTCCCACAGGAACTCCGCTGATCTTGAAACCAGCGGAGTTCCTGTGGGAGCGGGCTTGTCCCGCGATAGGGCCAGCAAGGCCAACGAATAACCCGCGCGCCCATGACGAAAACACCCGCCGCCGCCGTTTTATTCCATGATTTCATTCAATTCATCCCCTTGAAATACATAGAAAAAATTGACGTTCATCGCACCCCGTGAATCGGTAGCCTGCGCTCATCCCGGGGTTACCCCTTCCGTACACACGATGACCGAACCGTGAACAGAACCGCGCTCCTCCCCCTCCTGGCTGGCCTGCTCCAACTCTCGCCTCTGCTCGCCGCCCCGGCAGAGATCGGAGTGATAAGCGCAGCGGAAAAGCCCGTGCAACTGTTGCGTGCCACGAGCGTCTACCAAGCCAACGCCGGCACCCGCCTGCAGAGTGCCGACTACCTCGAAGCCGGCAGCACAGGCGTGCTCATCGACCAACTGGCCGGCACACGCATTGCCCTTGGCCCGCACACCCGTCTGTATCTGGAACACACGGGCAACACCACCCATCTCAACCTGCTGCAAGGCTGGCTCAAGCTGCAACCGTTGACTGGCGTACCCCAAGGCAGTGCACCGCGACGTGAAGCCCGCCAACGCCAGCTCCGCCCGCAGCTCGAATCTTTGCTGTCGCAACAGATCGGCCCCCTGGCGCGCCTGCTGGTCAAGCGCAGCCTGGCCAGCGCCGACGACTTCGCCAGCCTGCGCAGCGCCCTGCTACCGCACATTCCCTCCGAGCGTGGCCGCGAACAGTTCGTCGCCGCCACCGAAGCGCTGCTGGCCACGACCGAAACCCCGCCGCAAGACGACAGCCTGCCCCACCAGACAGATACGACAGACACCCAGCCCCCAAGCTGGACCCCGCTTTCGTGCAGGCCAGCGAAACGCGCCTGACCTAGCTGATCGGCCCGATCGCCCGCATCGTCATGCGCCGCGCCCTGCCCCACGCCAGCACCCGCCAGGCGCTGTTGCAGGCCCTGGCCGAACACATCCCCGACCCCGCCCAACGCAGCGCCTTTCTCGAGGAGCAGCCATGAGCGCGCCACAAAACCACATGGCCACCGCGCCCTGCCTGCTGCGCGGCGGCATCGCCTTCGGTCACAGCGACACCGGCCCGGTGCGCCAGCACAACGAAGACCACTTCCTGATCGACCCACGCCTCCAGCGACCCCGACGCCACCTGCCAGGTGCCCTCGATGCAGGCCCTGGGCGCGCTGCACAAGGCGCTCGAAGCGGTCAACACCCGCTTGTACGCGCACAACCACACCCGTCAGCTCAGCGAGGGGCGCGGCATGGGCACCACCCTCACCGGCATCTGACGCCCCCAGGCCGGCGGGCCGTTGTTGGCGTTTCATGTGGGTGACAGTCGCCTGTATCGCTATCGCCACGGTGAGCTGGAGCAGTTGAGTCGCGACCAGACCTGGTACCAGCAGGCGCTGGATGCCGGGCATTTCGATCGGCTGCCGGCGCGCAACGTGCTGTTGCAGGCGATCGGACCAGCGCCGCGAGTGGAGCCGCAGGTGTGGGTGCAGGTGGTGCAGGCGGAGGACTTGCTGATGCTGTGCAGTGATGGGGTTCATGGGTGTGTGCCACATCATGAGATGGCACGGGTGCTGGAGGGCGCCGGGCGGGAGAGTCTGGAGGGGAGTAGTCAGCGGTTGATTCGGTTGGCGGCGGAGTATGGCGGGCGGGATAACGCTACGGTGGTGTTGGTGAAGTTTGAGTGAGAGATGGTAGGGGCTGGCCTCACAGGATTGCTGACATTTTCGAAAATGGTGCGTTACCTGGGGCCGAGTTGGGCCCCCAAGGCTGTTCATTAGCGAACGACCGTATCCGAGCCATAGCGGTCGTTCGGAAAGGGCAGCAATTGGCCTGAAGCAGACGGTACGCGATACAAGCGATGTGCCGTCTCCGAAGTACTACCTCTCCAGGCCGAGTCACTAGGTCATCAAGCCCTAGCCGCAGGTTTGAGTCGGAAGCTGACGCCCATACGGTTGAACGCATTCATCGCGGCAATGGCCGCTGTCAGGTCAACAAGATCCTTTTCTGCAAACATCGCCGATGCGGCTGCATAAGCTTCGTCGGATACCTGTGTCTCGCTTACCCTGGTGACTTCTTCCGCCCAAGCCAGTGCTGAGCGCTCCTGATCCGAGAACAAATATTGCGCTTCATGCCATACCGGCACTAACAGCACCTTGTCCACTGACATACCTGCTTTGATCAGATCGCGTGAGTGAAGATCAATGCAATGAGCGCAGCCGTTGATTTGAGACACCCTGAGAAACACGAGGTGGATCAGCGACGCTGGCAAATTTGTCGCGGTGGTCACGAAATGATGCAGGCCGCCGAGGGCCTTAGCTGCACCAGGCGAAGCTTCAAACCAATTGAGACGATTCATGATTTTTTCCTTTGTATGAGCGATGAAGAGCGTGGCCGCTTGTTCGCATACGGCCCAGTTGAGATGCAAACCTAAGCGCTTGGAGTAGATGTCGGCCTTGAAGCGGACTTTAGACTTGACCTACTCGACAGCTATGCCTACCAAAGAACGCCTGCACATCACCGTACCCTGTTGCCCTTCCAGTACTCAGTGACTCCCCCCCCTTGGCGGTACCCTCAACGGTGAAATAATGCACCTGAGTGAGACCAATGGTGGCGAGGACGGCCGACAGGTAGGGGCGCAGAAAGTCCGGTTGACGGGCCTGTGGACCGCTGATGTGGCCCCCGCTAGCGATTGCGACGTAGACCGGACGATCCGTCAGCTTTCCGACTTTACCTTTGGCGGTGCCAACAAAGGTTTTACCCACGCGTACCACCTGGTCGATCCACATCTTGAGTGGGGCGGGCACGCTGTAGTTGTGCATCGGCGTGGCAATCAGCAGTACGTCGCATGCTTGCAGTTGGTCGATCAATTCGTTGGAACGACTCAACGTACTGTCCCGCCCGCTTACCGCGACTATGCGCTGATTGGCTAATGCCTGGGCGTAAGGCGCATCGACGGGTGCCAAGGCGTTGAGATCTAGATCGGTCAACTGGATACCCCTTCTGCCGGCCACGGTGGCCAAGCCAAACAGGATCTGCTGGGACAGCTTCAGACTTTCCGAATGGTTTGCGTTGGGGCTGGCGACCAGGCGAAGAACGCGCAAAGGAGCAAGTAGCGGTCGGGACGATGTCATGATGTTTGCCTCCTTGGATGTGTGCGGGTTATGGCGTATCGAACTGTTTTTGAAAGCGCATTGCCCCAGTCAACAGGCCTTCACGGAAGTAGAAACGTTGCGCTCGGGCGTTGGCCAAACCTGTGTCGAGCACCAGGCGCGCACAGCCGCTGGCGCGGGCCAGTCGCTCCAAGGCTTGCAACAAGCGCGCCCCCCACTGGCCACCCCGATGAGCCTCGGCGGTGACAAGGTCATCGACATACAGGAATGCGCCGTAGACCAGGTTTTCCTGTAGGCGGTAACCAGCCAATGCCACAAGGACGCCTGAGTCATACGCGCCAATGAGGTGATAGCCTTCAACACGCATACGCTCGATGCGGCTGGTGAAGTCGGCTTCGCTGGTCAGATGAGGGCGCAATTGCTGCATTACCGGGAATGCGCCGCACAGGTCATGGATGTTATCCAGGGGACGCAGGGCCGTGTCGGCCAGGTCGAGCACGCTGGGTATGAAGTTGGTCAACGTAGATGTCATGGGATTGGCCTCATGCGTAAGTGATGGCGCTATATTGGACTACCATTGACCCACTTGATTGAGCCAAGAAATGGGATACGAACTAGTCCATGATGACTTCGCCAAAACCGCCTTTCGCCCCCTTGGAAGAGCAGTCCGCGCTGCCTCTGTATCGCCAACTCTACGACCGCGTGCTGGCCGCCATTGCCGCCGGCACGTTGTCCGCCGGTGACCGCTTGCCGTCGGCGCGCGCCATGGCCAAGGAGCTGGGTGTGGCCCGTGGGACCGTCGAACTGGCCTATTCACTGCTAGCCAGCGAGGGCTACATCCTTGCGCTCGGGCAGAAAGGCACCGTGATCAATCCTGAATTGCAGAAGCCCGCGTTGGCGGCCAGCACAGCACCCGTCAGCAGCCGGGTGATCGAAGACTCCCCTGATTCGCTCTGGCGTCCACCGCAGCTGTTGCCATTCCAGATGGGGGTGCCGGCGCTGGATGCTTTTCCGCGCAAGATATGGGCGCGTCTGGGTGCCCGGTATCTACGCGGGATGCGTGTGGGAGATCTGGACTATCCGGCACCCCACGGCCTGCCAGCGTTGCGCAGCGCCATCGCCTCGTATCTTCAGGTATCCCGAGGCATCGATTGCGGTGCCCACCAGGTGTTTATCACCAGCGGTTGGCGCAATAGCCTGACGTTGATCGCGCACACCTTGTTGCAGCCAGGAGCGCGAGCCTGGGTGGAAGACCCAGGCTATCCCCCCACGCGCCAGGTGCTTCGCCAATTCGGACTGGAGCTGGAAGCGGTGCCGGTTGATGCCGATGGCATGAATGTAGAGCATGCCATCGCGGGTGGCCGGGCTACGCAGGTCGCCATGGTGACACCGGGGCATCAGAGCCCGCTCTCGATGGCACTGTCGTTGCCACGCCGACAACTGCTATTGGATTGGGCTGCCCGCACCGGGGGGTGGATTGTCGAGGACGACTACGACGGCGAGTATCGCTACGTCAGCCGTCCACTCCCAGCGCTGGCCAGCTTGGATCGCCATGGGCGCGTGCTGTATGCCGGGACCTTCAGTAAGGTGCTGTTTCCCAGCCTTCGCCTGGCTTATCTGGTGGTGCCGCAGGCGCAGGTGGCAGCGTTCGAGCGCGTCGGCCGGGCCTTGTTCGCTGCCGGGTCACCGTCAATTACCCAGGCCATGGTGGCGGAGTTCGTTGCCGAAGGACACTTTGCCCGGCATATCCAACGCATGCGCCGCATCTACAACGAGCGACGAGCATTGACCATCGAAGCACTGGAGCGAAGTTTGCCGCAGGGTATGCAGGTGGAGCGCTCGCCGGGCGGCATGCACCTGGTACTGCGTTTGCCGAAGGACGTAAACGACACCGCCCTGGCCGAGCAGTTGCTGGGCAGGGGCATGTCGGTACAGGCGTTGTCGCGCTGGGCTGCCTCGTCGCAGCGTCAGTCGGGTCTGCTCCTGAGCTTTACCAACTGCGCCACGGCTGCTCCTGGCGAGCAGCTTGGCGCAGTGATCAGCACGTTACTCAGTTGAGGTTGGCCTTACTCAGGCCGAACAGTTCATCGGATGAGCCCGGGATGGCCTGGAAAGCTACGTTGAGGCGGTTCCAGCCGTTGATGGCGACGATCAGGAACGACAGATCCGACAGATCGTGCTCGGAAAACTGCTCGCGCACACGCGCATAGAGGCTGTCGGAGATACCATGAGGCGATAACTGGGTCAGGGCTTCGGTCCACTCCAGCGCCGCTCGCTCTACGGGCGTAAACAGCTGCGACTCACGCCAGACGGCGACGTGGTGAAGACGCAGCTCGCGCTCGCCATGGATCTTCGCCTCTTTCACATGCATATCCACGCAGAACGCACAGCCGTTGAGCTGCGAAGCCCGCAACATGATCAGGTGGGCAAGATCGACCATCAACGGCTTCTTGCTCAGTTGCAGGGTCAACTCCACCAGTTTGTTGGACGCTTGGGGAGACAGCTTGAAGTAATCAAGGCGGTTGTTCATGGGCAGGTACTCGCAGTGGGTTAGTGTCCGTTGGAGCCCACTCTAGCCATGCTTGGACTAGCCACACAGAGCCAAGATGGTGATTTCGAACTAGACCATGCCTGTGGCGAAGTGCGCCATGATGATCCCGTCGAGCAGTAGAGGCGCAGAGGCGCTACAGGCCTCTTGCTGCTCTTTCGCGGACGGCAGCTTTGGGTCGGAAGCTGTCATCCGAAGACGTAGCCGTAGATCCGAACGGACAACTCTGAATCGCCCAACCTCCACCTCAATCGCTTTTATGCATCCCCCTACGCGCATCATCCATCAACGCCTTGGCCATCTCGCTGAGGTAATGCGCCGCCCAAACCAGCACCGGTTCGTCGTCCATCACCTCGATGAACGACGCCCGCCGCGCGCTAGCCAGTAGTTCCGAAGCCTGTTGCAGCGCATGGTCGGCACAGTTGCCGGGTTCAACGCGGAACAGGTGTTTGCCTTTGGCTTCGCTTTCCAGGCAGGTGGTGGTGCCGACGGTCCAGCCGAGCTTGCCGAGGTGGTCTGGTGAGTCCTTGTCCATGGGGAAGTCCTTCGAGGTGCTGTGAATGGGGTGGGTGTGCGAGGGCACCGGTGATGCTGTGGGCAATTGGCTGTGCTGAACCATTGCTGGCCTCTTCGCGGGTAAACCCGCTCCTACAGGTACTCCGCTGATTTTGAGTACAGCGGGGTACCTGTAGGAGCGGGTTTACCCGCGAAGCAGGCGATGCGGTATATGGCACGGGCGTTGCCCGTGATCGCGGGGCAAGCCCGCTCCCACAGAGGCCCTGCAAGCCTTTTGGAAATGAGTACGGACTAATGCAGGGATAGCGGCCGCGCTCGACTCTTGAGCTGCACCTGCGCCAACGCGCACTCCAACAGCGAGCGCACGGCGTCGAGCTCGTGCATCACGCTAAGCAGCATGATCGTGGCGGGGGATTTGGGGAGGGAGGTGATCGACTGGTTGGCTACCGCCAGGCCACACATGGTGTATTCCATGGCTTCGACCAGGGTGTCTTCGAGGTAGTCGGGGGCTTCGGTGGTTTGCGGTGGGTCGGGGACGATCTTGAGCATATGCACCTCGTAATGCGGAAGTCCGACCGTCCACTCTTCACTTGCAGGTGAAGGGTGGCGGCTACGTGCAGGCCTGCAAGACCGGGGCATTACGAGGCAAAAACCCGGTTGACCCAAAGGTCACCCGCACGCAGCCACCATTGAACCGGACCTACGGCGAAACGCCGAAGACGTCAGGAGGTGGGCGCCATCGTAATACCGCACAGGCTTGCAGACCTGGCCGCTGATTTAGCAGCGGCCCGGCGAGACTAGCCGTGACTGCGATGGCGCAAAAGCGGGCCAAGGATGCTTAGGAAAGGGCCTACATCAAATAGCGAAAATCTGATTCGTTCGTGTAGGAAGCCATCTAATTTTGGGGTGAGTTGCTTGCTGGAGGTTATGTAGTACACATCAGTGCGCCGTCAGCAGCTAGAAAGCAATAGGGGCTTCCCTCCCCTGCCAGTCTCCGCTTCGCAGGTCGGCTAGGCCATCATCGTTGCACTTGCGCACACGCACATCCTGCGGTCGCGCAAACCCTCACTGATCAAGATCGCTGGATATTTCTTTAGCCAGCTCGATGAAGACACGCACCGCCGCACTCAGAAAGGCGTCTTTGCGCCGCATCAGAACGGCCCGTCGCTGCAAGCGCTCCGGCTCCAGTGTGATGGCTACAAGGTCGTCATGGGCCAACGCAATTCTGGCAGGCAACAAGGTCGAGAGATTCGTCCGGCGAACGATCTCGATCACTGCGCCGAGGGCATTGGCCTCCATCTGCACCTTGGGACGAATCTCATGTTTGCGGCAGTAGCGGTCGATTTGCTCGCGAGTGGCAAACTCTGTGCTGAGCAAGACCAAAGACTCTGCACTCAGGCCGTGCGAGGTAATGGAGCGTTCCTCGGCCAGGCGGTGTCTGCGGTTCATGACCAAAGCAAGCGTTTCGTTCAGCAAGGGGATGGCTTCGATATCCGGCGCATGTATTTCATCAAATGCGATCCCTACGTCCAGCTCTCCCGCCAACAGCAACTCCTCGATACGCTCCTGGGAGATCTCTTTCAGGTTGACGGTGATCTTGGGGTATCTGGAGTGAAATGCCTCGATCAGCGGCCCCACCAGATAGGTCGTGAACGTCGGCGTTACGGCAACACGCAATGAGCCACGGCTGAGGTCGCTGACATCATGTATAGCCCTTTTGGCTTCCTGCAGTTCCTGATACGCACGGCGCGCATAGAGAAGGTAGACATCCCCCGCGTCAGTCAAACGCGTCGTGCGGCCTGATCGGTCGAACAACTGGGCTCCCAGGCTCTCTTCCAACTGCCTTACTTGCTGAGAAAGCGCCGGCTGAGAGACATGCAGCGCTGCTGCGGCCTTCGTGAAGCTGAGATGTTCTGCAACGGCCAGGAAATACTGGATGTGGCGAGCGAGCATGCCTAAACCCATAAGATAATCTGATCCAGCTCATAATAAATGAGACTTTTACCTTATGTCATGCGCTGCTTAATCTCCGTCTCACACCCAGCGACATCGAGACAGCAACCATGAAAGCGATCATCGACGGATTTCTGAAGTTTCAAAAAAACGCCTTTCCGGAGCGGGTCAAACTGTTCAAGGACCTTGCCAATCAGCAAGCGCCAAAGGCTCTCTTCATCTCCTGCTCTGATAGCCGACTGGTGCCTGAACTGGTCACCCAACGCGAGCCAGGCGATCTGTTTGTAATCCGCAACGCCGGCAATATCGTGCCCTCGTATGGGCCAGAGCCGGGTGGGGTTTCGGCGTCGGTCGAATACGCGGTCGCCGGACTCAAGGTTGCAGACATCGTGATCTGCGGCCACTCCGACTGCGGCGCGATGACCGCCATCGCCACCTGCAAATGCCTGGATCACATGCCCGCCGTAGCCAGTTGGTTGCGGTATGCCGACTCAGCCAAGGTAGTCAATGAGGCCCGTCAGCATGCGGACGGCCCAAGCAAGGTTGCTTCCATGGTGCGCGAAAACGTGGTCGCGCAGTTGGCCAACATCCAGACCCACCCCTCCGTGCGCTTGGCGCTCGAAGAAGGCCGCGTGACCCTGCACGGTTGGATCTATGACATCGAGACCGGACGTATCGACGCTTTTGATGGCAGCACCGGCACCTTCGTGTCTCTCGCGCAAAACCCAGAAGTCCACGCCGTTTCCCAGCCGGCCAGGCACGTCGCCTGAAGCCTGTATCTGCACCTTTTCTTAACCAGGAGACTCACCATGATCCAGACTCAAGCCACCCGCACCGCTCGCCAGGAGCTGACCGAAGTCATCATCCAGGCCAAGGCTCGCAAGGACCTGTCCTTTGCGCAAATCGTTGACGGTACGGGCCTGTCCGAGGCCTTTGTCACCGCAGCCTTGCTTGGCCAGCATCCGCTGCCTGAAAGCGCCGCGAAGGTCGTAGGCGAAAAGCTCGATCTCGATGCTGATCAAGTCGCACTGCTGCAATCGATGCCGATCCGCGGCAGCTTCTTCGACGGGGTGCCGAGCGACCCTACCATCTACCGCTTCTACGAAATGATGTCGGTGTATGGAACCACCCTCAAAGCGCTGGTCCACGAGAAGTTCGGCGACGGCATCATCAGTGCCATCAACTTCAAGCTGGACATCAAGAAGGTCGAAGATCCAGACGGTGGTCACCGTGCTGTGATCACCCTGGACGGCAAGTACCTGCCTACCAAGCCTTTCTGATGTAGCTCAGCCCGGCGCCATACCGCGCCGGGCCATCTCCAACATTCATGTCGACTGAGCGCCGATCGGATGCTCAGGCCTTCTTACGCCCTCAGTACAGGTGATCACCATGAAACTCTTACTCGTTTTGTTCCTAGGCGGCCTTGGTTCGGTTGCCATGGCCGATGACCAAGGTACTCGAACTGCACCAATGACGGTTGAACCCTATCGCTACTCTCAGAACCTGGATATCGCGCACGTTGTGGCTGTTACCCCGGTGCCCAATGTCTGCGAAGTTGTGCCGATGCAGCTGACTTACGACGACTCCAATGGCGAGCGGCATATCATGGAGTACAGAATCGTGGGGAATGGCTGTGCCAACAACTGATGCGCCGTCCATACTCCAGCTCGACAGGCAGTTCCTGGACATCAGGGCAGATGGGATCGAGGCTTGGCATCCTGTATAGACGCAAGCCCACTGCGAAAATCGCTGGGGGCTTTTTGCTTCCGACAGAGGGTGATCTGCCGACTCGTCTGCGGGACGGGAATCTGGACGGCAGACTACCCTCCTGAAACTTCAGAGCCTGTACTCAATGGTGTAGGACTCATCGTCTCTCGGTTCTATCGTAATAGGAATGCCGAAGAGCTTTCCTCGACATTCACTGACGCTACACCGATACACATTTCCCTGCTGGAGCTGGTTCCAGAGCCCTTCGTCATGTATCGCAATCTGCAACACACGGTTGTTCGGATCCTCTCTGACCTGAGCAACGTGATGGTCGAGGTCGCACCCGAATTCAGCAGTAGTAAACTCGGGATCGTAGCCGATCAGCACACCGTGCCTTTTCAGATCTTCCCGAATACGCTCAATCACGTTCTCTGCTTCTTGTTTTAGCATGATCGTTGTCTCGCGGCGTTGTACTCATCAAAACTCTAGCTGACCCTGATGGTTTTGGTTGGGTATCGTGCAATCAACGACTCACCCTCATTCCTGAAATTCCCCACCGCCTTAGGAGGGGAAGCTGGCGGTAGCGGGTGGCTGCTTTCGACCCATTTCGGACACTGAAAAATCGCGTTTCGTAAGTGCGACGCCCACTCCGTGGGAGCGGGTTTACCCGCGAAGCAGGCGATGCGGTGCATGCACGGCATCGAGCGCAGCATGATCGTGGCGGGGGATTTGCGCCTGATTGAGTGACTGGGTTGCGTCCAGGAGATTTCTTCTCTAGGCCACAAACACGCTTGACCTCAAGTTGACTCGAGGTTGCAGACTGCCCGCTCATTTCTCTGGAGCAATCCCATGTCCGCAGATTCCCGCCCCGCATTCGCGCTGTCCAATCCACCCGGGCTGTACGACCCGAGCAGCAACGGGTACTCCCACGTCGCCGCAGTAGCACCTGGAGCCAGGCTGTTGTTCATTGCCGGGCAAGGTGGCGAGGATGTCGACGGGCGACTGCCCGCCGAGTTTGCCACGCAGGCCAGGCAGGCACTCGCCAATTTGGACACGGCACTGCGGTCGCAGGGCGCGAGCTTGCAACAGGTGTTCAAGCTGACCTTGTTGATCGTCGATCATGATGAGCATCGCTTGCGTGAATGGGTCAGCGAAGCAAATCGGGTCTGGGAAAGCGGGCATCCGGTCTGCACCCTGATCCCCGTTCCACGGCTGGCGCTGGATGGCATGCTGGTGGAGATTGATGCGGTGGCCGCTTGCTGCTGATGCAACCCGCTGCGCCTCGATGCGGCGCATGGCACGGGCGTAGCTCGTGCCAGACAGCGCGGTGTCTTTTTCGCGGGCAAGCCCGCTCCCACAGGTACGGCGATGAGGGCGGTGCCGGTATCAAGCTCACGCCGCGCCGCCACCCTCCCCGCCCAACATGCCAACGAACCACCCCGCCCCCGGCAAGCCCCGGCTCACCAACAGCGTCGGCGCCACCTGCGGCCCGCCTTCGGTCCAGAACAAGGCATGCCCGGCCAACGACCGCTGCCCCGCCAGCACGTCCAGTTGCATCAACCACTGTTCGACCGCCTGCGCCATCCCGTCCTGCTCCGGCAACGTCAGCCACATCGCGCCCATCGCTGGCTGCCCCCACGCAGGCGCGATGCTTGCGGGCTCGGGCCGGGATGGAGCGGGCAACTGGCTGAGGTCGCGGTCGAAGCGCTCCAGCACGAATCCCGCCTCCAGGGTCGACAATGCCAGGCGCTTCACTTCGGCGTACCACGCGCCGTCGCGCCGCAGGCGCTCCAGCACTGGTATGTCCGGCCCGCCATAGGCCAGGGTCAGGGGAAAATAGCGCCCCACCCGGTCGACACTGGGCATCATCACGCCGGCCCAGGCGACCTCGCCGCACACCCCGGCAGCCAAGGCGAAATGCCAGATCGGGCTGCAGCGGTAGGCCTGCTCCCACTCCGCGCCCAGGCGCTCGCGGCTGGCGCGCAGGCCCTTGGCGTGATTGCGGTGAAAGCCCGGCTGCGGGCCGGACACCGCTTCGAACGCATCGACGACGCGGGCAACGCCGGCCGCAGAGGACAGTGATGGAGGGGCTGTCCAGCTATTGCGCTCGACGAACAGCGCACAGGCAAGGCCGGTGAACAGGGTCGGGAAGAAGGCAACGAGGAAGTGGTGGCGGTACTGTGCGGGCATTCAGGCGATCCAAGAATCCGGTCGCCCACCCCCAGGGGCCTTATTGGCGGATACCGGCGAACCACAACAGCGATGGCAGGCTGGCATTGGCCGTATACAACTGGCCTGAACTGCGGTCCGCGACCACGCGGGCCACGGCATCGAGGTCGACGCCGTCCGGGGCGCCGATCAGCGCGTAGCCTAGCTGAGACTGACGCCAGACCACAACATCCATGCCCGCGACGTTCAACTGGACCATGGACTGGTCGGGCTTGGGCTCCTTCATCACGCACAGGGCTACCGGATCGCCCTGCTGCGGCAGGTACACCAACTGGATCAACGCCTTGTTGTTGAAGCGCAGGCGCTGCACCCGCTTGAAGGTCAGGCCAGCGGCACTGAGGTCTGGCACACGCAGCTCGAGGCCATCGATCTGGCGGATGTCGGCAAGGGTCTTGCGCACATCGTCGGTGTCAGGGGTGACGTAGTTGACCGTGTCGCGGGTGTACAACTGCTGATAGCTGGCAGCCTGCATCACCCAGGGCGAGGCCTGTACCTGGGCCACGCTGGGGGCCTGCAGCGCGCGGTCGGTGTTCAGCGCTTCGCCGATGAAGCCGGCCTGCAGCACCAGGCCGTAACACACCGCGCCGGTGGCGAAGGCCACGGCCAGCCAACCGAACCGGGGGCGACCGAACAGACGGGGCAGCGCTGGCCGGGGCGGCGTGCTGCGCGATCAGTGCATCGACGTTGCGCACCAGGCTGTCTGGAACCGGGGGGAGGGCGGCGTGCTGCGCGATCAGTGCATCGACGTTGCGCACCAGGCTGTCTGGAACCGGGGGGAGCGCCCTCGAACGCACCCACCAGTTGCGACCGGACACTGCGCCGCTGAGCTGGATGTTTGCCATCGTCCACACCACCTGGATCAACGAGGTGCGCTCGCGCAACGTGCGCAGCCGCTCGCGCTCGGAGTGGAACGACAGCGTCATCGAGTCGGTGACCGACCCGGCCGCGCCCACCCCGGAAACCGATCTGATGCACCAGCAGATCCTCACGGCGGTGAACAGCCTGCCCGATGGCCAGCGCGAAGTGATGCTGCTGGTGGCCGTGGAGCGCTTCAGCTACAAGGAGGCCGCCGAAATCCTGGAGGTGCCTATCGGCACGGTCATGAGTCGGCTGTTCCGCGCCAGGCAAACGATTGGCACACTGCTCAACGACAGCCCCAAGCCCTCGGCGCCTGGCCGCGACCTGCTGCGCACCTAAACCTTCGCGTGCGTTGCCTGGCACCTGCATACGCCCTAAAGGGAAACTGCTGCGCAACTTCCGGCTTGATGTTTTTTCATACAGTGCGCCGGACGAATTATTTCTACAAGTGAAGGGAACTCATCTTGTTATTTATCGCCCTTGTTTCATGAAACAGCACTTCTTGACGATATAGCCCCCATAACACTTGTCTTGCGTCGTTTATTCCATAGATTTTCCTGTTTTTTTTAATTACCAATTTTAGTTGGACACTCGCGCGCCGCCCTTCTTATTCTCGCTCCCGCCGGAACAACTTTCAGGTTCCCGCCAAGGCTCTTTCCCGTCATTGAATTGAAGAGGCAAACATGAAACGTCACCTCTGGCTCGCCCTGCTGGGTACGCTGTCCCTCGGCGCCCACGCCGCCACCCTCGATGTACCGGTCAACCTGGTCAGCGCCGATGGCAAAGCACAACCCATCGGCCAGGTCAGCATCAGCGAATCGGCCTACGGGCTGGTCTTCACCCCCAAACTGAACAACCTGCCCGCAGGCGTGCATGGCTTCCACGTGCACGAGAACGGCAGCTGTGCGCCCGGCATGAAAGATGGCAAGGCCGTGGCGGCACTGACTGCTGGCGGTCACTTCGACCCGGCCAAGACCGGCAAGCACCTGGGCCCCTATGGCGATGGCCATCTGGGCGACCTGCCGGCACTCTATGTGAGCGCCGACGGCACCTCCACCTATCCGGTCCTGGCGCCGCGCCTGAAGACGATTTCCGAAATCAAGGGCCACGCCTTGATGATCCATGCCGGTGGCGACAACCACGCCGACATGCCCATGCCCCTGGGCGGTGGCGGCGACCGCGTGGCCTGCGGCGTGATCTGAACCAGGAAGGCCGGGCGTCAGTAATCGCCGCGCTTGTGCAACGCCCAGCGCCCGGCCAGCACGGTCACGTCGGCAAGGGGCATGTCCAATGCCTGACACCGGCTGAGCCGATGCCAGGCACCGCTCGCAGTCAGGCCGCCAATCGCCCTTGGGCAATGGCCTCCGACGCTGCCAGCATCGCCCGCAGCAACACTGCACAACCCGCCGCCAGATCCTCGGGCGTAGCGTTCTCGATCTCGTTGTGGCTGATGCCGTTCTCGCACGGCACGAAAATCATGCCTGCCGGGCCCAGCTCGGCCAGGAAGATCGCATCGTGCCCAGCCCCGCTGACGATATCCATGTGCGCCAAGCCAAGGCTCTTGGCCGACTCACGCACGGCATCGACACAGTTACGGTCGAAGTACAGCGCCGGGAAGTCCGCCGTTGGCGTCAGCTCGAAACTCAGCCCGTGTTTGGCACATGTGCTGTCGATCACCTCACGCACCTCGGCGATCATCGAATCGAGCCGATCCCCTTCAAGGTGACGGAAGTCCAGGGTCATGCGTACCTCACCCGGAATCACATTGCGCGACCCCGGATACGCCTGCAGGCAACCGACCGTACCGCAAGCATGGGGCTGATGCGCCAGTGCCGTGCGGTTGACTGCCGCGACCACTGCCGCCGCGCCGACCAGGGCATCCTTGCGCAGGTGCATCGGCGTCGGCCCGGCGTGCGCCTCGACGCCGCGCAGGCTGAGGTCGAACCACTTCTGGCCGAGGGCGCCGAGCACCACGCCGATGGTCTTGCCTTGATCCTCCAGAATCGGCCCCTGCTCGATATGCGCCTCGAAATACGCCCCGACCGGATGCCCCAGCACGGCCCTCGGGCCGGCATAGCCGATGGCCTGCAGCGCCTCACCGACACTGGTCCCTTGGGCATCGCGCTTGGCCAGCGTCTCTTCGAGGGTGAACTTGCCGGCGAACACCCCTGATCCCATCATGCACGGTGGGAAACGCGAACCTTCTTCGTTGGTCCACACCACCACCTCCAGCGGCGCTTCGGTTTCCACGCCGAGGTCATTCAGGGTGCGGATCACCTCCAGGCCGGCCATCACCCCGAAGCAGCCATCGAACTTGCCGCCAGTAGGCTGCGTGTCGATGTGGCTGCCGGTCATCACCGGTGGCAGCTTGGGGTTGCGTCCGGGACGCCGGGCGAACATGTTGCCGATCGCATCGACGCTGACGCTACAACCTGCGGCCTCGCACCACTGCCGGAACAGGTCGCGGGCCTGGCGGTCCAGGTCGGTCAGTGCCAATCGGCAGACCCCGCCCTTGGGCGTGGCGCCCAGGCGCGCGAGGTCCATCAGCGATTGCCACAGGCGCGCGCTGTCGACATGGCGGTCGGTGGAGTGCAGCACTTCCTTGATCGGTTTCATCGGGACTCTCCTCAGGCGATTTCTTGTTCTGGTGATTCGGCTGTAGCGGCCAGCCAGATTCAGGGTGATGGTTTGGCCAGGCGCGCCGTTCCACGCACCGCGACGCGGCCCAGGACGTAGTACAGCCCCGCCCCCAGCAGCGAACCGGTAAACCAGCCATAGTCGTAGAACCAGCTGAAGCGGCTGTTGCCGATCGACATTACGGTCAGCGCCACCGGCACCGCGAACGCCAGGAACCCGACCCAGTTCCAGGCCGGGTACACGTCATCGCGGTACAACCCGGCAAGGTCCAGTTGCTGGCGGCGGATCAGGAAGTAGTCCACCACCATGATCCCGGCAATCGGCCCGAGCAGGCTCGAATAGCCCAGTAGCCAGTTGGAATAGACACTCTCGAGGCTCAGGTCGGAAACGATCCAGCCAAGCTTTTTCAGCAGTTCGTGGCCCATCAGCGCCAAACCGATGAAACCGGTCAGCCACACCGCACGGCTGCGCCCGATCAGGCGCGGGGCGATGTTCTGGAAGTCATTGGTCGGTGAGACGATGTTCGCCGCCGTGTTGGTCGACAGCGTGGCGATGATGATCAGCGCCATGGCCAGCGCCACCCAGCCCGGGCTCTGGATACGTCCGATCAGGTTCACCGGGTCCGACACCGTTTCCCCCACCAGCGATGCCGAGGCGGCGGTCATGACCACACCCAGGGCTGCGAACAGGAACATGGTCAGTGGCAGGCCAAAGATCTGCCCGAGAATCTGGTCCTTCTGGCTTCTGGCGTAGCGGCTGAAGTCGGGAATGTTCAGCGACAGCGTGGCCCAGAACCCGACCATCGCCGTCAGCCCCGCGCAGAAATAGCCGATCACGCTGGCGCCTTCCGGGCGCTTGGGCGGCTGGGCCAGCAGTTCGCTCATCGACATGTGCGGCAGCGCCCAGAACAGCAGGCCGACGCCCACCGCCACCAGCAGCGGTGCCGACAGGGTTTCCAGCCACTTGATCGACTCCGAGCCGCGCAGCACCACCCACAGGTTGAGCAGCCAGAACAGCATGAAGCCTATCACCTCGCCGGTTCCGCCCAGGCTCTTCCAGCCATCGAACAGCGAACCCAAAAACAGGTGGATGGCAAGACCGCCGAACATCGTCTGGATACCGAACCAGCCGCACGCCACCACCGCGCGGATCAGGCACGGCACATTGGAGCCGAGGATGCCGAACGAAGCGCGTAGCAGTACCGGAAAGGGAATGCCGTACTTGGTGCCGGGAAAAGCGTTGAGGGTCAGCGGAATCAGCACGATGAGGTTGGCCAGCAAGATCGCCAGCAGCGCCTCGCCGACGCTCAGGCCGAAGTAGGCGGTCAGTACCCCGCCGAGGGTGTAGGTGGGGACGCAGATGGACATGCCGACCCACAAGGCGGTGATGTGCCATTTGTTCCAGGTACGCTGGTGCACCTTGGTCGGAGCGATGTCGTGGTTGTAGCGAGGGCTGTCGAGGACGTCAGTGCCTTCGGACAGCTCGTACAGCCCGTGCTGCTCGATCACTTGCGATCTGCTCTGTTGCATGGGGCCTTCTCCAGATTGTTCTAGTTATTCGCTCATCGGCTGAATCGATGGCCGGAGTTACACATCTCACCTGTACTGCACCTCCGGTCCGGCCTGGCGGTTGTGGCCGCACTCAAATTGCATGCCGGATTGGCCCGGGCCAACCCTGCCGGCTACCGCCGACTGGAGGTAATTCACTGATTTGCAAGGCATTGAGTAGCGCCAGGGAAAGGTACGGTCATGCCCTGCCCTGACGTTTTGCTGGTGGAGGCCTGCCCTGGCCTGCGCACCGGGTTTCAATCTGGTGCAGCCTGGTTTTTGCGCGGCGTGGTTCGCGCCGGCAAGCCAGGTTTCAAACGGCTGATTTCGCATGGAAAATCTTGACCAAATCTGCTTCTTGTCAAGTGCGTCAAAATGGTGAGCAGCCTGTCCATTTTGGTGATTTATTCAAAAAAGCCTTAAATTTCAATTATTTATTGAATATGTAAACTCATAAAATTTTTTCTTGATCAATCCTTGATCAGCATCTAGATTCCAATCTTGTCAGCACTGACAGGATTGCAACGCAACCTCCAACCGCTGGCAAAAAACAATTTCAAGAACCGGCAAAACGACCGGTCAGCCTGCGAGGAAGACGGTATGTCCCTGTTGATCCGTGGCGCCACCGTGGTTACCCACGAAGAAAGCTATCCCGCCGATGTCCTGTGTGCCGATGGCCTGATCCGCGCCATTGGCAAAGACCTCGAAGTGCCCAGCGGTTGCCAGGTCCTTGACGGCAGCGGCCAATACTTGATGCCCGGCGGCATCGACCCGCACACTCACATGCAGTTGCCATTCATGGGCACCGTGGCCAGCGAGGACTTCTTCAGCGGCACCGCCGCAGGCCTGGCCGGCGGCACCACCTCGATCATCGACTTCGTCATCCCCAACCCGCAGCAGTCGTTGCTGGAGGCCTTCCACACCTGGCGCGGCTGGGCGCAGAAGTCGGCCAGCGACTATGGCTTTCACGTCGCAATCACCTGGTGGAGCGAGCAGGTCGCCGAGGAAATGGGCGAACTTGTCGCCCACCACGGCGTGAACAGTTTCAAGCACTTCATGGCCTACAAGAACGCGATCATGGCCGCCGACGACACCTTGGTCGCCAGCTTCGAGCGCTGCCTGCAACTGGGCGCGGTACCGACCGTGCATGCGGAGAACGGCGAGCTGGTGTTCCACCTGCAGAAGAAACTGCTGGCCCAGGGCATCACCGGCCCCGAGGCCCATCCGCTGTCGCGTCCGGCGCAGGTCGAGGGCGAGGCGGCCAGCCGCGCCATCCGTATTGCCGAAACGCTGGGCACACCGCTGTACCTGGTGCACATCTCGAGCAAAGAAGCGCTGGATGAGATCACCTACGCTCGGGCCAAGGGCCAGCCGGTGTATGGCGAAGTACTGCCCGGGCACCTGCTGATCGACGACAGCGTCTATCGCAACCCCGACTGGTCCACCGCTGCCGGCTATGTGATGAGCCCGCCATTCCGTCCGCGCGAACACCAGGAAGCCCTGTGGCGCGGCTTGCAATCGGGCAACCTGCACACCACCGCCACCGACCACTGCTGCTTCTGCGCCGAGCAGAAAGCCATGGGCCGCGATGATTTCAGCCGCATCCCCAACGGCACCGCCGGCATCGAGGACCGCATGGCGGTGTTGTGGGACGCTGGCGTGAACAGCGGGCGCCTGTCGATGCATGAGTTCGTGGCACTGACCTCGACCAATACGGCCAAGATCTTCAACCTGTACCCACGCAAAGGCGCCATCCGCGTGGGTGCCGACGCCGACCTGGTGCTCTGGGATCCGCAGGGCACACGCACGATTTCTGCCAGCACCCATCACCAGAAGGTCGACTTCAACATCTTCGAAGGTCGCACGGTGCGCGGCATTCCCAGCCACACCATCAGCCAGGGGCGAGTGCTCTGGGCCGATGGCGACCTGCGCGCCGAGCCGGGCGCGGGGCGCTATGTGGAAAGGCCCGCCTACCCCTCGGTGTACGAGGTCCTCGGGCGACGGGCCGAGCAGCAGCGGCCGATACCGGTCAGCCGCTGAGCAGCCCATAACAGCCGGGGGCCGCAGCGCCTCCGGCAATAACAATCCAGAGACACCTGTTGACTGCCATCCCAGAACGGACGGGCGAGTAACCGCCGCCTGTACCCATAAAAAAGAGAGAGGCTACAACCGTGATCGACACCCTGAACCACTTGCCGCGCCCGAGGGCCAGCGCCGAGCAGCTCGCCGACGCCTTCACCGACCTCGCCCCACCCCTCACCGCACGCCAGGCCGCCGTGGAAAGCGCGCGCTGCCTGTACTGCTACGACGCCCCCTGTGTGAATGCATGCCCGAGCGAAATCGACATCCCTTCGTTCATCCACCGCATCAGTGATGAAAACCTGCAGGGCGCCGCCGAGCGGATCCTGTCGGCGAACATCCTCGGTGGCAGCTGCGCCCGCGTGTGCCCGACCGAAATCCTCTGCCAGCAGGCGTGCGTGCGCAACAACGCCCAGGAGTGCGCGCCGGTGCTGATCGGCCAGTTGCAACGCTACGCCCTGGACAACGCCGGTTTCAGCGAGCACCCGTTCAAACGCTCGCCCAGCACCGGCAAACGCATCGCCGTGGTCGGGGCCGGCCCCGCCGGGCTGTCCTGTGCGCACCGCCTGGCCTTGCATGGTCATGACGTGGTGGTCTTCGAGGCACAGCAAAAGGCTGGCGGCCTCAACGAGTACGGCATCGCGCGCTACAAGCTGGTGGACGACTATGCCCAGCGTGAGGTGGATTTCCTGCTCGGCATCGGTGGCATCGAGATCCGCCATGGCCAACGCCTGGGCGACAACCTCACCCTGGGCGAATTGCGTGACCAGTACGACGCGGTGTTCCTGGGCCTTGGCCTGAATGCCGTGCGCCAGCTCGGCCTGCCTGACGAGGAGGCCCCTGGGGTGCTGGCCGCCACCGACTATATCCGTGAACTGCGCCAGGCCGACGACCTCCGCCAACTGCCGCTGGCCGACCGCTGCCTGGTGATAGGCGCGGGCAACACCGCCATCGACATGGCAGTGCAGATGAGCCGCCTGGGTGCGCGCGACGTCAACCTGGTGTATCGCCGCGGTGCCGCCGACATGGGCGCCACCGGCCACGAGCAGGACATCGCCAAGGCCAACCAGGTGCGCCTGCACACCTGGGCACGGCCCGATGCTGTGCTGCTGGACGACCACGGCCGCGTGAAAGGGATGCGTTTCGTACGCACCGAACAGGTCGAAGGCAAACTGGCCGATACCGGCGAAACCTTCGAGCTGCCCGCCGACGCGATCTTCAAGGCCATCGGCCAATGCTTCGATGACGCAGCGCTCAAGGACCCGGTAGCGGCGCAACTGGCGCGCGATGGCGAACGTATCCGCGTCGACGAGCAGATGCGCACCAGCCTGCCCGGCATCTATGCCGGTGGCGACTGCACCGCCCTGGGCCAGGACCTCACCGTCCAGGCCGTGCAACATGGCAAGCTGGCCGCCGAAGCCATCCATGCCCAACTCATGCTCAATGTGGAGGCAGCGTAAATGGCCGATCTGTCCATCGAATTCGCCGGTATCAAGGCACCCAACCCTTTCTGGCTGGCGTCCGCGCCACCGACCGACAAAGCCTACAACGTAGTCCGCGCCTTCGAGGCGGGCTGGGGTGGCGTGGTCTGGAAGACCCTTGGCGAGGACCCGGCGGCGGTCAACGTGTCGTCGCGCTACTCCGCGCACTTCGGCGCCAACCGCCAGGTGCAGGGCATCAACAACATCGAGCTGATCACCGACCGCTCGCTGGAGATCAACCTGCGTGAAATCACCCAGGTGAAGAAGGACTGGCCCGACCGGGCGCTGGTGGTGTCGCTGATGGTGCCGTGCGTGGAGGAATCGTGGAAGTTCATCCTGCCGCTGGTCGAAGCCACTGGCGCCGATGGCATCGAGCTGAACTTCGGCTGCCCCCACGGCATGCCCGAGCGCGGCATGGGCGCGGCGGTCGGTCAGGTGCCGGAATACGTGGAAATGGTCACCCGTTGGTGCAAGACGCACTGCTCGCTGCCGGTGATCGTCAAGCTCACGCCCAACATCACCGACATCCGCCAATCGGCCCGCGCCGCACATCGAGGCGGCGCCGATGCCGTGTCGCTGATCAACACCATCAACTCGATCACCAGTGTCGACCTGGACCGCATGGTCGCCCACCCCATCGTCGGAGACCAGAGCACCCACGGCGGTTACTGCGGCTCGGCGGTCAAACCGATCGCGCTGAACATGGTCGCCGAGATTGCGCGCGATCCTGAAACCCGGGGCCTGCCGATCTGCGGCATCGGTGGTATCGGCAACTGGCGCGATGCCGCGGAATTCATCGCACTGGGCAGCGGCGCGGTGCAGGTGTGCACGGCGGCGATGTTGCACGGTTTTCGCATCGTCGAAGACATGAAAGATGGCCTGGCGCGCTGGATGGACCAGCACGGGCACCGCAGCCTGGAAGCCTTCCGCGGCCAGGCCGTGGCGCACACCACCGACTGGAAGTACCTGGACATCAACTACAAGTCGGTGGCGCATATCGACCAGGATGCCTGCATCGGCTGCGGACGCTGCCACATCGCCTGCGAAGACACCTCGCACCAGGCCATCGCCAACACCCTGCAGGCCGATGGAACGCATGTCTACAGCGTGATCGAGGCCGAATGCGTGGGTTGCAACCTGTGCCAGATCACCTGCCCGGTTGAAAACTGCATCGACATGGTGGCCCAGGAGACCGGCAAGCCGTACCTGAACTGGACCCAGGATCCGCGCAACCCCTATCGTGAAGCGAGCTGACCTGGGCTGGCCTTCAGATTTTGAACCCTGCAAGATCCCTCGCCGGGGTTGTCAGGCACCCCGGCAGGCTCAAGGCTCCAGCCCGATGCCCCGCAGAATCACGCTGGTCACCGTCTGCACCGCCCGCTCGAACGCCATGTCCGACAGCGGCTCGCCGTCATTGAGCAAAGCCACCTGGTAACCGAAATCGGCGTAATGCTGGGTCGAAGCCCAGATCATGTAGAGCAGCGCCGACGGCTCGACCGGCAGGATGCGCCCCTCCTCCACCCAGCGACGGATCTTGGCTTCCTTCAACTGCGCCCAGGGCACCAGCGAATCGTCCAGGCTGTCGCCCAGCAGCGGCGCGCCGTGGAGGATTTCCTCGGCCCAGACTTTCGAGCCCAGCGGCCGCGAGCGCGAGTGTCCCATCTTGGCGCGGATATAGCTGGTCAGCACGACGCGTGGGTCTTCGAAGCGCTCGAAACACAGGGCATCCTGCTTCCAGACGTCCAGCAAGTCCTGCAGTACCGCACGATAGAGCTCATCCTTGGTACTGAAGTAGTAATGCAGGTTGGAACGCGGCAACTGCGCGCGCTCGGCGATGTCGCCCATGGAAGTGACGCCGTAGCCTTGCTCGGCGAACACCTGCTCGGCGGCCTGGAGAATTTTCTCGATATTGCGACGGCGAATTTCGATCTTGTGGTTGGCCATAGGGCGTCCGAAACGGCAGGAACCGCTCAAGGCTAACACGCACGAGCCATCGCTGCGCTCTGCAGATCGACAACTGTGCTTCGTCTGACAGTTGCAGCGTCACACACCCGCACCCGATCTGGAACCCCCTGCCCATGCGTCCGAACCTCCCCCTCTCGCTGCTGGCCCTGCTGGCCGGCACCGCCTCCCACGCCGCCGAGCGCATCGAGCTCGAACAGGTGCTGATCCAGGACCGCCAGCAGTCCGAGCAGGAAGCCGCTGCCGAACGACTGCGTGAGATACCCGGCGCCAGCAACCTGGTGGACATGGACAGCGTCGGCCAGGGGCGTGTGGCCAGCAACCAGGATGTACTGGCCTACCAGCCGGGGGTATTCGCCCAGTCGGCGGGCAACGACGGGATCAAGCTGTCGATCCGGGGCTCGGGTATCAACCGCGCGCCAGGCGCCCATGGCTCGGGGGTCTACACGATGTTCGACGGCTTGCCGCTGACCGGCCCCGGCGGGACGCCCTACGAGCTGTTCGAACCCTTGTGGCTGAGCCGTGCCGAGGTGCTGCGCGGTGCCAACGGCTTCGACCAGGGCGCCTTGGCCCTCGGCGGCGCGATCAACTACGTGACCCACACCGGCCATGACGCCGCCCCCCTGCAACTGCGCTATGAGGCCGGCAGCCACGGCTACCAGCGCCGGCACATCAGCTCTGGCCAGGTGCTGGGCAATCTCGACTACTACGTGGCGCTGACCGACGCCGAGTACGACGGCTACCAGCGACACAGCAGCGGCAGTGCCAAGGGCATCGCCGCCAACGTCGGCTATCGCTTCAACCCGAATCTGGAAACACGCTTCTACCTGCGCTACCGGGAAACCGAGAACGACCTGGCCGGGCGCCTGACCAAGGACCAGATCAAGCACCACCCGCGCGCCGCCAACCCGGCCTATCTCGCCCGCGATGACAGCCGTCCGCAGCCTGGCAGCACCTGGGTGGGCAACAAGACCACCTTCTTCCTCGATGATGACTCACGTCTGGAGGCCGGGCTGGTCTACCACGACTACCCAATGGACCTGCGCGAAGGCCCGATGCGCCTGAAAGTGGCTTACACCGATGTCAGCGGCACGCTCAACTACCTGCGTCGCGATACCCTGTTCGGCCACGAGAGCAAGACCACCGTTGGCTGGCGCACTACCAAGCACCTGCCCAACAGCGGCGCCTCGCAGTTCGTGCGCAATGGCGATGTGTTCGGCCCACGCAGCCGCGACTTCAGCTACCAGGGCTCGGACACCGTGCTGCACCTGGGCAACGACCTGGAGCTGGTGCCGAACCTGTGGCTGACCACCGGCCTTGCCATGATCTACACCCGCCGCGAAAGTGCCGTCACCTTCCCTGCCAACGGCGGTAAGGTCAGCCAGCACGACTGGGACTATGCACCGCGCCTGGGCCTGCGTTACGACATCGACCCGCAGACCCAGGTCTACGGCAACCTCAGCCGCTCCGTCGAGCCACCGCATCCTTGGTCGTTGATCTGGAGTTCGACAGTCGCAACGCAACCCATCGAGATGCAGAACCAGACAGCCACCACGCTGGAGCTGGGAGCCCGTGGCGAGTCGGTGCTGGGGCGCTGGGACCTGGCCTGGTATTACTCGCAGGTGCGCCATGAACTGCTGGCGGTCGAAATCGTGCCGGGCCAGCCGTTCAAGGAGTACAACGCCAGCCCCACTGTGCACCAGGGCGTCGAGGCCGGTCTGGACAGCACGCTGTGGCAACAGCCGGGCGTCGGCAAGCTGTCGCTGCGCCAGGCCTACACCTTCAGCGACTTCCATTACCGCGACGATGACCGCTTCGGCGACAACCGCCTGCCCGGTATCCCGATGCATTACTACCAGGCCGAGTTGCGCTACGACTGGCCCAGCGGTTTCTACGCCGGTGTGAATACACAGATGGCCTCGAAGGTGCAGGTTGACTACGCCAACAGCTATCACGCTGACGACTACGCCTTGCTTGGCGCGCGCCTGGGCTGGGACTCACCGAAGCAGGACTGGCAGACCTGGATCGATCTGCGCAATCTGACGGGCGAACGCTATGCGGCCACGGTAACCCCAGGCTATGACGACCAGGGTAGCGACATGGCGCGCTCGACCCCTGGGGAGGGCTTTGCAGCCTACATCGGTGTTTCTTACACGCTGAAATAATACAAAAGCATCTGGCGGCCAAGCATATTGCCTTCGACCATGCAGAAAAAACATCGAAGGCAGTATGAAAGCATGACCAAAAAGCAGTTATCGCCATTCAAATAGAAAGCGCCTACAGACACTGCGCGAAGGTACTGCTTCATTCCTTCCCTAATACCGCTGTCAAAAGCTCGCCTCCTTTCTCCTGAGCCCTCTGTGTGGGCGGATTGATCTGCGAAAGCATGCAGTCAACTGCCATAACAGTGACCGCACATTTCATTAACACGGCTCCCCGCGCACCCTCCCTTTCCGTAGACCGTCTTGTTGACGAACACTGCGTCGGCGGCCTTAGAACGCCGCCAACAACCCTCAGAGTTCAAGAAGGAGTTTCACCATGGGATACATTTATCGTGGCATGAGCAACAAACTGAACGAGTTGGAAGCAGAGGTCGTGGTAGATCAGGCGGCTGGCGAACTGACTACCGAGCACGCAGACGCAATGCAACTGGCCGAGCACGAGCACGTCGAGCTCGAACGCGAATAATCCAGCCTGCAAGGCGGCCCTCAAGCCGCCTTGCTCCCAGGAGTCAGCATGCATATGACGTACGTGGCTGAACGTGAACTCCCCCTGGCAACGGCAAGACAACGCATCGATGAACAACTTGCACAACTGGCGCTGAACGTTGAAGAGCACTGGGAAGGCACATGGGTCGGCTCGGCCCGCATAGGCCTCAGCTCACAGACCGGGGCTACCAGCCAAGGCTGCGGAAAAGGCCTGGAGCAAGAAGCTCGGGTCGGCGCACGCTTCGAGGCACTGGAGCACTTTCTCGATGAACACCTTACCCGTAATGCTCACCTCAACGAGGCCAGCGACTTGGCCCGAATGCCTACCCTGCAAGATGACATGCTGCAACCCTGGCTTGCGGCACAGCCCCACGAGAAACTGGCGTGCCAGGCTTACCACGACCTGGACGGCCAATGGCTGTTCGACTATCCATTGTGCCTCACGCGGCCGGATTACGCCGATCACCCGGCTGCCGGCGAAACCTTCGACCTTCGTGGGCTCCGACGCTACAGCAGCAATGATGGGTCAGCCATCGGCGCAACCCTCCAGGAAGCCATACTGCATGCGTTGAACCAGAGCATCGAACGCGATGCGCTGTCGCTGTTCTTCCTGCGTCATTACTACTACAGACAACCCTCCCCCTTGCGCTGGGTAAGCAAACCCGGCACGCACACCGAGCTCGGACGCATCTGGCAGCATGCCGAGGACTGCCTGGAAGCGCCAATTGGTGTTCTGGACATCAGCAGCGAGTTTGCCAGCAGCACCTATCTGGCACTGCGCATGTCGCAAGCATCACGCCTGCATGGCGCGCTGTTCGGCGCAGGCGCCTCGCTCGACCCCTGGCATGCCGTGCGCCGCGCGGTCACCGAACTGGTTCAGGTACAGCTCAACAGTCGCCCCCCCGGTGCGCTGGATGAGCTGAAACTGGCCGAACGCCTGCTGCGGCCTTTTCCTCGCCTGCAATCGTGCCTGCAGTTCGACCTCGACGTACTGCTGGAAAAAGCAGGACACACGGTGGCGCTGCCTGACCCAGGCCCTCGATGCAGTGTGCGTCAACAGCTGCGATATCTGTACGCAGACCTTCAACGCCATGGCAGGCAAGCCGGTATCTGCCAGCTGTTCCAAGGCCACGAAGGCATCAGCCTGGTGAACGTCGTGGTTCCCGGACTCGAACGTTTCCACCTCGTCTGCAGCGGGAATGTCGTCTGCCCCGGGCCCAGGGGCCTCGCCCACCGAAGTCAGCAACCTTGAGGGGTCGCCATGCAACCAGAACACGCTCGACACGAACGCTGGCTGGCCCGGCACCTGCCCTCGCGCGCCCATACTCCAGGCGGGGTCGCTACGCTGGAAGAACCTGTTGGCCATGGTCTGAACAACCTGTTCATACTCCGCCTGCAAAACCTCGAATACCTGGGGCGCAAGCTGCTGGATGAACAGGGGCAGTTGGGAAGCCGACTGACACCGGCCATGTTGCTGGGGCCGCTGCTCAGAACCCGACAGTGTGGCAACCGCCTGCAGATGCACTATCGGACGCTGTCCACCGACGAAAAACACCAGGTGTTCGCCCAGGCCCGGCGCAGCAACGACACCAGCATCCACTTCCCCTTTCCGGTCGTGGACGAACAGGGCCAAGAGCTAGTAGCACCTGCATCATTCTGGAATGACACCCCGCAGCTAGCCCGGCGCCTGGACGCACAGGAACGGCATTTTCGCGAGCACTGCCTGGCGACACTGCAAAAGCGCCTTGCTCCCGGCGCCGTGATACACGACCCCGCCTGCTCGACCGGAACCTTCATCGCAACGCTCGCGCAAGGGCTGCCCGACGCGCAGTGCCTGGGCAGCGACGTATCCCCTGCCATGATCGCCCATGCCCGCATGCATCAGCGACTGCCCAACCTGAAGTTCGACATTGCCGACGCCACTGATTCGGCCGCCGCAGACAGTTGCGACGTGCTGATCCTGCGCTTCCTGAATGCCGAGGTCATGCTCCGCCAGCAGGCCACCCGCCTCTTCCAGACATTGAGCCGACGTGTGCGACGAGCCGGTGTAATCATCGTCTTCGGCCATACCCCGGTGTTGGTCGCCATCGAGCCCGAAGCCAAGCGTCTGGGCCTGAAGGTCACCGGTACGATCGCCGCCTGCCCTGATACCCAGGCGCTGTTTCAGTTCTTCATCCTGGAGCGTGACTGAACAGCCTCACGGCAACTGCACCTGTGGCGTGCTCTCGGTGAAGATCGTCCAGCTGGAGATGAACAACGCGGCGATCAGCGGCCCGATCACGAAACCGTTGAGGCCGAACACCGCCAGACCGCCCAGGGTCGACACCAGGATCAGGTAGTCGGGCATGCGCGTATCCTTGCCCACCAGGATCGGGCGCAACAGGTTGTCCACCAGCCCGATCACCAGCACGCCGAACGCCGTCAGCACGATGCCTTGCCAAATAGCGCCGGTCAGCAGGAAATACACTGCGACCGGCCCCCAGACGATCCCGGCCCCCACCGCAGGCAACAGCGACAAAAACGCCATCAGCACCGCCCACACCAGCGCACTGGGAATATCCAGCACCCAGAAAATCAAACCGCCAAGAGCCCCCTGGGTGATCGCCACCAACAGGTTGCCCTTCACCGTGGCCCGCACCACCCGGTTGAACTTCAGCTGCAAGCGGCGCTTCTGCTGCTCGGGTAGCGGCACGGCCTGGCGCACCTTGCGCGCCAGCTCCGGCCCCTCACGCAAAAAGAAGTACAGCAGGTAGAGCATGATGCCGAAACTCACCAGGAAGTCGAAGGTGCCCTGGCCGAAGCTGAATGCCTGCCCGGCCAGAAACTGACTGCCCTGTGTCGCCCACTTGGTGATCTTGTCGCGCAGGCCATCGAGGTTGCCCATGCCCATGCGGTCCAGACCGTTCTGGACGAAGTGCGGCAGCATGTCCTTGCCGCGCTCGATGTAGCCGGCGATATCCAGCTGGCCGCTTTCAATGCGCTGGTACAGGGTGGCGCCCTCCTGCACCAGCAGGGCACTGATGATGATCACCGGCAGGATCGCAATCATCAGGCAGGTGGCCAAGGTGGCCCCGGCTGCCAGGTTGCGCCGCCGGTTGAAACGCAGCAGCAGGTTGCGTTGCAACGGCGCGAACAGGATGCCGAGGATCACGGCCCAGAAGATGGCGCCGTAGTAAGGCAACAGGATCCAGACGAAGGCGACGGTGACCAGCGCCAGCAATACGGCCAGGGCTCTGTTCTGGAGAGCGGTTTGATTCATGGGCATTCCTCGATTGTCCTGGACGTTAGTGCGTAGCGAAGCGGCAAAAGTGCCATCAACGCCGTTTGACCCAGATCAACACTGCTTCGCCAGCCGCGCCTTAGCATCCGCACCTTTTGCCCTGGTGCACCCATGAACCTTCTCGCCAAGCCCGAACTGCTGGCCCCTGCCGGCTCCCTGAAGACCCTGCGCTACGCCTTCGCCTATGGCGCCGATGCGGTCTACGCCGGCCAGCCACGCTACAGCCTGCGGGTGCGCAACAACGAATTCGACCACGCCAACCTGGCACAGGGCATCCAGGAAGCACACGCCCTGGGCAAGCGCTTCTACGTGGTGGTCAACATCGCGCCGCACAATGCCAAGCTCAAAACCTTCCTCAAGGACCTGGCGCCCGTGATCGAGATGGCGCCCGATGCGTTGATCATGTCCGATCCGGGGCTGATCATGCTGGTGCGCCAGCATTTCCCGCAGATGCCCATGCACCTGTCGGTGCAGGCCAACACCGTGAACTGGGCCAGCGTGCAGTTCTGGCAGCAACTGGGCCTGAGCCGGGTGATTCTGTCGCGCGAGCTGTCGCTGGAAGAGATCGAGGAAATCCGTCAGCAGGTGCCCGACATGGAACTGGAGGTCTTCGTCCACGGCGCACTGTGCATGGCCTACTCCGGGCGCTGCCTGTTGTCGGGCTACCTGAACAAGCGCGACGCCAACCAGGGTAGCTGCACCAACGCCTGTCGCTGGAAGTACCAGGCGACCCCGGCAGGGGAAAACGCCACCGGCGAGATCGTGCGCGAGTGCGAACCGAACTTGGGCATTGGCGCCCCAACCGACCAGGTGTTCCTGCTGCAGGAGGGCAATCGCCCCGGTGAAGAGATGCCCGCATACGAGGACGAACACGGCACCTACATCATGAACGCCAAGGACCTGCGCGCCGTACAGCACGTCGAGCGCCTGACTCGGATGGGCGTGCACTCGCTGAAGATCGAGGGGCGTACCAAGTCGCACTTCTACTGCGCCCGAGCCGTGCAGTCCTACCGCCAGGCGATCGACGACGCCGTCGCCGGTCGGCCCTTCGACCGCAGCCTGATGGACAACCTCGAGTCCCTGGCCCAGCGCGGCTACACCGAAGGTTTCCTGCGCCGCCATGTGCACGACGAGTACCAGAACTACCAGCGCGGCAACTCGGTCTCGGAGCGCCAACAGTTCGTTGGCGAACTGACGGGCCTGCGTATCGGCGGGCTGGCCGAGGTAAAGGTGAAGAACCGCTTTGCGCTGGGTGACACCCTCGAACTGATGACCCCTCGCGGCAACTACCACTTCGAACTCGAGCGGCTGGGTGATCGCCAAGGCCAGGCCATCGAGGTGGCGCCAGGCGACGGGCACTTGGTGTACCTGCCGATTCCCGAACAGGTATCGCTCGAGTTCGGGTTGCTGATGCGTGACCTGCCTGCGCAGCAGGCCCTAAGCTGACAGCGCTGTAATGACAGCCTCAGCTGGCTGACAGGGATGGGAGTGGATCATCGGGCTATTCCATGGCCCGTTCGCAGGCAAGCCCGCGGCTTCGAAAGGCGCGCCCGATCGCGACAAGGCCTCTACCCAAGCCCTGCCTGAGGCCCATTCATGCCCCACAGCCCCTCCCGTCGTACCTTCGTCAAAGGCCTCGGCGCCGCCACCGCGGTGGCCGGCCTGGGCCTCTGGCGCCCACTGGCCAGCGCCGCCGAAGGCCATCGCCCAGGCCAACCGGCGCAGGGCCAGGACTTCGAACTGTACGTTGGCCAGACTCCCGTCAACATCACCGGCCGCCCGCGCACGGCCCTCACCGTAAACGGCAGCCTGCCCGGCCCGCAGTTGCGCTGGCGCGAAGGTGACAGCGTGACCCTGCGCGTGCGCAACCGTCTGACCGAACCCACCTCGATCCACTGGCACGGCATCATCCTGCCCGCCAACATGGACGGTGTTCCCGGCCTGAGCTTCGCCGGCATCGAGCCTGGCGGCGACTACCTCTACCACTTCACCCTGCGCCAGAGTGGCACCTACTGGTACCACAGCCATTCCGGGCTGCAAGAGCAGGCGGGGGTCTATGGGGCGATCGTCATCGAACCCCGCGAGGCCGAGCCTCACGCTTACCAACGCGACCATGTGCTGCTGTTCAGCGACTGGAGCGACCAGGCCCCCGAAGCACTGCTGGCGACGCTCAAGAAGCAGTCCGACGCCTTCAACTACCACAAGCTCACTGTGGGTGACTTCATCGAGGATGTCGCGCGCGACGGCTGGCGCAAGACCGTCGACGAGCGCCTGATGTGGGCCGACATGCGCATGAGCCCCACCGATCTTGCCGACATCAGCGCGGCCACCTACAGCTACCTGCTCAACGGCCAGCCACCGGAGGGCAACTTCACCTGCCTGTTCCGCCCCGGCGAGACGGTACGCCTGCGCCTGATCAACGCCTCGGCCATGACCTACTTCGACTTCCGCATCCCCGGCCTGAAACTCACGGTGATCGCCGCAGACGGCCTGCCTGTGGTGCCGGTGACGGTAGACGAACTGCGCATCGCCGTGGCCGAAACCTTCGACATACTGGTCGAGCCGGGCGATGCCCCAGCCTACACCCTGTTCGCCCAGAGCATGGACCGCACCGGCTTTGCCCGTGGCACCCTGGCCCATGCTCATGGCCAGCAGGCGCCCATCCCGGCAACGGACCCACGCCCCCGGCTGACCTTGAACGACATGGGGCACGGCGGCATGGGCGGCGCCGCAATGGCAGACATGCCTGGCATGGAACACGCCAACATGGCCGGCATGAATCACGCGGCAATGGTCGCCATGCAGCGCCACCCGGCCAGCGAGAGCGGCAACCCGCTGGTCGATATGCAGACCATGGCGCCGCGCCCGAACCTGGGTGATCCCGGTATCGGCCTGCGCAGCAACGGCCGCCGGGTGCTGACCTACGCCGATTTGCGCAGCCGCTTCGAAGACCCCGACGGCCGCCCACCCTCACGCGACATCGAACTGCACCTGACCGGCCACATGGAGCGCTTTGCCTGGTCATTCGACGGCGTGAAGTTCAGCGACGCCCAACCACTGCGCCTTACCTATGGCGAGCGGGTGCGCATCACACTGGTCAACGACACCATGATGGCCCACCCCATTCACCTGCATGGCATGTGGAGCGACCTGGAGGATGAACAGGGCAACTTCATGGTGCGCAAGCACACCCTCGATATCCCGCCCGGAACCCGGCGCAGCTATCGGGTCAGTGCCGACGCCCTGGGCCGCTGGGCCTACCACTGCCACTTGCTCTACCACATGGAGACCGGCATGTTCCGCGAGGTACGGGTCGATGAATGAGCTCAACAGCCGCTGGCTCCTGGCCAGTGTGACCCTGCTGGTGCTGCTGGCCAGCGAAGAGGTGCGCGCGCAGCAAAACCCGACCCAGCCCACCACGGCGTTGCCGGTCATCACCGATGCCGACCGCCGCGCAGCCTTTCCCCCTCTGCCGGGCCACCAGGTGCATGACGATGCGCTGAACGCGGCGGTGATCGTCGATCAACTCGAATACCAGCACTTCGACAACAGCGGGCTGCTGAACTGGAATGCCACTGCCTGGATCGGCGGCGACATCGATCGCCTGTGGCTACGCAGCGAAGGTGAACGTGAACAGGGCATCACTCACAAGGCCGAACTGCAGGCGCTTTGGGGCCATGCCATCAGCCCCTGGTGGGAGCTGGTCGGCGGTATACGCCAGGACTTCAAGCCTGCCAGCGGCCAGGCCTGGGCAGCGTTCGGCATCCAAGGGACGCCGCTGTATGGGCTGGAGCTCGAGGCCACCGCCTATGCCGGTGAGCGACAGCAGACCGCGCTGCGCCTGGAGGCCAGTTACGCTATGCTGCTGACCAATCGCTGGATCCTTGAACCGACCCTCGAAGCCAACTTTTTCGGCCGTAACGATGCCGGGCGCGAGCAAGGTTCGGGGCTGGCCGAAAGCGAAGTAGGCCTGCGCCTGCGCTATGAAATCACGCGCAGCTTCGCACCCTATGTCGGCGTCAGTTTCAACCGCTTGCACGGCACCCGCGCCGACCAGGCCCGTGAAGACGGCGACGACCCCGCGCAGACCCGTCTGGTCGCAGGTGTGCGCCTGCGTTTTTGAAGGAGTTCGACCATGCTACGCAAACACCTGATGGCCTTTGGACTGCTGGCCATCAGTGGCCTGGCACAGGCCGCCGAGGTCATTGATGTCTACCGCGACCCCAACTGCGGCTGCTGCAAACAGTGGATCAGCCATCTGCGCGACAACGGTTTCACGGTCAACGACCATGTCGAGCCGAACATGAGCGCGGTCAAGCAGCGCCTGGGCGTCGCACCACGCCTGGCGTCTTGCCACACCGGCGTGATCGACGGCAAGTTCGTCGAAGGGCATGTGCCCGCCAAACAGGTGCGCCTGCTGGCCAAACGCAGCGATCTTAAGGGGCTGGCCGTGCCGGGTATGCCCATGGGCTCGCCCGGCATGGAAATGGGCGACCACAAGGATGCCTATCAGGTCATCGGCCTGACCCGGGACGGCCAGGACACTGTGGTCGCCGAATACTGATGCTCAGTCTCTGGGCGCTGTTTCTCAGCGCCTTTGGCGCAGCCACCCTGCTGCCGCTGCAGTCCGAGGCGGTACTGGTCGGTTTGCTCCTGCGCGACCCCGACGCCTGGCTTGTGCTGTTGCTGATTGCGACCCTGGGCAATGTGCTCGGCTCGCTGGTCAACTGGCTGTTGGGCCGAGCGATCGAGCGCTTTCGTGACAAACGCTGGTTTCCGTTCAGCGCCAGTCAGCTGCAAAGTGCACAACGGCGTTACCAGCGCTGGGGCCAGTGGTCGCTGCTGTTGAGCTGGATGCCCGTGATCGGTGATCCATTGACCCTGATCGCCGGGATCATGCGCGAGCCGTTCTGGCGCTTCCTGTTACTGGTCACCCTGGCCAAGGCCGGGCGCTACCTGGTGGTCGCGATGATCACCCTGGGCTGGTTTCACAGCGGGTAACACCTTTCACGGTTCCGAAGGTCAACTGACTGCTACAGTCGCCTTTTCCTACTTGAACCTACACGGAGTACCCCGATGCTGCGCGCAACCGCCCTGGCCCTGGCCTGCCTCGTCGGCAGCTCGGCCATCGCCGCCGAGTCGCCAACCTATGGCAGACAGCTCGAAGGTTTCACCTACCCTCACCCACTCCAGCACTTCGCCTTCACCTCACAGGGCCAGGCCCTGCAGATGGGCTACATGGACGTCCTTGCGCAGGGCCAGGCCAATGGTCGCAGCGTGGTGCTGATGCATGGCAAGAACTTCTGCGCCGCCACCTGGGAAACCACCATCGAGGCCCTGAGCAAAGCCGGCTACCGGGTCATCGCCCCGGACCAGGTCGGCTTCTGCACCTCGAGCAAGCCCGAGCATTACCAATACAGCTTCCAGCAACTGGCCGACAACACCCATGCACTGCTCCAACAGCTTGGCATCGACAAGGTCAGCGTGCTGGGCCACTCCACCGGTGGCATGCTCGCCACCCGCTATGCGCTGATGTACCCACAGCAGGTGGAGCGCCTGGCCATGGTCAATCCGATCGGCCTGGAGGACTGGAAAGCCCTGGGCGTGCCCTATCGCAGTGTCGATCAATGGTATCAGCGTGAACTCAAGCTCGATGCCGAAGGGGTGCGCAACTACGAGCGCAACACCTACTACGCCGGGCGCTGGAAGCCGGAATACGAGCGCTGGGTGCAGATGCTGGTAGGCCTGAACAAAGGGCCTGGGCACGAAGCGGTGGCGTGGAACTCGGCGCTGATCTACGACATGATCTTCACCCAGCCGGTGGTCTACGAGTTCAAGGACCTGAAGATGCCGACGCTGCTGCTGATCGGCGACAAAGACACCACCGCCATCGGCAGCGACATTGCCCCGCCAGAGGTCAAGGCACGCCTGGGCAAATACGCAGTGCTCGGACCGCAGGTGACCAAGCTGATCCCCCAAGGGCAACTGGTCACCTTCGAAGGCATGGGGCATGCCCCGCAGATCGAGGAACCTGAGGCGTTCCACAAAGCCTTGATCAACTGGTTGCAGCAGTAGCACTCGCCTTGCTGCAGGCTGGGAGCGGTCTTTTACGGCCACAAGGCCGCTCCTGAACAGACTCTGTGAACGAAGCTGTCACGCCCTCCAGACCTGCCCTTCGCTCCACCCCAGTTCGGCAAAATCATCCGCGCGCAGGGGCGCCTCCTCCTCGCAGAAGAATTCGTCCAGCTGCGGCGGGCGCACCGAGGTGTCGCTGAGCATCGCATGCACCTGCCCGCGGTGATGGATCTGGTGTTCGAACAGGTGCGAGAGCAGGCGCAGGCGCTGCTCGCGCTGGACCCGGTCAGCCCGCACGATACTCACATAGCGCCGCAACTGGTCGTCACGCAACAGCCGGCAATACGCGATCAGGCGCTGGTCGGCCTGGGCCTGCTGGGCATGCAGGTCGGTACAGGTGGCAAACGGCTGCTCAGGCTCGAAGAAGCGCTCGCCATCGGCCTCGGGGGCTTCGCCGCGCTGCTCGCACTCCAGGGCATTGAGGTAGAACCAGTCCACCGTCAGCAGGTGATTGAGCGTGGCCTTGATCGAAGGAAAGAAGCTGCAACGGGGGGCGACGAACTCGTCGTGGGTCAGTTGCAGGCATGCCTTGTACAGGCGATGGTTGGCCCAGCCGTTGTTGTAGGCCTGGGTCAGCAGATGGTGCGACAGCAGCTCCATGGTCGGCTCCTTCAGGCGAAGCGTTGCAGTTGCATCTCCCGCAGCCGGCTCAGGGTCCGCCTGAACGGGAACGCCAGATACCCTTGAGTGTAGAGCGCTTCGAGCGCGACCTCGGCTTCCAGGTACAAGGCGACCCGACGGTCGTAGCATTCGTCGACCAACGCGATGAAGCGCCGCACACTGTCATCGCGGGGCGACAGCGCCGGTAGCTGGCGATCGCCGGCCACTACACGCTGGGCGCCGTCCTCGGTTCCGCGGGCGATGCGCCCGGCACGTTGCACCCCGCCCAGTGCAGGCAGCCCCTCCAGCAGGATGGCCGTATAGCGGTCGCACAGGGCCATGAACTCAGTCGCCGCCAGCGGTTGCTCGCACAGGTCGGCGAAGTGGCACCAGATCACCTGCTCGCTGCGGCGAATCACTTGGATCTGCCGCGAACCGACCTGCAACGGCTGGTCGGTGCCGGGGTCATCCGCGCTCAGTTGCCGGAATACCTCGGCCAATGCGCTGGGCTTGCCCGCCTCGGCAATCCAGTAACGCTGACGCTGTTCGCCAGGGTGCAGGCGGTGGTCCTGCTCGCCGGCCACGGAGATGACCTGCATGTGCCGCTGGATCGCGGCGATGGCCGGCAAGAAGCGCTCACGATTGAACCCGTCGAGGTACAGCTGATCGGGCGGCTGGTTGGACGTAGCGACGATGACCACGCCCTGGTCGAACAGCACCTGAAACAGGCGACCGAGGATGATCGCGTCGCCAATATCGCTGACAAACAGCTCATCGAAGCACAGTACGCGAATATCCCTGGCCAGCTCCCGGGCCAGCGCGTGCAGTGGATCGGCGGTGCCAGCCAGCAGAAACAGGCGTTGGTGCACCCAGGCCATGAAGTGATGAAAATGCTGTCGCCGGGAAGGAACCGCAAGGCACTGCTGGAACTGATCCATCAACCAGGTCTTGCCGCGCCCGACCGGCCCCCATAGATAGACGCCCTGGCCGCCGCGCCCCTGCTCCAGCGCCTCGAAGCACTGCTGCAGGGCGGCAACGGCCTCGGCCTGCGCAGGGTCGGCGGCAAAGCCTTGCTGCTCGATGGCTTGCTGATAAAGGGCGTAGGGCGTCATGGCGTTGGATCGCAGGCAAAACGCCATGGTAATGGGGGTTTCCCGGATCCGCCATCAACCCTCGCGCAGGCCGACCTTCAGCAGCTCCCCGTCCTTTGCGTCAGTCAGCACGTACAGGTAGCCGTCCGGCCCCACCCGCACATCGCGAATACGCGCATTGAGTTCCCCCAACAACCGTTCTTCATGGACGATCTTGTCACCATCGAGTTGCAGGCGAATCAGCTCCTGAGTGGCCAACGCACCGATGAACAGGTTGTGATCCCAGGCCTTGAAGGTCGGGCTGTCGTAGAAGGCCATGCCACTGATGCCTGGGGACTTCTCCCACACATGGTGCGGATCTTCCATACCCTCTACATGCTTGCCCTTAGCTTCGGGGATCGGCAGCAGCGAGTAGTTGATGCCATGGGTCGCGATCGGCCAACCGTAGTTCTTGCCTGCCTCGGGGATGTTGATCTCATCGCCGCCGCGCGGGCCGTGCTCGTGGGTCCAGAGCTTGCCTGTCCAGGGGTTGAGCGCCGCGCCCTGCTGGTTGCGGTGCCCGTACGACCAGATTTCCGAGCGCACATTCTTCTGGCCGACGAAGGGATTGTCCTTGGGCACCTCGCCATCGGGCAGGATCCGGACCAGCTTGCCCTGTAACTTGTCCAGATCCTGGGCGGTGGGGCGCTGATTGTTCTCGCCCAAGGCAATGAACAGATAGCCCTCGCGGTCGAACACCAGGCGCGAGCCAAAGTGGTTACCCTCGGACAGCTTGGGTTGCTGGCGGAAGATCACGGTGAAATTTTCCAGACGCGCGCGATCCTGCGACAGCTGGCCACGTCCGACCGCCGTCCCCGCCTTGCCGTCCGCGCCTTCCTCGGCATACGACAGATAGACCGTGCGATCCTTGGCGAACTCCGGCGAAAGCACCACGTCCAGCAGGCCGCCCTGCCCTTGCGCCCAGACCTTGGGCACCCCTGACAGCGGCGGCCCGACCTTGCCTTCGGCACCAACGATGCGCAGGTTACCCGTGCGCTCGGTGACCAGCATATCCTTGCCCCCCGGCAGGAATGCCAGAGCCCACGGGTAGGCCAGACCATCAGCGACGGTACTGACGGTCAATTGCCCTTCTTCGCTCGCAAACTGCTTGTCGTCGGCAGCCTGTGCCAATAACGGGAACAGTGCGGCAGCAGCCAGGGTGGTCATCCAGATACGTGGCGTCATGCAGGGATCCTTCCAATCAAGAGGCTCAGGGCGCACGTTGTGAGTCGCGCGGTGGCCGAGTGGGTTCCAGGTTCGGGGTCTGTTGTTGACGGCGCAGGTTGTCACCGTTGCCGATGCCGCGGTTGTCCAGCGTCGGTGGCCGCACAATGGGCTGGGTCGAGGGGCCGCGCACCGGCGGCGTCGCTGGCACACTGCCTTGGCGGCTGTTGGGGTTGGCGCGCTGAATTGGGCTGTTGTAGGGGTTATTGCGGTCGCTGGCAGCAAGCAAGGGCATCTGCACGGGTGCCGCGTGAGCGGGAAGGCACAGCAGCAGGCTGATGGCCAGGAAAGGCAGTGTAGGTTTCATCCTTCATCTCCGGTACGAAAAATCGCGCCCAAGCGTTGGATAGCCTAAGGCGCTTCAGGTTCGCGACAAAAGCATGAAAACCAATGGAGTTGATTCGCGATGTTTCCTTCAGGCCGATAGCGAGGGTTTCAACGATGGGACGTATTTGCCACACTCAAAGGCCGTCTCCAGCCAAGGCCCTTGCGATGACCATCTGCTTGCGCAACACCGCCCGACTTTGCCTGGCCCTGCTGCTGGCCCTGGCGCTCAATGCCTGTGCGCTGCTGCACAACCGCGATCCGCTGAACATCAATGTCATAGGCATCGAGCCCCTGCCCGGACAGGACCTGGAGTTGCGCATGGCCGTGAAGATACGCGTGCAGAACCCCAACGAGACGCCGGTGGACTTCAACGGTATTGCACTGAACCTGGAGGTGAACGATCAACCGCTGGCAGCAGGTGTCAGTGACCAGCGTGGGCATATCGGCCGATATGACGAGGCGGTGATCGTGGTCCCGGTGAGTATCACCGCGTTTTCGTTCCTGCGTCAGGCGTACGGCCTGAGCCAGACCCAGTCGCTACAAGGATTGCCCTATGTGTTGCGCGGGAAGCTGGCCGGTGGGCCGCTGGGCACGGTGCGTTTCACCGATAAAGGCAAGCTCGATTTACCGCAGCCTGGGCGTGCTGGCTGGTGAGGATCAACGGTTGGCGCTGGCCGCCGCCATCATCCTGTTGACTTCGCTGCGCACCATGTCGGCGAACTCCGGAGGCGACATACCCTCCAGCTCGGCACGGACCCATTCGGCCCACTTGCCCTTGCGTCGAGGCTTCTCGGCGATCATGCGGGCCGCCTCGCCCTTGGCCTTGCCGAGATTGTTCTGCCAAAACTGGAACAGTCGTGATTTTTCCGCCTCGATCTGTGCACGTTCGGCGAAGTCTCTATTGGCCAGATTGAAACTCATGGTCTTTCCTGCCGCTTGAAAATGAGCGCTATCTTACACTGTAGCGGCGAGCCGCCGGTATGCCGTTGCAACTTTCGACGCACGCCGTTATCCACTGTACAAGTCAATCCACCTACGAGGACGTGTTCATGGCCAGGAAATCCACCGCAACAGCCGATAGCGATCAGATCAAGGACCAGGTGTTCAGCGAGCTGCAGGCCTTGATCGAGGAGTCCGAAAAGCTCCTCGACGATAGCGCTTCACTGGTGGGCGAAGAAGCCGATACCTTGCGCGCCCAGCTCGGCCTGAAGCTGCGCCAGGCTCGCCAGGCCACCAGTCGTCTGGGGCAGAAGGCACAGCCGGTGGTAGATGCCACGCAGGAATATATTGGTGGCCACCCGTGGCAGACCGTCGCGATCTCCGCAGGATTCGGGTTGGTGGTCGGCTTGCTGCTCGGCCGTCGCCAGTGAGCTGACCCACCTCCACAGGCCCGGCCGCCCTCAGGCAGGCTGGGCCATCGGGATGCCGCTGTGAAAGCGCATCTCCATGTCCGGCGAGCTGATCAGCTCAGCCTCCACTGCCCTCACCTTCTCCACCACCCGCGCGATATCCGCTTCTTCACCATAGTGGTGCGCCAGTTTCAGGTAGCCCTGGTAGTGACGTGCCTCACTCTTGAGCAGGCCGTGGTAGAAGGTGCCAAGCTCCTCATCCAGGTGCGGCACCAGCGCCGCGAAACGCTCACAGCTGCGCGCTTCGATAAAAGCACCGACTACCAGGGTATCGACCAGCTTGACCGGCTCGTGGGCACGCACAACGCGGCGCAGGCCCGAGGCATAACGTCCTGCCGAAACAGGTCGCAGGGGAACGCCGCGACGTTTCATCAGGCGCAGTACCTGTTCGTGGTGCACCAGCTCCTCACGGGCCAGGCGCGACATCATGTTGATCAAGTCCAGATGGGTGTTGTACTTGGCGATCAGGCTGAGCGCAGTGCTGGCGGCCTTGAACTCGCAGTTCTTGTGGTCGATCAGCAGGGTTTCCTGGTCGGCGAGCGCCGCTTCGATCCAGGCGTCAGGCGTAGGGCAGCCAAGGAAGGCGTCGATTTCAGGGGTCAGGGACATAGGCTCACAGCTGGGTGACATCGCAGGAGCGCGGATTATACCGAGGGCGATGCCGATCGCCAGCGACTATGCTTGATACACGTCAAACGGCGCGACACAGACCGCCGACTATAGTCAGGCATTGGTCTTCATATCCCAAGGGAGTCATGCCCATGCAAGCCGTTCGCAGCATCCTCGTCGTACTCGACCCCGAGCACGCCCACAGCCGGGCTTTGACTCGGGCCAAGCTGATCGCCGGGGTGACCGGCGCACGCCTGCATCTGCTGATGTGCGACAAGAAGCAGGACCACAGCGCCTTGCTCAGCCTGCTGAGTAGCCAGCTGCATGATGATGGCTACGACAATGTCACCCATGAGCAGGCCTGGCATGACACGCTGCACGAGTCGATTGTCAGTGTGCAGCAAGCCGAAGGGTGCGAACTGGTGATCAAGGAGCATCGTCCGGACAATCCGCTGCGCAAGGCACTGCTTACACCCAGCGACTGGAAACTATTGCGCCAGTGCCCCTGCGCCGTGCTGATGGTCAAAAGCGAACGGCCCTGGACCGGCGGCAAGATCCTGGCGGCGGTGGATGTGGGGAATCAGGACGGGGATCATCGGCGACTACATGCCAGCATCATCGACCATGGCTATGCGATCGCCAGCCTGGCCAAAGGCGAGTTACACGTCATCAGCGCTCATCCCTCGCCGATGCTCTCGGCGTCAGACCCTGTGTATCAGCTCAGCGAAACCATCGAAAAACGCTACCGCGAAGCGTGCTCGGCATTCCAGGCGGAGTTCGATATCAGCGAAGATCGCCTGCATGTCGCCGAAGGGCCGGCCGATGTACTGATTCCCTATGCCGAGAAACAGATCGATGCGGTGGTCACCATCGTCGGCACCGTGGCGCGCACGGGGATATCTGGCGCCTTGATCGGCAATACCGCCGAGGTGGTGCTTGATTCGCTTGAGGGGGATGTACTGGTGCTCAAGAGCGAAGAAGCGACGGCGCACCTGGCCGAATTGGCGCGGGGCTGATGCGATCCAGATCGGCTTTTCAGTCGCTGTATTGGACAGCCAGAAAGACAAAACCCCTACCTGCTCGCGCAGATAGGGGTTTTGCGAAATGAATCTTGACGATGACCTACTCTCA